>JAYEJT010000098.1:0-12291 GCA_034660675.1 Elusimicrobiota bacterium
TATTTAGTTGCCGAGCCACCCATAAGAATAATAAACAGGGGGCGCATTTTATCAATGACTTCGCCAATATATTTATTTGCGCATCTCAAAAGCGGCGATTTATCTCTTTTTCTTTTTTCAGAGTAAACAAAAGGATAACAATTTGAAGTGTGTAACCAGAAAACCCTTTTTTTAAATATTTTCATTGCCGCCTGCATGGAACTTTCAGAAAATATTTTCGGCAAGAAAAATTTTGAGAAAAAATTATTATTTAAACTGCTCAATTCACCGTCCACAAAAGCTTGCTTTGACGGAGCTTGAGATATTAATAAAATTTTCTGATTCCTCCAATCGTCCACTAACGGTTTTGCCGCCAATAATTCTTCTTTTGTTATTATTCTGCCGCCGGTTGTTTTAAGATCAAATTTGTATCTGGCTTTGTAGCAATTTTCTTTACATTTTCTAATTCCGTTAATAATATTTTTCATTATCAAACCTCTTTTTCAATTATGTCCAATGTCAGGCTCCGCTCCACCCCGGCGGATGCAACACTGCAATTATGCCTGACCTTATGAATTGTCAAAACCCGACCCCGCTCATATTTTAACTTTCCAGTGACCGCCCTTATCGGGGCCGATGCGTTTTAACAATTTTTTTTGTTTGAGTTTTTTTATATTTTCCTGAATTTTCCTTTCAGATATTTCAATTATCTCAGATAGTTTTTTCGCGGTGATGAATTTATTCCCTCTAATTTCATCCAATATTTTCTTCTGATTTTCAGTGACCTTTTCTACGACCTTTTCTACGACCTTTTTCCGGACAGTGTTCTCCGCGGTTTTTTTTCTCGTAAAGACAACTATAAACTGTCTGCCGACTTCTTTAAAAACAGCGGCGGGTTCTTTTGAAAGTATCAGAGAAATCCCTCTCCCCCACTTTTCAACAATGTGTATCCGGTGGAATAACCCGGCAATCAATTCGTTTCGTCTTTCCAACACTGATTCCGTTCTGATTTTTTCAATGGTGAGGCCGCCATAGAGCAGCCCCGGGCTCCTTATTTCCAGACGGTCTTTAAAAATGGCGATGTTTACGGAATCGTATTCACGGTAATCCCTGTGGCAAAAGGCGTTGATGATCGCTTCCCGGAAAGCTTCTTTGTCTATCTCAGGGACATCTATTCTGTACAAACCCTCAACGCGCATCCCTATATGCAGATGCTCCATAATATATTCCTGCGCTTTTTCAATGAGATAAAAAATATCACCTTCAAATTCTTTTCTGTCAATTATTAGCGCGGTGTCTTCCCTTGCAAAAACAGCACAGCGCAATTTGGCGTTGGGAAAAAATTTCTGCGGGGTTTTGGCAAACAGGATCACGGCTGCATTCATCAGTTTTCTGCCGCTTAGAATCTTTAATTTAGCCAATGCGTTAAGCGCGGTATCATATTTTAATCCGGCGATTTTCAGAAACGCTTTAAGTTTTTTTGCGCTGATATCCGCTACTTTTGCCTGCGGGCAGGCCTCTTTATCCCACCGGAGTTTATTTTTGTTTTTCTTTACTATTAAATTTTCAAGTGCGCGCGCGCTCATCTGACGGTTCTCGTCGGCAACGCGAATGTAAGCGCGGCCAGAAGCAAAATACGGCGTGTTTTTTCCCTTGAAAGTTATTTTTATACAAACTTTACCGTCAAGCTTTAGCAGCCGTATCCCGGGGTAAATTTTGGGTTCTATTTTTTCTGAAATTGCCCTGGAAATATCCCTCAGCGTCCGGTTTCCCGCATCCTGCCCGACGACGCGGCCGTCATCTTTAATGCCAAAATATAACTCGCCGCCATTGTGTTTATTGAGGATAGCCACCATAGAAATAATCGCTTCTTTTAACTCGGAAGTGGATTTTTTCAGCTCTATTGTTTCGGACTCTTTATACTTCATAAAAGATGGCCCAGCTTTTCTTTTTTGGTGTTCAGATAATGACGGCAGTGGGCCGAGCCGGGCTTAACACTTAACGGCACCCTCTCGGCGACCTTCAGGCCGAAACCGCCCAGACCTTTCACTTTCTGGGGGTTGTTGGTCATCAGTTTTATCGTCGTCAAGCCCAGATCCGCGAGAATCTGCGCGCCTATGCCGTAATCCCTCAGATCCGCCTCAAAGCCGAGAGCCTCGTTGGCCTCGACGGTGTCCATGCCGCCGTCCTGCAAAGCGTAGGCTTTTATCTTGTTTTCAAGGCCTATGCCTCTACCCTCCTGCCTCATATAAAGCAGCACGCCGAGTTTTTCTTTTTCTATTTTTTTCATCGCCTCGTCCAACTGGCTGCCGCAGTCGCATCTCAGAGAATGGAATGTGTCTCCCGTGAGGCACTGAGAATGAACCCTCACGAGCACTTTCTTTTTACCCCTGACATCGCCTTTGACGAGAGCCGCATGCGCGCGGCTTTCAAAGTCTTCCTGGGAGATTTTGCTCCTGTAGGAAACAATGGTAAATTCACCGAACCTGGTCGGGAGTTTGGCTTCAGCCACTCTCTCCACGAGTTTTTCCGTCTGCCTGCGCTTTTCTATTATCTGGGCAAGACTTATCAGACGGAGCTTGTGTTTCGCGCTGAACTTCACCAGATCAGGGAGCCTGGCCATGGTGCCGTCGTCATTCATTATTTCGCATATCACCCCTGACGGATTAAGGCCCGCGAGCTTTGACATATCCACAGCCGCTTCGGTGTGTCCGGCGCGCACAAGCGTGCCTCCCTTCTGCGCCTGTAGTGGAAAAATATGACCGGGCGAAACAATATCGGAAGGTTTTGACGACGGTGAGACGAGAGCCTTCACCGCCCTGGCGCGATCGGCGGCGCTGATTCCGGTGCTCACGCCCTTGGCGGCGTCGCAGGAGAGAGTGAAAGCCGCTTCCCTGGGATTTGAGGCATTGAAACTCCGGGACAGAAGATTCAGGTTCAAACGCGCAAGAGCCTTCTCTTTCATGGCAACGCAAATAAGGCCGCGGCCGTGCTTGGCCATAAAATTTATCTTCGCGGAACTTATCTTTGAGGCGGCGCACACGAGATCCCCTTCGTTTTCCCGCGCGGCGTCATCAACAATCACAACCAGCTTTCCCTGACGGTAATCTTTTACAGCGTCATCTATGTTTGAAAATTTTACAGCCATTTCTCAAGTTTCTCCTTTGTAAGCAAGCCTGGCGACAAGGTTTCGGAGCGATTATTCTTATCCTTATGAATCGTCTCCTTTGTTATGCCATCTCCGGCCTTATTCATACTGTTTACAACATATCTTGCCAGCACATCGGCCTCAAAATTGACCGCATCGCCGGCTTTCCTTTTTGACAAATTCGTTCTTTTGACGGTTTCGGGTATGACATTGACGGAAAAAACGCCGTTTTCCATGCCCTCAACGGTGAGGCTTATGCCGTCAAGAGCAACCGAGCCTCTCAGCGCTATAAAAGGCGCGAATTTCTTTTCAAAGGCAAAATAAAGCTTTTTGAAATTCCCGCCATCCTCTATTCTCACCAGTTTCACCATGCCGTCAACATGGCCCGTCACAAAATGGCCGGAAAGATAATCCGAGGCTTTCAGCGGCAGCTCTATGTTGACCGTTTTCGCGGAAGAAAGATTCGTGAGCTGAAAAGTTTTGGGCGACACATCAAAAACAGCCCGACCTCTTTTGACAGATGAAGCTGAAAGTCCGCCGTGGCGGGCTGTCAGACAAACGCCGTTTACGGCCACGCTGTCTCCTTCTCTTATGAGGGTTGTGTCCATCTCAACGCTTATGGCAGAGGAAGACCTTGACCGCACTTCTCCTGTTTGTGTTACTATGCCCGTAAACATCCCTTCTCCTTAAAAATCCCGCCGCCCCGCACTCCGTGAAAGACAAAATTGTTGTCCAAAGCAAATATGCGGTTTTCGCTGAACTCAAAAGCGTTCTTCACAAGCGCTTTTCCTCTTCCGGCAACCGCCGCAACGGCCTTTGTGCCCCCTATCACAATGGGAGCGTACATAAAGTAAATTTCATCAATCAACCCCTCATCGAACAAAGAACCGGCCAAACCACCGCCACCTTCAATTAGTATTTGATTATAACCTTTTTTAGAAAAAAGCTCAACCAATTTATTAAGGTTTTTGAAATAAATCTTTGTGTGACCCGATTTTGCATTTCCGGGCTTCGCAGAGCCTTTTCCGGCCATATAGGCAATGAACAAGCGGGACCGACTGTCAACAAGTTTTCCACAGGTATTCAACAACCCGGACCTGGTCACAACACAGCGCGCGGGATAGCCGAGAGGATGCCTTGGGGCCTTTATAAGGTATGGCAAAAGCGACGGCCTGTCCTTTCTGAAAGTGGCTGCGCCGGCCATCACCATATCGCTTTCATATCTCAGCTTGTGAGCAAAAAGCCTTGCTTTCGGATTTGTTATCCACTTTGAATTGCCCGTGTGAGAGGCTATGCGGCCGTCCAGTGACAGCCCTTCTTTGAGGACAATCCACGGCCTTTTCCGCACATGAACGGAAACAAAAGCCCGGTTGAGAAAAGCGCAGTCGTTTTTCAAAATGCCGGATTTAACCTTTATACCTTGGCGCCTCAAATACGCAAGGCCTTTTCCAGCCACAAGAGGATTGGGATCGCGCATACCCGCGAACACTTCCTTTATACCGGCCTTGACTATGCTCTCGACGCAGGGCGGCGTCTTGCCGAAATGCGAACAGGGCTCAAGATTAACAGCCATTGAAGCGCCGGAGGCTTTTTTGCCGGCTTTTTTAAGAGCGTCTATTTCGGCGTGAGGGCCTCCGAAATAATGATGATAGCCCCGGGATATTATTTTTGAGCCCTTGAAAATAACGGCGCCCACCATGGGATTAGGCGACACCCTGCCCGCTCCGCGCGCGGCTAACGCCAGCGCCTGTTTCATAACTTTGTCTTTATCCATAAAAAAAGCCCCTAAAATTCGGGGCGTCACAACCTTCTATCATCCGGACTTTACCGTCGGCGCCGGAATTCCACCGGTTCAATCCGCCAAAAGCGGACTCGCGGGCTTTCACCGCCGGTCGAGAATCTCACTCAACCCCGAAGGTCAGTTAAATACTACAATTTTATCCCCCCCTTTACAATAGGGGACGTTCATTGACTATTACATCTGACGCGGATCACCATTATGAGCGACAGACGGTATCCGTAACGGCTTCTTTTTCGCCGTTAAATCTGAAGAAATAAATCATGCCGAAAAGGCACACGAGCGGTAACGCCTGATAAAGACGCGTCACGCCGTATTTGTCCGCCGCCGCGCCGCTGACAAGCGGCCCGACAAACCATGCAATATCAAAGAACAAACTGTAAACAGCTATCAGCTCGCTCTTCTTCCCGTTACCCTCAAGGAGAGACGGCATATAATTTGATTCAAAAAAAGCCCAACCCACCCCGAACAGCGCCGCGGCGGCGAAAAAAACAGCAGGACATGAAGAAAAAGCAAAAAGAGCAATGGCCGCCGATATAATGAGCGTTCCCGCCAATATAAACTTATGCGTGGAAAACATCGACAAAAGTTTCCCCGAACAAAACCTGACTATTATTGTTGAAACGCCTAAAAAAGTGAAAGCAAAAGCAAAATTGCCAAATCCCTTGGCACTTCCCAGAAGAGGTAAAAACACGACAACGGATGCGTATGTAAAAATTGTCATGAAAAGCAAACCGAAATGCGAATGCTTTTGCACCATGAGCTTATAAAAATCCTTTTTCTCAAAACCGGGACGAACACTCCGGCTGTCTTTGACAAAAATCACCGCCACCGCCGCCAGAGCGAAAAAAAATCCCGTACAAAAAATCATAATATTAAATCCCAAACGGGCAAGAATCCTTTCTCCCAGAGCGGGAGCAAAAAGCATAGGAGCGACAAAAAGCGTGGAGAAAATCCCATAATACAGAGAGTGATGCCTTGACGCTATTTCGTTATTGACAGCTTCCAGCAGCGCGATAAAATAACCGCAGATCCCCACGCCGAAAAGCATCCTGAGAGCCAGCCACAACCCCCGGCTGTCTCCCGCGAAAACACAAGCGCCCTGAGATAACGTCATAATGATCAAACCGATAAAAAGAGTTTTTTTCAAACTCGTTTTAAACGCGAATTTTGATATTTGCAGTCTTGTTATGACCGATAAAACGGGAAAAATTCCGTATATGAGCCCCACATCAAAAGCGTTTCCGAACACAGCATTGAGATGGGTGGGAAGCGCGGCAATGAGCATATCCACCGCCGAAATGGCGGCAAAACCGGCGATATAAAAAATAACAAAAGACAGCAGAAAATTTTTGCCTCTTCCCCTATTTAAATACAGAGCAGTACTCCGAATATTTTTCCTTCACGGAAAGCTTTTTAAATATGGGATAGGCCTCGTCTTTTCTGCCGAGTTCAAAAAGAACAAGCGCGCTGAAAAAATCAGCTTCATCAGAAAAAGAAGACGGGGCCTCGGAAAAGAAATTCAGAGCCTTGATCAAATCCCCTTTCTGGTAGCGGGCCAGCCCCATATAAAAATTTGCCCGGGCATATTTGGCTCTTATCTTTTCAAGCTCCTCAATGGCTTCATCAGGATTGCCGTCTCTCATCCAGTTCATCGCCAGCTTTACAGCAAAGTCGTCTTCTTTTAAAACAGCGGCGCAGCCGGAAAGAGCGTTACGCGCGGAGGGATAATTACCGAGAGACTCATACGATTCATAAAGCATCATCAACGCCTTTTTGTCTCCGGGATAAATCTTAAGATACTTGCCCAGATATTCCGAAGCCAGGCGCATATTGCCCTTACGGTAATATGCCTCTCCCATACCGCTCAACAGCGACGGAGGTGATGCCCCCATTTTCTCAACGGATATAAATTCGGCAAGAGATTCGTCAATGAGCCCTTCTTTAAGCAAAAGCCCCCCCAGCCGAAGGCCTATAAAAGGATCAGCGGCACCCGCGCCGGCTTCTCTAAACGTTTTTATGGCATTCAAACTGTCTTCCCGCTTTTCATAAAGATCCGCCAGTGCCGTGAGAATTTCGCGTTTTGCGGCAGGCTTCAAATCAGGATCAAGAGAAGCGTTTTTCAGCACCTTCACAGCTTCGTCAGAGTTGCCTGCTGACTCCAGAGACGAAGCTATTTTCAGCGGTGACGGACGGAACATTCGCACCCCCGCGCAGGAAACCGCAAACGCCGCCGACAACAGCGCTGTGAAGATATACGCTTTTCTCACCGGTTCCTCTCCTCTTTGAGTTTTTCAATTGTCTTTTGCAAAAACATTTTTTCTATCTCATCCACTTTTTTGCGGCATGCATCATAACCGGCAGCCGACGAATAAGCAAATTTATCCAGATCCAGCGGCGAAACGTCTTTCAGATCCGGCTCTATTACCACATCCGCCCTTTTTAACTGCTGCCTGGAGAGCACCGTACCTGAAACAGATATAACCTGAGTAAGAACAGCAAGTATGTTTCTGGAATCCTCCAGCATGCGGGAACCTCCCGTCCACGAGGCCACAATTATGTCCATCCCTTCGTCAAGCGCAATATCCGTAGGGACATTATCCACCACCCCGCCGTCAACAAGGACACGGTGTCTGTATTCAACCGGCTCAAAAATACCCGGGATGCAGGAGGAGGCCCGCACCGCCGGTATCAACTCGCCGTCTCTAAAAACAATTTTCTCTCCTGTCCTGATGTCACATGCCACACAAACAAATGGTATACGAAGATCGCTGAATCGTTTTTTTCCTAAATGGGCAAACAGCAGCTCCCCCATCTTTTCACTCGATATAACACTCGTCAAATTAAGTATCCGGGAAGGCGTCACCTTGAATTCAATGAGCTCGTTCCAGTTCAGGCCGGATACAATCCTGCCAATCTCCGCACCGTCCAGTCCGGAAGCGTAGAGCACTCCCACGAGCGCGCCGACAGAGGTACCGACAACAAGATCCAACGGAAGTTTCTTCTCCTGCCAGCATTTTATAACCCCCACATGAGCGAGACCGCGCGCGGCGCCTCCCGAAAGAACGATACCCACCTTCGCGCGATTTTTCTTCCACCGGCTTGACGAAAGAATTTTTAGATGATCTTCCGTGTCAAAAGCATGAAGCCAGCCGGATAAAAAAACAATTATAAGGAAAATCCTGTATGCCATCAGTATTTGGACAGCGATAATCCCGCGGCGTACTCAAGGTAAGCCGCGGAAATATAAAAATCCGTCTCCGCGTCAAGATGATTCTCCGCTATACGGAACCACGCCGATATATCGGCGGCCCGAACTTTCTGCGGCATCCGGAAACCGCTCTTTTCCGCTTCCGCTTCCTTAAGATATTCCGCGGCCAGAGCATATTTACGGCAGGACTTCTCAACCTCCCGTTTTATATTTTCTTCTTCCCGCGCGATATTAACTTTGGTCTTACGAAGCAGCGCTTTCTTTTCCGAAAAGCGCAACCAGCGGGCGCCCCCGTCGTAAAGCGGCAATGTCATACTTATTCCCACCTGAAAATTTCTTTCCCACTCGTCTCCTATGGCATGAAGGTAGTCATACGTGGAAAAAAGATCAACATTGGGAAATTTAAATGATTTCTCCAGCCCCAGCGAAAGAAAATCCACAGCGCCCCGCTCTCTGAGACTTTTAAATTCCGGACGGTTCTGTCTGGCCAAAAGAATAAATTTTGTCTCCCCGCCCGCCGCGAGGCTCTCATCACTATGAACCCCGCCTTTTATATCCTCCGCTTTAATAAATTCGGAAGAGATCAAAGCGTTGAGCGCATAAACCTCTTCCATCAGCAGAACCCTGAATCCGGCTTTCTTCCGGAGCAGATCGGAATAAACGCTTTTCCCCGAAACCCCGGAGATTTTTTTACTCTGCCTCAACGCGTTTTCAGCGGCAACTATTTTTTTCTTCAGGTAAATCACATTGATAAATTTTTCTTTTACCGCGTACAGCAGCCGGTTTTTAGAGGCTGCCAGCGCATTTTCGGAATCAAGAAGTTTCTGGGACGCCTGCTTTTTCAGCGCCGAAATCGCGCCGCCGGTGTAAAGCGGCTGGGTCAGCGTCGCTCTTGTCCCATAAAAATTATCCGAAGCATTCTGCAAATTAAACGCGCCTATGGACGAAGAGAAAACCGACGGATAATCCAGGCTGTAATAATCGTAATACGCCCCCAGAGAAAGTTTCGGCCTGAAAAGGGCGCTCACCTGATTTGATTTCAACTTTGCGATTTTAATATCTTCTCTGGCTAAAAGAAGTGAGGCGTTATTCATCACAGCCGTTTTCAGACAATAATCCAGATCTGCGGCTGAAAGAGAGGCCTCGCAGACACAAAGCGAAAACGCCGCAACCGCCACAGTCACCGCCAAAAGCTTTTGGGGAATACTATAATTCATTTTTTGCTGCCCCTTCCTTGGAACCGCCCCACAATATACCCGTTAAAATCATCACCCACGAAAAAATAAACATAAACGGCGCCGCATGAGCGGCAAAATTATCTCCGGCCGGATTGGCCAGCCTCAAAACAAAAAAAGCCGCCGCAAAAAGAACAAGCCCCCCCGATAGAAGTTTCACATTCCCGACACTTTCCCCGCGACTCCGCAGGCCCTTCGCCTTTGACTGCGGCGCACGGGGCAAAACCTTATTCCTCCGCCGCTTCATAAGCCCGCCTCAGTTGCTGTTCAAACATCAACGGCGACGGCGACGAAGATGTCGCCAACTGTTTCAGCACGCCTGCCGGTTCCAACAGCGGAATAACAGACGCTTCAAAAAATTCGGAATAAACTTTCATGTCCTCTATTTTTATATCACTCATTTTTCTGGAAAGAAGCTCATTGTCCGAAACTATTTTGCCTATGATCTCATGAGCTTTTCTGAACGGAACATCCTTCGTTACCAGAAATTCGGCTAAAGCCTGGGCGCAAACCGTGCCCTTCTCAACAGATTTGAGCATAGCCGGCGTGTCAAATTCCAGCGCGGAAAAAACCGAAGGGAAAAGTTTAAGTATACCCTCTATTTCATCCACCGTGTCAAAAAGGGATATCTTATCCTCTTGAAGATCCCTGTTATAACCGGACGGCAGCCCCTTCAGCAGATTAATAAGCGCGGCAAGATTACCCGATACGCGCCCGGTCTTTCCCCGCACAAGTTCAAAAAAATCAGGATTTTTTTTCTGCGGCATCAGAGATGAACCCGTGGCATATTCATCCGGCAGCTTGAGATACGAAAAATATTCTGTGGAAAAAAGAATCATGTCTTCGCAGATACCGGAAAAATGCAGTTGCATGTTGCACGCGGCTTCAAGAAAAAGAAGCATGAAGTCCCTGTTGGACGTACCGTCCAGAGAATTTTCAAAAATCCTTGAAAACCCCAACTCCGTCATAAGAAAATCCGTGTCAACGGCAAGAGTCGTGCCTCCGGCGGCGCCTCCTCCCAAGGGCATAACGTTTGTCTCTTCAAGCGCGTATTTGAAAAATTTTTTGTCGCGGTTCAGCTTCCAGAAATAAGACAATATCAGATGTCCCAGCGTCACGGGAACAGCTTGCTGCATGTGCGTAAAAGCCGGCATAACAGCCCCCGAATACCGGGTGGCCGCCTCAAGCAGGCTCCTCTGAACACCTTTTATCTGGCCGAGAATATACTCCGTGTGCTCTCTCATATAAAGACGCACATCCGCCGATATCAATTCATTGCGGGAACGTCCCGCGGGAAGCTTTTTAGCTACAGAGCCGGCGTATGTAAAAAGCCTATCCTCAATCAGACTGTGTATGTCCTCGTGACTGGCGGCGTCGGCTTTCAGCCTGCCCTTTTCAAGGTCATGCTCCGTGTCGTTAAGAGCCGAAAGTATTTTTTTCAATTCATCAGCCGTAAAAATCTCTATACTCTCGAGCATTTTGGCCCATGCCCTGTTGACCTCAATATCATATTTAGCCAGCCGGAAATCAAAAGATATGGAACTTTCAAAAGAGAGAAAATCCCTGGGCTGCTCTTCCTTGAAACGTCCTCCCCAAAGTTTCATGAATACCCCTCGAACAAAAAGTAATATAAATCAATTGCGGCAGACGGTATCCGAAGCGGCCCTATGAGTGAGGGGTTTGGCCTGGTTCCCGAAACGACAATGCCTGAGGCCAAGCATAATTGCAGGCAAAGCCTGAATAAGGAGCGAACCTCACACGTGAGCGTCCGTCTGCGGATACCTCTGACGCGATTAATTAGAACACTCATTAGCTTCGTTTTGCTATGTCCAGACTGGAAAGTTTGATAAAACCCTCTGCGAGCGTTCTGTCAAACTTGTCGCCCTTCGCGTATGTAGCCATAGATTTACTGTAAATGGAATTGGGCGATGTTCTGGATATTATCTCAACGGAATAGGGGCGCAGAATCATCGTAACCGTGCCCGTCACCTTTTTCTGCGTCTCTTCCACAAAAGCGCTCAGCGCCTCGCGCAGCGGCGAAAACCAGCGGCCGTTATAAACGAGCAGTGAAAAATCTTTCGCCAGCTTTTCCTTGTAGTGAAGTGTTTCCCTGTCAAGCACCATGCGTTCAAGATCAAAATGAGCGGTGCTCAGAATCTTCGCGGCCGGAGACTCATACACCTCACGGGATTTTATACCCACTATGCGGCTTTCTATCATATCCACTCTGCCTATTTTGTAAGCGGATCCGATTGCGTTGAGTTTTTCAACAATGGCTACGGGTGAAAGCACCCGGCCGTTGATCGCCGAGGGCACGCCTTGTTTGAAAGACAACTTTATCCGGCTCTCCTTCTTTTTCAGTTTTCCGCCTGTCCACTGCCATGCGTCGGCAGGCGGAGGAAGAGACGGATCTTCAAGCCTGCCGCACTCTATCGCCACACCCCAGATGTTTTCATCAAGAGAGTATTTTTTGCTTCCGGCGGAAACAGGAATATTGTTTTTCCTCGCGTAAGCAACCTCTTCAGCGCGCGTTCTGAATTCCCAAAAACGCAGAGGCGCCAAAATCTCCACATTTTTTATGAGCGAATACAGACCCGTTTCAAAACGCACCTGATCGTTACCTTTGCCCGTGCAGCCGTGCGCCACGGTTTTAATCCCGTATTTTTTGGCCGCGGCGGCGAGACGTTTGGCTATGAGAGGCCGGCCTATGGCAGTCGCCATAAAATATTCACCGTCATAAACAGCGTCCGCTTTGAGCGACGGAAAAACATAATTTTTCATAAACTCATCGCGCAGATCCTCCACAATGACTTTTTTCGCGCCGGTGGCTAAACCCTTGCGTATTATTTTTTTCTTTTCTGCTGCGCTCATTCCCGAAAGGTCGGCGCAGTAAGCGTAAAGCTCGGCATTGTACTCTTTC
>JAYEJT010000099.1:0-2384 GCA_034660675.1 Elusimicrobiota bacterium
CTTTTCATCAACCGCGATGAGCCTGTCGCCGTCTCCGTCAAAGGCAAGACCCACATCGGCTTTTTCTTTCAGAACGAGCCGTGACAGTTTTTCGGGATAGAGAGAACCGCAGTTTTTATTGATGTTGACGCCGTCCGGAGAAGCTCCAACGACTTTCACTTCCGCCCGCAGCTCGCTGAAGAGCATGGGAGCGATTTTGTATGTGGCGCCGTTTGCGCAGTCCAGCACTATTTTCATACCCTCCATTGAAAAATCTTTAGGTAGAGAGCTTTTGAGAAAAACTATGTATCTGCCGAGAGCGTCTTCAACGCGCACATTTTTTCCTATACCCGCGGCTTTCGGGAGCAGGTGATGGATGTTCGCGGAAATGGCCGTTTTTTCCACCGCATTCTCTCCCTCATCGCTAAGTTTCATTCCTTCCGAATTGAATATTTTTATGCCGTTGTCCTCGTAGGGGTTGTGCGAAGCGGAAATGACAACACCCGCGTCGGCGTTTATGTTTTTTGTGAGAAACGCTATGCCGGGCGTCGGCATCGGCCCCACCAGAAGCACCTCGCCGCCCATAGCCGTTATGCCCGCGGCAAGAGATGTCTCAAGCATGTAACCCGAAAGCCTCGTGTCCTTTCCTATTATTATCTTGGGCTTGTGCGACTTGGTTTTTCTCAGATAATGGGTGAGAGCTATCCCCACTTTCACTATATGAAAAGGCGTCATGGGGCTCCTGTTGGCCACGCCTCTTATCCCGTCTGTTCCGAATAATTTCATTTTCTCTCCTCCGTCTGTGATGAATCCTTCTGTTTGATTATTGTGTTCGCACCGTGCACCCCGATAACGGTTGTGTTGGGATAAATCAGACAGCTCTTTCCAAGAATGGTTCCCGGCATCATCACCGTGTTGCACCCGGCTGAAACACCGTCGCCGAGAATGGCGCCGAATTTCCTCAAACCCGTTGATATTTTCCCGCCTCCCGACCGGACATTTATTATGTCTTCTGTGAGCTTGAAATTGGCGAGCTTTGTTCCGGCGCCGAGATTCACTTTTCCTATAATGCTGTCTCCTATGTAAGCGAAATGGCCGGCTTTGCTTCCACCGGTCATAATCGCATTTTTCATTTCTGTGGTGTGGCCCACAACGCAGCCGGCTCCCGTTATGAGCTTGCCTCTTATGTAGGCGCACTGCCTCACCTCTGTCTTTTCTCCTATTATGACAGGGCCCGTTATCATGGCCCCGGGCTCGACGACAACTCCCGCGCCCAGCTCTATGTCGTCATCCATAAGAAACGCGCCCGCATGCACAACGGCGCCGTTTTCAAGCACTTTCTTCTCTTTTATAAGATCAGCTCCGTTTCTGATTCCGGCGACATTCGGCTTTATGTGTTTTTTTATATAATCCCCTATGAGCGGCAGAACATCCCACACTGTCTCAATGTCCTTAAAAATTTCTCTGTGAGGAAAATCTTTCAGATCAAAAAAATCCCCTGTTTTAAAAGTCAATGTCAACGTCCCTCCTTTCTCTTTTTGATATTTTGAACAAATCAACATCTTTGTATCCCACGAAAGATGCCAGCAGAGCGTCGGGGATCTGATGTATTCTGATGTTGTAAACATTCACGCTGTCATTATAAAATTCCCGGCGGTCGGCTATCTGATTTGCTATCTGCGTTATCCTGTCCTGCAGATGCGCAAAATTTTCGTTTGCTTTCAGGTCGGGATACTTCTCGAAAAGAGCAAAGAGTTTTCCCAGAGCGCCGCTCAGCATATTTTCAGCCTTACCCTGTTCGGCAACAGATCCGGCGTGAATACAGGACCCTCTGGCTTTTATGACCTCAACAATTGTTGATCTCTCATGCTTCATATATCACTTCACCGTCTTGACCAGCTTGGGAATTTCATCATATCTCTGTTTCAGCAGCACATCTATGTTGGCCCATGATTTGGCCGTGTTTCTTTTGAGCACCACAAGATTGTTGTAAACCTTAACAATGTAAATCACAACTATGGCAAGGCCACCCCAGAGCAGAACACTTACAATATAATCCATAACGTCACCTCCCGATAAATTTCCCAAATGTTAGCAAATTTTAGCAAATTTCACCCCTCATACAAAAACTGTCACAATAAATTACATATCACCGGAAAGCTTGCGGCATTTTATTTTTCTATGAGTCCCGAGGAGCGAAGAAGGCCCAGAAGAAAATATGACGACACAGAAAAAGTGACAAGGCCTCCGAAAATAAAAAAGAAACTCTTCAGCGTGAATCTTTTCAGAAGCTCTTTCTCGCTCTTGTCGGAAATGAGCATCTTGTCCGCGCCTCTCCCCGACACCGCCACATCGCAAAGACCGTCGGTTCCTTCTTCAATGGAGATGGCTTTTTTGATGTCGCT
>JAYEJT010000100.1:0-12228 GCA_034660675.1 Elusimicrobiota bacterium
TGACGACGCTGTAAACCTCAACTCTTGTCAGATCCATTTTTTCGGCGAGGTAACTTATCATTTTTTCGGAGATGAAGCCCTCTTTTTCCTGGACAAGATGAAGGCAGGGCAGAAGGGCCCCCTGCTTATAATTGTATTCCGCGAGGATTTTTTCCAACTCAATCATTAAAGCTTGTTTGGCCATTTAAGAGATAATAAAATATCAGCGCAATTTAGTCAATAGCAAGGGTGTCATGATGGTGCCGGGCTTTCAGTTATTCAGTTATTGGCATCTTTAGCCTCTTATGAGAAAGGCCGCGAGCATGGACAGAACCAGCGCGACGGCGATGCGGGGCGTGAATTTTTCCCTGTAGAACAGGGAAGAGAGAAGTATGCTTATTATCATGGTGAGAGATATTATCCCCTGTACAAGGGAAAGAGGTCCCGTGCTCCACGCTTTGAGCATCATGTAATAGCCGGTGATGTTTAACACGCCGAGGGATATGCCGAGAAGAACAAGTTTCGTTTTTTTGTTTGAGTTGAGAGGTTTTTCCGACCGAAGAAAGAATTTTCGCGCCCCGAAAGTGTAAGTGGCGGCCATCAGATAGGAAAAAAAGATATAAGGCAGTTTTTCGACATTCATGGCCGCGAGTTTTCCTGTTGTCATAGAAAGGGCGATGGCCACTGCCGCCACAAGTATGTATATCACTCCCTGTCTGTGCGACTTTGAGTCATCCCGCGCGGTTTTAACCACGGCGTTTTTTTGAGAGAGCATAATCAGCGTTATCACGGCCATAACCATTCCGGCGGCCTGTCTCAGCGACGGCCTGTCCGCGAAAAATATTATTCCTATGAGCATCACGAAAACAGAATTCAGTTTGTTCAGGGGCATGGCTATGTTCGCGGGGATGTGTTTCATAGCCGATATTTTGCAGCTTGTTCCCAGCGCCCAGAAAAAAGAATTTATTCCGGCGTAAAAAAGAACGGTTCCCGTATCGGGGAATTGCGAGCCGGATAAAAGCAGAACGGCGAAGGCAAGAACCGCGACGGTGACGGACTGTATGTTGACAAGATGAAAGCTGCGGAAACCGCATTCCGCGCCCACCTTGTAAAGAAAATTTATGATGCCGTAAATAAAAGTGGCGCCGAGAGCGTATGTGAACCAGTTCATAGGCGTAAATTACATAAAAGAGCCCTCAGGTGTCAAATATCAAAAAATAAAATGAAATAAAATGGGGACGTCATTCATTTTCAGCTTTACATTTGCGGCAGTATTTTTACGTTTTCCGTTAATAATATTAAGGACGTCCCCATTTTCCTACAGAACCCCCTGAGCCATTTTTTTATTTGACTTTTTGGGGTTATTTTCTACAATTACGTCTGAAAAATGAAAGACAAAAAAACAATGAAAACGCTTGAGGAAATCGTTGCGCCGTGGAAGGGCAAAAAAGGCAACCTTATAATGATCCTGCACGACATACAGGATATTTACGGATACATTCCGCGGGATGTTTCGCTGAAGCTCTCGAAACTTCTGGCTGAGCCAATGGCGAGAATCTATGAGGTTATAACTTTTTACAGTTATTTCAAGCTGAAGCCTCCGGGAAAGCACAAAATTTCCGTGTGCATGGGCACGGCCTGTTATCTGAAAGGCGCGCCCGGAATTCTGGAGGAGCTGAAAACACTCCTTGACGTGGAAGAGGGAGAGATGACATCCGACGGTCTTTTCCAGCTTGAGGTCGTCAGATGTTTCGGCTGCTGCGGCCTGGCGCCGGCGATAATGGTTGACGGAAAAGTTTACGGCGGCGTGAAAAAAGAAGAGCTGCTGTCTATTCTTTCCGAGTACACGGAAGAACCCAAAAGACGATGAAATTTGAAGACCTGAAAAAGATAAGGGAAAAGGCCTCTTCCGAAAAAGGTGCCTGGGTAAAAGTCGGCATGAGCACTTGCGGAATAGCCGCCGGCGCGGAAAAGGTTTATGACAGGATTGTCAGTTTAGCCGCGGACAGGGGAACAGACATAAAAGTGAAAAAGACGGGGTGTCTCGGCATGTGCTACGCCGAGCCGCTTGTTGAGGTGCACAAACCGGGTTTGCCGGATGTTCTTTACGGCTGGGTAAATGAGGAAACGTCGGGCAGGATTCTGAGCGACCATGTAGAAAGAGACTGGTTCTTAAACGGCCACGCTGTTTCACTGAATATAAAGCGTCCTCACGAAAAGACCGTTTCTGTTGAAGGGATAAAGAAAGTCTTTCTCATTCGCGACACTTCTTCGGACAATTCTTCAAAACTACGTGATTTTCATCACCATCTTGTTTCAAGTTTAAAGGAAAAAGGCTTTGACGGCCGCATTCAGATTGTGCGCGCGCGTGACCTCGGAGTCTATAACAAGGGTATCGTGGTGAAAATTCTTCCTGACAATATTGTCATGGCCGGGGCTTCATCCGACGATATAGAAAAGGCCATAAATTCTTATCTGGAAAAAGGCCGTTTGCCGGAAGAGATGATTCTGAAGAACCATCCGTCACAGACACGCATTGTTTTGAGAAACAGCGGCCGCATAGATCCGGGCAGCATAGAAGATTATATAGTCCAGGGCGGTTTTACGGGCCTTGAAAAAGCGCTTTCCGGAAAGCCGCGGGAAATTATTGATGAAATGAAAAAGAGCGCTTTGAGAGGCCGTGGCGGCGGAGGTTATCCTGCGTGGCTCAAATGGACAGCGGCGGCGAAAGAAGAATCTTCAGAGAAATATATAATATGCAATGGTGACGAGGGGGATCCCGGCGCCTACATGGATAGAAGCGTTATGGAGGGAGATCCCTATTCTCTTGTCGAGGGCATGACCATAGCCGCCCGCGCCATAGGCGCTTCGCACGGATTTTTTTATATAAGAGCGGAGTATCCCATAGCCATAGATAGGGTTAAAAATGCGATAAAAAGAGCGGATGAAGAGGGTTTCCTCGGAAAAAATATTATGGGTTCGGGTTTTGACTTTGATCTTGAGGTGAGGCTCGGAGCCGGAGCTTTTGTCTGCGGAGAGGAGACGGCTCTCATAGCATCCATGCACGGAAAGCGGGGAATGCCGGTTCCCAAACCGCCGTATCCTAGCCACAGCGGCTTGTGGGGAAAACCAACCGTTATTAACAATGTGGAAAGTCTCGCCAATGTGCCTTTCATCATGCAGCACGGAGGTGACGCTTTCTCCTCCATGGGCACCGACAGGTCCAAAGGCACCAAAGTTTTTTCTCTGACGGGAAAAGTCGCCAATTCAGGCCTTGTGGAAATAGAGATGGGTCTCACCCTCCGTCAGGTTGTTTTTGATATAGGCGGCGGTATGGGCTTTGGCGCCAAGATAAAAGCTGTGCAGACGGGAGGCCCTTCGGGGGGCGTGATTCCAGAAAATTTTTTAGACACATCCATAAGTTTTGACAGTCTGAAGAGCCTGGGCTCAATAATGGGTTCGGGCGGAATGATTGTCATGGACGAAAGTGACTGCATGGTGGACATAGCCAAATTTTATCTGCAATTCTGTGTTGACGAGTCCTGCGGGAAATGCGCGCCCTGCCGCATAGGCGGTTATCAGATGCTTCAGATTCTTAACAGAATAACATCGGGGAATTCCGAGCCCGGTGACAAAAGAAAACTGCAGGCGATATCGCTTGCCATGGGGAAGGCTTCACTGTGCGGCCTCGGCCAGACAGCGCCGAATTCCGTTATTTCCATGATGCATTATTTCGCGGATGAGTACAAAGAACACACGGAAGAAGGCTTCTGCCGGGCGGGGAAATGCAAATCCCTTGTTTCCTACAGAATTGTTCAGGACAAATGCAAGCGCTGCGGGCTTTGTGTCAAGCACTGCCCCGTTAACGCCATTTCGGGAGACAGGGAGAAAGGTTATTTCATAGATTTTAAGAAATGCGTGAAATGCGGGAAGTGTTTTGACGTGTGTAAATTCGGAGCGATTTTAAAAAAATGAAAAAAGTGAAAGCTGTTATAAACGGTCTGCTGGTTGAAACAGAACAGGGCACGACCATTCTTGACGCGGCGAAGCTGGTTCAGGTGAAGATACCGACGCTGTGCAAGCATCCGGATCTTATCTCTTCCGCTTCATGCGGTATATGTATCGTGGAAGTGGAGGGGACAGGAAAATATCTGAGAGCCTGCTGCACGCCTCTTGAGGATGGGATGAAGATAAACACCCACACCCCGGAGATTGTGGCCATCAGGAGGACGGTTCTAGAGCTTATTCTTTCCAATCACCCCAACGACTGCCTTCAATGCGGCAGAAATAACAACTGCGAGCTTCAGCGCCTGGCCGCGGATTTCGGCATAAGAGACGAGGATTTTCCCAAATATCTGAGGGATATTCCGAAGGATGATTCCACCGGCACCATTGTTCTTGATCCGCAGAAATGTATTCTCTGCGGCCGCTGTGTTGATGTATGCAGAAATGTACAGAATGTCTGGGCGCTGTCTTTTCTGGAAAGGGGTTTTTCAACCAGAATTTCACCGGCCGGCGAGATAGACCTTGCCGATTCTCCCTGTGTGCGCTGCGGCCAGTGCTCGGCTCATTGTCCGACGGGTGCCATTGTGGAATATGACCACACCTCGGAGGTGTGGGATGCCCTTAAAGACCCTGATAAATTCTGTGTTGTTCAGATAGCGCCTGCCGTGAGAGCCGCCATAGGCGAGGCGTTCGGCTATGAGCCCGGCGTTAATCTCACCGGAAAACTGTATCAGGCCTTAAAAAGGCTGGGGTTTGACGCTGTTTTTGACACGAGTTTCGGGGCGGATGTGACAATAATGGAGGAGGCGTCCGAGTTTGTTAAACGGTTTACAGGGGAGGGAGGTCCGCTGCCGCTTATCACGACCTGCTGTCCGTCATGGGTGGATTTTATGGAGAAATTCGAGAGCGATATGATTCCGTGTTTTTCCTCATGCAAATCGCCTCACGAGATTCTCGGCGTGCTGTCAAAAACCTATTATGCCGAAAAAAACAAAATAGACCCGGCCAAAATATACATGGCTTCTATTATGCCCTGTACCTCCAAAAAATACGAAATCAAACGCAGCGACGAGATGTCGGCTTCGGGTTATCAGGACATAGATTCCGTTCTCACCACGAGGGAGATTGCCCGTATGATATATCAGGCGGGAATAAAGTTTAACGAGTTGCCGGAGCGCGGCGCGGATAGTCTGCTCGGTGAATACAGCGGGGCCGGCGTTATTTTCGGTTCAACCGGAGGCGTGATGGAAGCCGCCCTGAGGACGGCTTATTATATGATCACGGGGAGTAATCTGGAGAAAATTGATTTTAAGGATATTCGCGGTCTCCCCGGCGTTAAAGAATCCGAAATTAAAATACAGGGTAAAAAAATACGAGTTGCCGTTGCTCACGGCCTCGCCAATGTGGAACATGTCATCAGCAAAAGTCGAAAGGCCATGGCCGCGGGAGAAGAACCGCCCTATCATTTTATAGAAGTTATGGCTTGTCTTGGCGGTTGCGTCGGCGGCGGAGGTCAGCCCTACGGGGTGACGGACGAACTCAGAAAGAAAAGGGCAGCCGCTCTTTACAGCGATGATCTTTCAAAAAAGATAAGGTTTTCACATGATAACCCGGATGTAAAAAAAGTTTATAAAGATTTTCTGGGTGAGCCTCTCGGCGAAAAATCAGAAAAACTTATGCATACGCGTTACAAAGCGCGCCCGCTTTACAAAAAATAAATAGGCGGAGATGTCGCCGTGGTACTGGGTACTGGTGCCGGGCTTTCAGTTATTCAGTTATTGACAGTTTGAAAAGTGTATTTTAAAATGCAGTATGAGCAGATTATTGCGCGTTGATCTTGAGGGTTATTGGTATCATGTTATAGCCCGCGGTAATGCGAAACAGAAAATATTTCGTGAGACCGGGGATTATCGGTATTATCTTTCCCTGCTGGATAAAGCACTTGTTAATAAAGGTGGGCATATAGGATGTTTTTGTTTAATGCCTAACCATGTACATCTTCTCATTTATCGCGGAAAAAGGGAATTGTCCGAAATTATCCACTGGGTTCATTCGAAGTATAGCCATGTCTTTAATACCCGCTATAAACGTGTGGGGCATTTGTTTCAGGGACGTTATAGATCCTTGATGGTGCTTAATGAAACATATCTTAGAAACCTTTTGATTTATGTTCATAACAATCCGCGACGAGCTAATTTGGTTAAAAAAAATAGAACTTATTTGTGGAGCAGTGAGCAGTATTATCTTGGAAAACAAATCCAATACGATTCATTTAAATTCGTGCCGGGATTTGAAGGCCGGGACAGAATAACAGAATATAAAGCAATGTCCAAAACCACATCTGAATTGACAATACCCATATACAAGTCATTTATCGGAACGGATAGTGATGCAAAGCGAATTAGTAGAAGAAAGGCGGGTAGGACAAGTAAATTTCGATATGAAAGACGAGAGAAAAATACCATGTTTGAAATTGCAGCAACAGTGGCAAAAACTTGGGGGGTATCGGTAGAAGAATTAAAAAGTAAAAGCCGGAGAAGAAAAATATCTTCTGTCAGAAAACGTATTATCAAAATGATGGTTGGTAGCGGATATGGAGCTTCTGAGATAAGTCGTTTTTTTGGTAGAGTTCCAAGTTATGTTGTTGAAGTTGCTCATGCCATAACTGAATAACTGAAAGCCTGGCACCATATCAAATGTTGAATTTGATTTCTATTATGTCGCCGTCTTCTATGATGTGATTTTTTTCAACAGTTTTCACAAGGCTTTTTTCTTTAGCCTCGTGCATATTAAAAACGCTCATCATGTCGTCAAATCTCACCACATCCGCCCTTATGAAGCCGCGTGCGAGATCCGAATGTATTTTTCCGGCGCAGGTGACAGCATCCGAATTTTTTTCAACCGGCCACGCTTTGCACTCATCTTTACCGGCTGTGTAGAAGAATATAATTTTCGCTTTTTTCAGGGCCTGTGAGATGAGCTCGTCGGGGGTGATTTCGCCGTCAATCAAGACGGTGGGTTTAAAAGTTAACGGGGCAAGGGCTTTTAAGATGGTTGTTTCATCTTCCGTGAATTCCATGTCACAGAGGACTTTTTCCTCTTCCATGGACGCAAGACATTTTTCGGCGAGTTGTTTTTCGGCGGGAATTTCGCTTCTTTTCAGCCGACCTTCCATTTTGTCCATGTCCTGAATGAGGATATCAAGAATGTTTTCTTTTTTCACGGCAATGACATCCGAAGTCGCGGGATCGTCTTTTATAAATTCCGCGAAAAAGGGCGCTGTTTTTTTGGGTGCAAATTTTTCCGTGAGTTTGACGAGGCGCGGGTCGCGGTACTTCACTTTTCCTTCGGGAAAGTCGCTATCGTTAAAATATATTTTCATAGGCAGATTATACAAAAAAAATTAAAGTGGGTAAACTTTAATTTTGCGCGGGAGATACGCGAAAATTGTAATAAAGTGCTGATTAAGTTAAAATAACCCAGAGGATAAATGAAAAAACCCTTTATCATTTTTTGCTTTGCCTTGTGCGGTGTTTTGCCTGTTTATGCTATGACGGTGAGCGAGGATTTTACAACTCACGCGCATAAAGACAGCATAGGTACGGACGCTGACTGGAACACGGAAGATTGCGTTCTCAGGCTTCCTTCAACGCAGTCCATGCTTCTTGTAAATGAAAGTTCCTCTGAAATGGTGCCCGTCAACGCGGAAGCGGGCTGGAGATTTGCCGTTACCACGCCGGGATGCATAATAGGCCTCGGCAGGTATTTTCCCGAGGCTGTCTCGGGCGACCAAACTCTTCATCTGTGGTCTGATGCCGGTACTTGTCTGGCTACTGCGCTGGTTTCCGGGACAACCGGCTGGTCCTGGGCGGAGATAGATCCGGTTGAGCTTTCCACTTCATCTTTTTACAGAGTATCGGCCATTGTTTCTTCCTGCTGTGTTTTCGGGATTTCTATCCCATTTGAAAATGATTATATCAAACTCACTTCCGCCTGCGTTTCAGCGGCCGCTTCGGGGTTTCCGGACATATCAACCGGCGTTCTCGCGGGTGTGCCGGACATTCTGTTCAGGACTGATTATCAGACCTATGCTGAAGGCAGATCCACGGGTTATGATTCAGGCACAGGCCGTGCGCGATATCTGTCTTATTCCTCAACTGAAAATCTCAATTCGGGAACAATAAATTATGAGTTCAGTTTTTCGTCAACCTCGATTATATGGTACGGCTGGCTGACGGATATTAGTGATTATGTGTCTCACAAATACGTCCGGTGGCGAGCGGTGCTGACTTCATCAGACAGCACAAAAACGCCTGAACTGGTTTCTATCGCAATACACAGCAATTCTTTTCCTGAGCCTCCTGAAGCGGTTTTTCCCGCGGATATGTTTTACATCAATTATTCCAGTTCCAACCTGTCATGGAACGAAGCTTTTGACCCCGACAGTGAAGAGCATCTTTACCGTCTGCAGGTGGACAATAATAGTGTTTTTTCCTCGCCTGAAAAAGATATATCCGGCATTGATTCGCTCTTTTTACCGGTTAGCGGACTTGCTCAGGATAGGTGGTTTTGGAGAGTAAAAGCCAAGGATGATTACGGTGATGAGTCATACTGGAGTGAAACATACAGTTTTTTTGTTGATCTGTCGCTGCCCGAAAAAATAGCAAATCTTAACGGCGTGACGGGGGATGCTAACGGTGAAATAAAACTGTCGTGGACAAGCCCGGGTGACCCACCGTTTAATAATATTTCATCTTATGAAATTTTTTACGCCAGTTTTAGTTTTTCCGAATCTGATATTTCTTCGGTGGATTCCGTTCCGGGTCCCACTCCTCCGGCGTCGGCCGGGAATCTTGAAGTTTTTACGATGGCCGGTCTTTTAAACGACTCGGAATATTTTTTTGCCGTACAATCCTGTGATGCGGCGGGTAATGTGTCTCCACTGTCAAATGTTGCTCAGGAGATAACAAATGCGCACCCTTCTGTCAGCATAGTTTTCCCATCCACGGGTTCGATGCTGACAGGGAATAATGATATTATCTGGCAACTGAATGATCCCAACCCCGGGGATACTTTGCATGATATACGTATTTTACTGTCTAAAGACGGCGGATTGAATTATGAACTTCTTCATGAACTCTCCGATGTGTCTGTTGACCGGTGGAATTGGGATACCGTTTTATCGGGCAACGGGGGGTATTTCAAACTCAAAATAGTTGTGTCAGACAGTAGGAATCTTACCGGAACAAGTTTGGAAACAGGAAACTTCAGCATAGATAATGCCGATAATCCGCCGACTGTTATGATAACTCAGCCTCTTGCCGGAACAGTGAACACAGGTTTGACTTTAATTGAATGGGATTTTGAAGACATTGACCCTTACGATGCGGTTTATTTTAATCTGTATATTTCTTCCAGCGCCGAAGCCGGACCCCGGCAGCTTGTGGCTGAAAATCTGTATTTTGCTGATGGACTACGGACGGGAAGCACTTCTTACATGCTTAATACTCTCAGTTTTCCGGATGGCGGCGATTATGAGATGATAGTTGAGGCCTCTGACGGTGTGCTAGTGTCGTCATCTGTGTCGGGGCGTTTCAGTATATGGAATGTTAATCATCCACCCGGTGCTTTTTCTTTGCTGTCTCCCGCCGATGCGGGTACGGTTTCCAAGTTGACTCCTTCATTTTTGTGGCAGGGTAACGGCGATCCCGATGTGTTTAACGGTGATTTAATCAGTTATCATTTTTTTCTCTATTCTTCCACTTCTCCGGAAACGCTTGTTTATGAAATCACATCTATTTCCACAAACAGCTGCACAATCAATGACACATCTATTCTTGCGGATTTCGCAACTTATTTCTGGAAAGTGAGAGCGGAGGATTTAAACAGCGAAACGCGGATGAGCAGCGAAATGTTTTCTTTTTATGTGACCTGGTCGCAAATAATATGCGGACCCGTCAGTGTTCAATCATCAGATTTACCGGCGAATTCCTATGTTGCAGTTGAAGAAGTTACCGATTCCACCTGTGCGGCTGCTGATGATAATGCCTTCGCTTCGCCTGTCATGAAACTTCCCGGTGGTTCAAATTATAAAATTGAATTGAGAAATTCTCTCACCGGAAATCTGACCGATGCTTCCGGCTGCGATTTTAATCTGGCTTTCTCATATGAAGGGCTCGACGTTATTTCGCCGTCAACTCTGAAATTGTTTACTCTCGCTGATAATGATAACTGGGCGCTTGTGCCATCGCAGCAGATTGACGCGGAAAACACCAGAGTGACGGCGCAGGTTTCGGGTTTGTCTTATTTTAGGCTTTTGAGTTATGCCGCGCCCGCCGCGGCAGCGGGAGATGTTAAGAATTATCCTAATCCCTTTAATCCCTTAAAAGAGGATACGGAGATAGAGTGCGTTTTGACAGAAGACTCGGTTTTGGAATTTGAAATTTACAGTCCTTATGGTGATCTTGTCATATCTTTCACCGCACAGGGGCAGGGGTCTCCGACAGGGGTGACGAATATTGTCACATGGGACGGGAGGAACGGCAAAGGGGCTGTTGTGGCAAACGGCGTTTATATTTTGAATCTCACGGCCCATCTTTCTTCGGGGGGCGAACTTAGCCGCCGCAGACTCATAGGTGTTTTGAAATGAGAGCGTTTTTATTCACTGTCTGTTGTCTTGCCGCATCCGCAGTTTTTTTAGTAACCCGCGTTAATGCCTATTATTTCGGTACTGCTTCGGGAGGCCGTCCCGGCGATTATCTTCTTTCTCTTTCCGCTGATGCCGTACAGGCCGCGGCAGGGGGCAGCGGGTCATCTTTTAAAGGCAGTCTTTCGGGTGTGTATTTGAATCCCGCTTCTTTGTGTTATCTGGAAAGAGATGAGTTAACGGTTTTTTACAGGCCGTTATATGACGGTGGAAATTATTATTTTATTGGCGGTGGCCATAAATTCGGGCCTGTTTCCCGTCTTAAGAAAATCTCTTATATGGGTTTTTCCGCGGTGGGAACAGAGTCTGCTTTAGCGGAAAAAACCACTCTTTTAAGGGAAAGCGCGGGAAGTTTCAACAATCAGGAACAATCTTTTGTTTTGTCTTTCGCCTATCCCGTGAAGGACAATCTTACCGTCGGAACCAATGTGAAAATGGTAACGCAGGCCATGGACGGTTACCGCGCGAGCGCTTTCGGCGCAGATGCGGGTATTATAGCTTTTTTAAAGAGAGTCAACCTTGCTTTTTCCGTTCAGAATGCGCTGCCTCCGTTATTAAAGTTAAAAGATAGTACGGAAAAATACCCGCGTAATCTGATTTTTGGAGCCAGTTCGGAATTTTACAGCGGAAAGATGAAACCTTCTCTGGACATGATTGTTTCCGGTTCCGGAAAAGCGAAAAGCCTGCTGTGGAAAACAGGTTGTTCATATCTGATTTCTCCGGTTTTCTCACTGTCTGCGGGTTTGAACTATAAAGAGCTTACCGCAGGTTTCGGGATAAAAACAGATCCCTGTCTGATTAATTATGCTTTTGCGTTTCACAATCTAGGTATTAAGCACATGCTGAGCGTAAAAATGTATTTCAGCACCGTTGCTGCCGAGGAAGCGGGATTCTATTATGAGCAAAGAAAAAAACTTGAAACCCGCAGCGAGGAACTTCGAAAGGCAAAAAAGACATACGATAAACTGACAAACACGGCGATAGAATATTTTTTGAATGATAAATATGACCTTGCCCGTTCGGAATTCAGGGAAATCGCTATGATAGAATCAGATGATGAAGAAGATATTGAGGCTCTTTTTAACATTGAGATGAAAATTGAGGAAAAAGCGCAGAAAAAAAAGGTTCAAACTTTGTTTATAGCGGCCCGGAAACAGTTACGTAAATCCAAGTTTGAAAAAAGCCTGAAAATCGTGAATGAAATTTTAAACATAGAGCCCGCAAACAAAAGAGCTGTGCTGTTAAGGTACAAATGCCTTGCTTACAAGGCTCTTAACAATGGCGATTATTTTGAAGCGAAAAAGTTTTTGGAGGATGCTCTGACGGTGGATCCGGGGAATGCGGGTATTTCAAAATTGCTTCGGCGGCTGAGCAAGTTTATAAAAGAACATAAGTGAATAAAAAAAGGGGGATGGATGAAAAAAACATTAGCGGCTGTTATCTTTTTTACGGTAATTTCTAATCTTTCGGCGGCTCCGGCAAAGGAAATTTTCAACAAAGCTGTGGCAGAGTATATCCGGGGAAATAGGCCCGAAAGC
>JAYEJT010000101.1:0-2349 GCA_034660675.1 Elusimicrobiota bacterium
GAAATGCGTGACATTGACACCATATCATCCGGCGTCACCTCCGCGGAACTCGGCAACCTTGTTTTTTCCACGGTGCACACCATCAACGCCTATCAGACGATATCGCGGATAATTGATTTTTTTCCGATGTCGCATCAGAACCAGATGCGCATACAGCTTTCCGAATCACTGCGTGCGATTATTTCCATGAGACTTATGAAGAGCAAGGATGGCTCGCACATGGTGCCGGTGTGCGAGATTCTGGTGAACACCGAGGCTGTTAAAAAACTTATTGCCGCGAACGAACTTTCCGAAATTTACGATCTCATGGCCAAAGGTTCTTATTACGGGATGCAGACCTTTAACCAGGCTCTTTACGGCCTTTGCGAACAGGATGCCATCAGTGAGGAAGACGCTTTGGCTATTTCAACCAATCCCGAAGAATTCAAACTTTATATGAGGGGTGTGGACACAACGACCGCAGCCACGGGTTTCAACGCTCAGGACGGTGTTGAAAAAGCGGACATCGGAAGCCCGGAAATAAAAAGGAATTTTTGAGCGTGTCACGCGCGGAAGAATCCTGTGGATAAAGCTGGAATGGAAGATTTTGTTGATTTTTCCAGGTATCTTGGTTCCGGGGTAAGAGCTTTATTTTCTCTGCGTGTCAGCGGGGATATGAAAGACAGCGCTAATATGGGGGCTTTCGTGAGGAAGAATTTTACGGGAGGAGTGCCGGTTTTCGCCAAACAGGTTCACGGCACAGCTTTGAAAGAGGCGGACATCCAGACCAAAAGTCCTCTCGCGGACGTTGATGTGCTTGTTACCCGCGATAAAAATGTGGTATTGAGCGTTTTTACGGCAGACTGCATACCGGTTTATTTTTATGATGCCACAGCTTGTTTTGCCGGCATTATACACGCGGGTTGGCGCGGGGTATCAAAAAACATAATAATTTCATCGATGGACAGCATAGAAAAAAAATTCCCGCTGCACATGTCTTCTCTCAAAACGGTGATAGGTCCCGGTATATGCCGCCGGCATTTTGAGGTGTCGGAAGAGCTGGGGCATGTTTTCCCTGAAATTTATGTGAGGGACAAAAAGGGCAAAAAATTTGTGGATTTGAAGCTGATAATAAAGCAGCAGCTTGAATCTTCCGGCGTTAAGGCGCAGAATATTTATGACGCGGGGCTCTGCACGGTTGGGGAAGAAAACATGTTTTCATACAGAAGAGACAGCACTCCTGAGAGAAGTTGCGCTTTTATAAGGCTGCTTTGAGCTGTAAAAGCTGTTTTAATTTTGGTGTTTTCATTGTATAATCATAATATGGCGGTATTAAAACAGACAAGAAGGGGCAGGTTCTGTGCCCGCGCATCTCTTAAGAACGGTTTTACATATATTGAGGTGCTTCTGGCCGTGACAATTGTTTCTTATGTGTCGCTGGCTTTTATACAAACGTTAATGAACAACATAAAAGCTGAGAAACTCGCAAAGTACAAAACGATGGCTTATAACGAAACTGTGAACTGGATAGAGGATTCCCGGAGGAATTTTGATGCCGATGTGCTCAGCACGACAACTCTAACGACGGTGCAAACCGGCGAACTGGTACCCGGGATGCCGTACAGTATGGAAAAAGAAATCACTTTGTCATCTCTCGGCGACAACGGAAAGTATAAAACAATTAAGGTAAAGGTTAGCTGGACGGAAAGAGGTGAAACCAAAGAAGTGAATTATGCCACCATAAAGGCGAAATATGATTAACAAAAAGCCGGAAACCAAAGCGTCCTCAGCGCGCGATGTGCCGCTTTTGGGGCGTGTGAACGATTTGTCGTCGGGGGCGTCGCTGGTGTTCGCTCTTTTTCTGATGCTGTTTCTCACGCTTGTGTCTTTCTCCCTTGTGATGCTTATTTCCCACGAGGTCAAAAGCAGCACTAAACTGTATCTCTCACAGCAGGCTCTTTACGCCGCGGAAGCCGGCGTTGAAAGGAAGATTGCCGAGCTCAAAGAAGAAAGTTCCGCGGATATAGCGATCACGGATTTTTACGGTGCCCAGTATGAGGTAGATGTTAAGTCTCTGGGTGGGGACAAAACCGAAATAGAGTCAACAGGGTATGTGCCGGATAAATCCGACTATCGCGAGAAAAGAACACTTTCTGTTATCGTTCTTGTCAATCCCGCTGTGCCGGAGCACGCCGTTGCCGTGTCGGGGAGTTCTGTTTTTGACGGTAACACGACGATATACGGTACCATAAGAACAAACAGCAAAGTGGACATAGGCCAAACCTGCCGTATAACCGAAAGCTCCGCGGGAAAAGGAGACGCGTCCATATACAGCGCCTATGACGGAGCGGATTGGCCGGTTATAACCAT
>JAYEJT010000102.1:0-2344 GCA_034660675.1 Elusimicrobiota bacterium
TATACGCGTCATCAGGATGGCCCATAAACCTCGTGAACCAAATCTCACCCGCGGGCGGCAAGATCATGAAAATGCTCCGTCTTCATAAACCTTTCGCAAACAGTTTCGTTTGTTTCCCCGAAACGAAAGTCAAAAAGCAGCCAGTCCACCGACATGGTGACCGTCACCCCGTTATCCTTACCCGGTCTGCAATGCTCTTCAAAAAAATCATAGGCTTCCTTGAGCTTATCCCCCTCTTCATCAAACCGCATCAGGGTCTTCGCGAATATCATAACCCCCTGAGCTAAATAAACATATTCGTCAAGAATGGTGCCCGTCCCACGCTCGTCACTTTTTGAAAAATTCGGCTCTTCGTTTTTCCCGCAGATACTTTCTCAAACGCCGGAGCTAACGCGCGCCTTACTTTAACTATCTCGTTCATCATTCCGACGAGAAAAGCCCCCGAACCGACGGCGGGGTCGCAGACGCGGATTCTTTCCAATGCGTTATCCAACGCTTTTGCATTTTCACGAATTGATTTCGGCATTTTTGTTTTAATCTTAGTTCCTTTCTGCGCGCCCGCGTCTATTTTATGTTCTTTCGCAAGAACGGCGTATTCATTATCAATTATGGATTCGCCCTTACGAACGAGCAGTTCAATGTCTTCCCTTAGATTCCTCGCACGCCGCGGCGCACTTTCAGCTTCGCTCGGAATGACAGAGGAAAATTCGGTTATCAAATAATTGATTAAACTCTCCTGACACATATAATGAACGATTTCTCTGGGCGTGTAAAAACTGCCTTTTGATTTTCTTTCTTTTGAATCTAACAGATTTTCAAAAACTTTTCCGAGCATCTCCGGGTCAACAGCAACATCTTTTTCCAGAGGCTCGTCTTCTTTTACGGTAAAATTATATCTGTCAAAGACATCCAGAATTCCCGTACCCTTATCTCCTTCTTTTGTCTTTTCAGAATCGGAAAATATTTCATTCGGCAATAAAATATCCGTATGCACCCAGTTATAGTCATTGATAGGGTCAAAGAGGCCGCCGTTCAAAAAGGGAATCTTACAATTAAAAAGCTGACTCTGGGCAGTGTGGCTGCTTTCGTTGGAACCCACTATAAAAGAATAGCGTTTTGCGGGGGTGAATTTTTCCACGCCTTTTAATCTGCCCGTCGGCGTTCTTCCAAGCTCATATTCCATTTTTATAAATGAAAACCGCCAGTCGTTTTCATCTGGGGAAACGAAAGCCGTTAAGGCGGCGTTTTTGTGTTGCCCGTCCCGGCTACCGTCTAAATAACGGGCAATATAATTTCTCTGCATTGTCCGGGCTCTTTCAAGAGATGTTCCTTTTTTGAGCCACACGGCGAGAATGTCTATGGTGTTGCCCTGAGGGTCTTCGTATTTGCCGACACGTTTCATTAACCTTATGTGAGATTTAAAAGCGTCGGGGATCCTGCTCCCCGCCTGTATTGCCGTGGGCGTGGGAGTTATGTGTTTAAGCAGATTTTTACTGAAACCCGCGTATTTCTCATAATCAAAAGGATTCTCAAAAACATCTTTGATTATTCTTATTCCCTGCTCTTTATCCATAAAAAATCCCCTCTTGACAAAACGCTTCAATCAGCTATACTACTATTAGAATCACGATGAGGGGCTATCCGAAGGGTTCCGTCCCTAGGTAATGCCCCTTTTTAATTTTTGCGGTATCCCACCTTTGCCTTTAAGTCATTCATAAAGAGGATGTATTTCATGAATCCCCTCAATAAAGAAGAATATCTGCGCTTATTCGGTATAATAAGTTTTAAAAGCTTCTTCTTTTTAATCAAATAATCCGCGAGGCAATAAAAATCACCATCTCCGCTCGCTATTATCGCTTTATCATAATTTGGGTATTCAATCATTGAATGAAGAACTAATTCCGCGTCTATATTTCCCTTAACCTTTCCGTCAGGCTGGAGCAGCGTCGGTTTAAACACAAGGATATAACCGTACTTTTGCAGCGCAGTGTATAATGCTTCATTTGTGGCGACATATCCTATAAACAAAAACGCCGCTTCCACATTATATCTGTCCTTCAGATATTTTAAAAATCTTTTGAAATCAAGTTTCCACCCCTGCGCCCTGATAGACAAATTTAAATTTTGGCTGTCTATAAATGCGTAAACTGTTTCTTTCATCTGCTTCATTTTTTTAACAAATACTCTGACAATATCACTTCTCTAATCCCGGAAGTATCTGCAGAACTCTCTGCGAAATGGCTTTCGAGCAGTTTTGGGGAAATATTTTTCCGGAGAACCGCAACAATCTTAAGCGGGGTTAGCTCATCTTTGATTGCGTTTAATTCCCTGTAGACCGTTTTTG
>JAYEJT010000103.1:0-2311 GCA_034660675.1 Elusimicrobiota bacterium
ACAGTGAAACGGCAAGCGGCAGGAGAACAAAGATAAACACAAGCGACGGGAAAAAACTTAAAAAGAAATACTGGAAAAAAGCGGTTCGGGAGTATAACAAAGCCAACTACGAGAAAGCCATAAGCTATTGGGAAAAACTGCTGGACATAGATCCTGATCACAAAGCGTCTCTGCGGAGGATAGAACAGGCGCAGAAAGTGATGAGGAATTACGAGTAATACGGAGGCGGGAGGATTCGCCTACAAGTAATCCGCCTGACGGCGGATTCTCGCAGGCCGCCCCTCACGGCGCTCGCCTTGCCTTTCGGCAAACTCGCGCATCGTCCGCCCCGGCGGACTTTCAGCTCCGGGCTTCGAATCCCCACGCGGGATAAGCAGTTATCCCGCTCTGTTATTGTTTGTACGGAGGCGGGAGGATTCGAACCCCCGAGGCTCATCACCTAACGGTTTTCAAGACCGCCGCCATCGACCACTCGGCCACGCCTCCATTCAGAACTTTTACCGTCTATAAATAACATATTATCAGATTTTTGTGAATTGATTCCAATCAAAACCGGAAATAAGTACACTTTGTGTTTGACGTTTTGGCGGGCAGTTTGGTAGAATATCAGCTATGATAAAAAAATGGGAAATAAAATCCAGTTCTGCACCCAAGTTTCCTGACAGGAAGCTCTTGCTTATGTCATCGGACGGCAGAGGCGACGCGGAAAAACTTAAGAAAAGTTTTGCGGGGTATGTGGGCGTTGTGTTCAAAAATGATTCCGCCGGTTTTCAGTGGGCGGCCTATGTGTATGGCGCTTCGGCTAATATAGAAAAACTCATAAATCAGGAGCTGAAGGAGTTGACATCGGAGAGCGCTCTGGCGCCCGCAGCGGAAAAGCCGGTTGCGTCTAAGACGTCGGAAAAACCGGCAGAGGAAATAGAATCTGTTTCTGAAAAGAAACAGACTGTTTCCGCTGAAGCTGCTGCCGCGGTCAAAGAGAAGGCGGTGGAGCCGAAGAAAATGGAGTTTCCGAAGAAGGCGCAAAAACCCGTAGAAAAAATTTCCGCGGCTGACGCCGGGGTCAAAAAAGAGGGGGAACCGGCGGCAGTAACTAAAGAAGAAAAACCCGCCGGAGCCCTAAAAGAAGATAATGTTGCGGCTCCTGAAATAGAGCAGTTTGACAAAAAATCAGCTCCCGGCTCAAAAGATGGCGGTGGAGTTAAGGAAGTGCCCACGTCTGCTGAAGGCGCGGTACCCGCGTCCCCGGTGATAGAAAAATTCGAGCAGCTCACACCCGATCAAAGTGCGGAAAAACCTCTGGCCGGTCCTCTGATAGAAACTTTTGAGAAAAGCGAAAAGCCTGTTTCCGGAAAAGAAGAAGCTCCGGCACTCCGGGAAAAAGAGGGCGAGCCCGAAAAAACAGAAACAGTTTCCCCGCGCAAGGACGCCAAGCCAATAGAAGTGCTTTATCTGTGTCCTGAAACAGGCAAGGACAAGGCGGATGTTGTAAAAGAGAATATAGCTAAGATCGTTGCTGAAAAAAATATTAATTTTGATTTTAAGTCCGTCGGGGTTGTTCTGTATCCGGAAGGCGCGAGCAAAGAAAGCGTCATGGAAGAAATAGCCAAATACAAATTCAGTTTTATCCTTGTTGTGGTGCCGGATGCTATGGGAGAAGAGCTTCTCAGGGAAATTAAAAAGAAGGGGTTTGTCCCCAAAGTGATAACTGAAGACAATATCGACAAAAAATTCAGGTATCTCAATTTAATAACGGATATTGTTTTATCGCCCCGGATGTAAATGATAAAAGGCTACAAACTTGTTTATAGCCCGACGTCAGACAAACGTTTCCGCTACAAGGTCAAGCTCAGCGCGGATGAAGCATCTTGTCTTGGCATAATAAAAGAGATAGGCCCTGTCTGCGGCCGTCCTTTTAAAAATATCGGCTCCGATTTTAAAAAGGCTTTTTATGTTTACGGTTCCTCTAACGAAATAAAATCGCAAATAATTTCCGCGTTAAAAAAACACCCCCCTACCGCGTCCCCCGATTCCAGAGGGGATACGGCCACGCTTCAAAGGGCAGACGTAATCATCGCGCCTGAAACGGCGGACTTGACAGCCACGCCTGAAACGGCGGACTTGACAGCCGCGCCTGAAACGGCGGACTTGACAGCCACGCCTGAAACGGCGGACTTGACAGCCACGCCTGAAACGGCGGACTTGACAGCCGCGCCTGTTGTGGAAGACGCTTCAAAAATTCCGAAAGCGCCGAAAAAAGAAGAACCGTCTGCGAGTTTTTCCGTGCCGGAGAAGGCGGGGCCCGGCCAGG
>JAYEJT010000104.1:0-2300 GCA_034660675.1 Elusimicrobiota bacterium
AAAAATCGTTATAACATCAGACTATTTCTGTTAAAAGCGCCGGACAGCATCCGGAGCGGGCCATATGAGCAAGGGGTTAACACAATTCCCGAAGTGACAATGCCGGAGTGTCAATAATTGCTCGGTGATTTTTACCCTATTTTTTGCCGAGAGAATAGGCAGCTGAAAGTCCGCCTGGGAGGACGATCCTCATACGTGAGCGTCCGTCTACGGATGCTGTCTGTCGCGATTACTTAACTATAGGCCGGTTCAGTTTATGGCCGTGAACGGTGAAACATATTCGCCGTGTTCCGCAAGAGTTTTTTCAAGCCTCCGCTTTTGAGCGGTGAGAACCGCCGAAAGCTCCTCTGGAATATCGCTGAACTTTGAATATATCTCCGTTATCCTGTCTATCTTGGCTATGTTTTCGTTAACCCTGAGAGTGAACTGCTTTTCATAAGCGTCTTTTGTGTATTCAACACCCAGCACCTCCGCGAACAACAGCGCCAGATCCTTATACTCGGGTATCATACCCGTGGGCCTTTTGATAGCTCCGGCTTCGCCGTTTATTCTTTTTTCTATCCATTTCAGCCAGACTTTTTTATCGTTCTTTTCATTGAGGAAATTCCCGTCTTTATCGCGTATAAAATAATTGACACCGAAAATAACGGGCGTCTTAGCAGCGCCTTTTCCGAATTCCAGATTGGCTCTGATGTATTTTCCCAGCGGCGCCGAAAGAAAATCAAGATTGGACATGGGATTAAACACCCGCACACCCTCTTTGCCCAAAGTGGCGGCCGTCGTCTCCGATTCCAGAGCGGCGCCCTTCATTATAATCCCGTGCTCCCAGTCAAAGGTCTGTTCAATCGGCACGCTGGTATCCGAATCCCTGCCGCCGTAAATAACGCCTCCGACAACAACGCCGTCCGGGTTGTGAAGATTTTCATCAATATTCGGAAGCCTTTCGAGAGAAACGGTAAATCTGGCGTTGGGATGCGAAGGCGGCACAGCGTTGCCCTTATCGTCTTTTTTACCCGGACTCCATTTCCCCGTGTGATTGACACCTTCCACAGGCGGCTCGCCGTCGTGCTCTATCCAGTATGTTTTACCGTCATCCGTGACAAGAATGTTTGAAACAATCAGCTCGCCCGGAGAATTCAGCAGATCCCACTGTATAATATCGTCTTTGGAATTGATGCCCTGAATAATACCGAACATGCCGCTTTCAACATTAACCGCTTTTATAACACCGTCAATTTTTCTCAAATAAGCGATGTCATCGCCCACAACGCTCTCTCCGTTAAGCATGGCCGTGGAAGTTTTTCCGCACAGCGAAGGATAAGCGCCGACAACATAAGTTTTTCCGGTCTTGCCCTTTATACCCATGACAAGCATGTGCTCCGTCAGCCAACCTTCATTCGTGGCTTTATTTATCGCAAGCCTCATAGCAAGTTTTTTCAGTCCTATCGTGTTTCCGCCGTATTGGGTGTTGGAGCTGAAAACCGTTTCGCTTTCAAGGTCTATGTACACCCTTCTCTTGTCAAGGTTTTTTGAGGTGTTGGAATCATCCAGCTCTCCGGCGGAATGAACAAATCTAAAAAAGGAATCATTTGCTCCCCGGCGCAAAAACTCTTCGTAGCCCTGCCTGTAAAGAATGTTCTCACTGTGCGCCACATAAAAAGAATCCGTCAGCTGAAGGCAGGGAATTGAAAAAGGCGAATTTTCCGGCCCGAGACAGAAGAAAGACACCACCAGTTCCTTGCCTTTCATTATGCCATCCATAATAGTTTTTATTTCATCCAGCCCCGTATCCCTGTCCAGAGTGTTGATGGACTTGCCCAGATCCTGTCCGGGAGAAACAAGAATTCTTGTGTTTTTCTTATCTCTCGCCTGATCGCCGGCGTTGTCAAAGTGAACACTTTGTCCTTCCAGCGATAGAGTTTTCTCTTCGCCCTTTTCAAGAGCTTTTTTTCTGATGTAATCCAGGTCTTCGGGTGAACTGTCGCTGACAAAAACCGAGTCCGGCTTGCAGTGCGCTATGTATTTCTCTAAAAAATCTAAAACAGCAGGGTTCTTGATTTTTTCCAGCTTGCCGTAGTCCGCCTCGCTAATTATTTTTTTGATATCCATAGGCCACATTATTATATCTCTTTATTTCTGTCAAGAAGAAAAACGGAAGAAAAACGGGGACGGTTCTGGTTTTCTCAGAATCTGATGTCAAAGCCAGCAGGCGGCTCTTCAACGGACGGTGCCGCGCTGACATCGCTGACTTCGCCGGGCCCGCCGTAAAGAGATTGTATAAATTCGCTCACTTTGCTTTT
>JAYEJT010000105.1:0-2291 GCA_034660675.1 Elusimicrobiota bacterium
GAACAAAAAGAGGGTCTGCCACACCGGACGCCGAACCATCGGAATTAATAGCATTTGACGTGTAACGGTCGGACCCGTATTTCTTCTGTAAAATTCTCAAATTGCCTCCGGCAAACCATTTATCCCGCATATTTTTTGAATAATTGATGATGTATGTGTTTTCCGAATACAAATCATCCAGAGAAAACTTTTCAAAACCGGCCCCGCAGCCGGCGCCGTCAAGTTTCTGCGTGTATGTAAAAATATTCCTGGTGAGACCGCTGCCGTCCGAGAGGCCGGGATACATATTTTCATATTCCAAACCTATGACGGGCTCTTCAAAATAAGACGAAGCGGCGGGATTTGTATAAAAGAGTGAGGGGATTTTTTTTGAAAACATAGCCGCGTCCGCCATACCGGCTGACGCCGCCGACCAGCCGAGCTGCTCAAAATCAGCCAGCAGAGGGGACACCAAAAAAGGTGCCGTCCACAATAAAATAATCAGAGAAAAAGGGGACGTCCACAATAAAACAATAGGATGCCCCACCTTTTTTCTACTACATTTTCTCATAAATCTTTTTCTTTTTTAGGCCTTCCCCTATGCGACCACAAACCTGCCAAGCCTTTTTCGTTCAATTCCTTTTCAAATTCACGGCTGCCGTAAACCCCCGACTTAAAATATCTCTCTAATTTTCTTTTCTCCTCAAAACGGTATTTCAACAATTCCCTGTAAGCATGCATCCTCTCTTCTTTGCTTTCCGCCAACGCCTCGTAAGCCGGACTAATGGTTATAATCTTATCCTCTTTTCCTTCTCCATATAATTGATAACTGCTCCATTTATAATTTCCCGGTTTTTCCGAAAGCCCCGCCCGCACCGGATTTAATTCTATATATATACCGCACTCAAGCAGATATCTTCCACTTTCTATTAAAAAACTTTTGTATCTTCCCTGCCAAAAATATCCGATACCGCCATATTTGTTTTTATAATATCTGGCATAACCCTGATTTAACTGCTGCAAAGCCTTTGGCAAATTCTCCGCATCTTTAATTTTTATTATCACGTGATAATGATTAGACATAAGAGCATAATGTATTATTTCCATTCGCGCACTCCTAAAATATCTGGCCATCATTTTCAAGAATTGGTCATAATCACTTTTCTCTTCAAAAATTTGTTTCTTATTATTCCCTCTGTTCAATATGTGATAATACGCATCATCCACCACAAATCTAGGTCGTCTCGGCATATTCATCCTCCCATTCGTAATTTAGTGACATCCCCTTTTTCACCTTTAGTTTTGTCATTTAACCACAACGACAGTTCCTGTATAAACCTGACCTTCCGCCTCAACCTGCCATATATAAATACCCGGTGAAATGCCGCCGGACGGCGTCCATTTCAAATAGCCTTCCCATGCCGCAGAAGCCAGCGGGTGCCACCCTCCGGGAGGAGGCGCCAAAATCACACCTGCCCCGCCGGTGTTGACCATATCAGCGGCTTTCATGCCCATAAGATTGAATATCTTTCCCGATAGGGAGCTTTGGCTGTCCAGATTCATATAAAAAACAAAGAACACGTCATTTCTGCCGTCGCTGTTTCCCGGAGTGATTATTTTCGGCGCCGCCTTGTAGGCAAATGCGCCAGCTCCGGCTGACAGCGGCTGAAAAGAAGACACTATAATCAGCGCCGCAATAACACCAGAAAAAGGGGACGTCCACAATTTTTTCATAATTCCCGCCCCTTTTCTCTCTTCAAAAATCGCAATTTTATTGTGGACGTCCCCTTTTTTCATAATGTTCATTTGAGCTTTCCCTTCACGTCTTTCAGCGACGCCCTGCGGGCGCTCGCGCTTCTTATCAGCTGCACCCTCACCATCGTTTTTCTCGCATCATAAAGCCTGTGCCCCGCCGGAGTCTGACCGGCAGTCGAAAGAATCCCCATATCCGTGTAATGACGTATAGTGGACTTCCGCACACCGCAGAATTTCGCGGCAGCGCCTATTCTCAAAAATTGCTTCATTCTATCTCCTTTTTTTCATCCTTCCTCTAAATTTTATTGTGGACGTCCCCTTTTTTTATTTTAATTTTTCCTGCGCCTGCATGATCTTCCGGCGCGAAAGTTCATGACCGGGATCCAGCTTCAGCACCTTTTTCCACTCCTTTATAGCTCTGGCGTATTTGCCTTTTATATAATAAACCGTGGCTTTTGAAAAATGCTCTTTCATCTTTTTCTTCTTTTCCGCCTCTTTTTTCTCGGCAATCCGCTCTTCAGCCATGGCTATTTTGGCCAGCGATAATTTGTGCGACG
>JAYEJT010000106.1:0-2247 GCA_034660675.1 Elusimicrobiota bacterium
ATCAACCCGCCAAAAGGCTCATTCTTCTGGCGCTTGAAAGGGGAATGGATGTTGTCACCGCCAACAAAAATGTTCTGGCAAAAGATTTTGAAGAGCTCCTCTCGGCCGCCGAAAAAAACAAAAGGCAGATATATTTTGAGGCCAGCGCAGGCGCCGGAATTCCGGTTGTCGCGGCGATTAACGAGGGTTTTTGTGCCAACGAAATATACGGTCTGGCCGGAATCCTTAACGGGACGACCAACTATATTTTGTCAAATATGTCTGCGGGTGAAGCAGATTTTAACGAATCGCTGAAGAAAGCGCAGAAACTCGGTTTCGCCGAAGCCGATCCCACTCTTGATATAACGGGCGGTGATTCGGCTTCCAAACTTGCGATTTTGTCGTCGCTTATTTTTAAGAGTCATATAAAACTGGAGGATATACACGTTGAGGGAATAGAGAAAGTACAGCCGTTTGACATGGCGTTGGGCAGGGAACTGGGTTACACGATGAAACTTGTTACCCTTATGGAAAAAGTAAAACCTGTTCCCGGTTCGGCTGTCGCAAAAGAGGGAGCTGCTTTTCAGGTGATTCCGGCCTTTATAAAAAGTTCTCATCCGCTTGCCAGCGTTTCGGGAGCTTTTAACGCCGTGTACATAAAAAGTGACGCGGCGGGCGAGCAGATGCTTTACGGCCCCGGAGCGGGTTCTCTTCCGGCGGCGTCCGCAGTGGTGAGCGACATCGTGTATTCGGTCAGGCACATAATGGAAAAAAGCGTTCGTCACATGCCGTTTTTTGAATTGAGGAACAAGCCACCCCGTATTGCCGACGCGAGGGATGTGATGTCCTGTTTTTATATACGGTTTACCGCTGAGGACAGCCCCGGGGTGCTTGCGCGCATTGCCGATATTCTTTCCAATTACGGCATATCCGTTGCGTCTGTCGTTCAGAAAGACGGCTTCGGCCCTAAGGCCGTGCCGATTATTATGCTCACTCACACCGTTCATACGGGAAATTTGATAAACGCTGTCAGCGAAATAGACAGGCTGAACATGGTGAAGGAAAAAACGGTTTTTTACAGGATACTGGACATATGAAAGGTGTTATAGCCAGATACAGGAAATATCTCCCGGTGACTGAAGCCACCCCCGTTATTTCTCTGCAGGAAGGTTCCACTCCGCTGATACGCGTTCCGCGGATTGAAAAAGAATTCGGTTTTCCTTTTCAGCTTTATGTGAAATATGAAGGTCTGAATCCGACGGGTTCTTTTAAGGACAGGGGTATGACAATGGCCATGTCAAAGGCGGCCGAAAAGAAATGCAAATATGTCATTTGTGCGTCCACGGGGAACACTTCTGCTTCAGCCGCGGCGTATTCCACGAGAGCGGGAATGAAAGCCCTTGTGGTGATACCCGAAGGGGCGATTGCTCTCGGCAAACTTTCGCAGGCCATGATTCACGGAGCGAAGATTGTCGCCATAAAAGGTAATTTTGACGGTTCTCTTAAAATCGTTCTGGACATCTGTGAAAAATATAATGTTGAGCTTGTCAATTCCATAAACCCTTTCAGGATAGAGGGCCAGAAGACGGCCGCGTTTGAGATCGTTGACGATCTTGGCCGTGCCCCTGATTATCATGTTATTCCCGTCGGTAACGCCGGAAACATAACGGCGTACTGGAAAGGCTACAAAGAATATTCGGCGATTCGTCCGGTGATGATGGGTTTTCAGGCGGCGAAATCCGCGCCCATCGTGGACAAACACATAATAAAAAATCCCCGGACCGTGGCCACCGCCATAAAGATAGGGAATCCCGCTTCATGGAAAAAGGCGGAAGAGGCCAGGGACGAATCGGGCGGTGTTATAGACAAGGTCACTGACGATGAAATAATTTTTGCCTATAAAGCGCTTGCCGGCCTGGAGGGTGTTTTCTGCGAGCCCGCGTCTGCGGCGAGCATAGCGGGCCTTATCAAATACAACAAAAAGGGATATTTCAAAAACGCCACGGAGAGGACAATGATAGCAGCGACCCTCACCGGCCACGGCCTGAAAGATCCCGACACGGCCATAAAATCATGCGACCGTCCCGTTGTCGTGGAACCCGTATTAGAGGAAGTCTGCAAGGTTTTAGGTCTGGAATAAATGCCTGAGAAGTTCGGGCAGCATTTTTTAAAAGACAAAGCGGTTGTCGAAAAAATAATCTCGCTTTTACCGCCCGGCGGAAACATCCTTGAAATCGGCCCCGGCCGCGGCGCCCTGACATACAAATT
>JAYEJT010000107.1:0-11446 GCA_034660675.1 Elusimicrobiota bacterium
GTTTATGAAAAAACCGTAAACAATGTCGTATGGAAAATTAAAAGAGAGGCGGATTTCTCGACGGACCCGCTGGAAATTTGGATAAAAATTTACAAAAAAGAAGAACCGAAGCCATCGGTTACATTATTTACTTTGAAGGAGAATCTCACTTGGCGGTAAAAAAACAAATATCCGGCATTACATTGATAGAGATGCTGTTGGCCATCGCTATTTTTTCCGTTATCAGCGTCGCGGTATATACGGTTTTCCGTTCAGGGACAAAAACTTACAGTGCGACTCAGAAAAACTTAAAACTTCAGGAGAACTTAGAGAAAATAGTGGATACAATGGTTTCGGATCTTCAGCAATGCCGTTGCCTTCTGCATGCGGGACCGTCGGAAGTTTCTTTCTGGGATTTAAGGGGTCAGAAAATTACCTATGCCGTATCGGATAACATTATCTACAGAAACGGAATTCCGGTTCTTGAAGAAGGACTATTGGTGTCACATATTCAATTTTCATACTTTAGCAGGGGTAATCCCGTTGAAAATTACGACGGAGATTTAAATACAAGGCAAATTGATGATATTACGCTGGTTGAATTTATTGTTTCTATCACAGACGGTTCTCAAAGTATGGAAATATCTTCCGCCGTGAATATAAAACGTTCGGGTTAGCGTTTTATCCGAAGTTCTTCCTTTTCGTTTTCTCTTTCAATTATGACAAAATTATTTTTTATCTCTACTAATCTGGTTTTTCCGTCATCAAGCATTTGGCCGCTGCCGGCAATTATGGTGCTTTTTGTTTTTGTGTTCATTAAAATTGCCGTAGGATTATGGCTGTCAGGGATTATCCCGTTGAGCTCATAAATATTTACGGGTTTGGGCGCCGGTGCGGGTTTTGTTCTTTTTCTGCGTTTAAAATTAGGCGGTAAAAAAATATTCCGGCCGTTCATTTTTTTGTAAGGGATTTTTTTTACAGCGAATTTTCCCGGTTCTGTTTTTGAGGCGGTTTGGAGAATATTGCCGGGGATTTTTTCGGAGGGAATTAAACGCGGAATCAGAACACAAATGTTATATCCGTAAATTGCCGTTATAAGTATTCCCAGCGCCCATAAAATGGATTTTTTATTTTTGTTTAATATCATCATTTTCTTCAGAAAACAGATAAGCGTTAAACCGCAGAAAAATGCTTAGTTTCGGCAGAAAATTTGCTTTACCTTTGATTTCAATATTCTCAATCTGTATAAAGCTGGTGTTGTTTTCCAGATAATGGACGAACTTGCCCAGCCTCTTATAATCGGTGACGATATGACAGTCAATCGGAAAGGTTTTGTATTCCCTGTTCCTTTTAATTTCTCCGGGCTTTATGCTTACAATCTCCACGCCGGAATGCCCGCCTGCTTTTATCAGCTGCTTTAGAAATTTGGAGATGTAATCGGAAGAAGGAATAACTTTTTGTAATTCAATGAGTTCTTTGTCAATTTGCTTTTCCTGTTTTTTCATCAACGGTATGTTTTTGACAAGGGCTAACGCGTCTTCATATGATTTTTTTTGTTCAATGTACGCCTGCTTTGTGTTTGCCAATCGCAATTTTTGCGGGCGGTATATTTTATTTATGCAAAACAACAGAAATAAAAAAGAAAAGAGAATGCTCCATGCGGTTGAAACAAATTTCTTTTTAATATCTGCTTTTAGATATGATTTGGAAAGAGTTGATCTGTTCCCCATTAAAAGAATCCTTTGTGCTGTAGTTCAACTGCACTTTTTCAAGCCATTCAGTGTTTTCCAGCTTTTTTAAGAAAGTTATTATTGCAAAATTGTTTTTGGCTTTACCGTCAATAGAAATTGTTGCGAGATTGTATTCCTGAGAAACAACCGTGAGATTATCAAACCACATATTACAAGGAACCATACGGCTGATTGCCGCAATCTTGGCGCCCCAGCTTGAACGGTAAGTTGATATGTTTTTCAGAAAAGTCAGGGAATTATTTTTCCGGTGAATATTTTCCGATAGTTTTGTCGCTTTGGAGAGCATGGGAATATTTTGTGACTTTTTTCTACAGTTATTTTTTTTGAGATAATATCCAAAAGTAAATACAAGCAGAAACGCCCATAGCAGTAAGTACAAACCGGTAATTCCCCAGAGCAATTTTAATGTCCAGCGGGAGCAGACATAAAGATAGTCGTAAATGGTTTTCGGCGGAAGAAAATCCAGCTTGATTTCGGTATTTATGTTTCCCATATTGCTTACAATAAAATAACAAAACCGCGGGTAACGGTCAATTGCATTGCGGCGCGCGTGTTGTTGTGTGTGGGTGGATAACACTTGCGTTAGATTATTTTATGTGTGCACTTTTAATTCTTAAATCACAATCCGGCCGCACACCACTTGACAAAACATAACACATGGTTTACAATTTAACGGAAATGGTTTTCATTTCCAAAAAGGATTAAAAGGAGGTGCTTAACATGGCATGGGGAGACGGAACAGGACCGAATGGCTTGGGACCGATGACAGGAAGAGGCGCAGGTTACTGCGCGGGTTTTAACACACCGGGGTACGCTAATCCGGGTGTCGGAGCAGGCAGAGGAGGCTTTGGCCTCGGAAGAGGCGGAGGCCGCGGCTTCGGACGACGCGGAGGCGGAAGAGGCTTTGGCGCAGGCAGGGGATTTACCGGCGGGGTTAACCCGTATTACGGGCAGTCCGCTTATCCGTCAGTGCCTTACACGGCGCCGGTGGCGCCTGCACAGGAAGCGGAAATGCTGAAGAATGAAGCAAAAGCGCTTGAAAACGAGATGAAGGCGATCAACGACAGGATTAAAGCGCTGGAAGCGCAGTCAGCAAAAAAAAGTAAAAAGTGATTGCATGGGCCGGCTGTTTTTTTTAAAGAACGGCCGGCCGTGCATCAGAAAGGAGGATTTATGCCGAGAGGAGATGGAACAGGGCCTATGGGAAAAGGTCCGCGGACAGGTAGAGGAAAAGGTGGACAAGGCATGGGGCAGGGGCCCGGAGGCGGTCGTGGAACAGGTCAGGGACGCGGCATAGGTATTTCAAGGCCGGGAGGCGGCGTTACGCCTGATAAGAGTCAGCCGGCATCGTCAGCGCAAAGGCGGGCTACGGCCGTTGTTGATGCCGAAAGCTGTATGGGCTGCGGAGCCTGTGTTTCAGCCTGTTCGCAGGACGCGATTGAAATGAATGCGGGTATCGCGCACATAGATGAATCAAAATGTACGGGTTGCAGGGCCTGCATAGACGTGTGCCCTGCTGAGGCGATAAGTTTAAAATAGAATTTTATTGACACAAACCCTATTTTTCCGTTAGAATACACTTGTAAACAGTTTTCATTTTCATTTAGAAAATATTTGATTGAGCAGTGGTTGAATAGAAAGGAATATGTATGAGTAGTTTTCACCGCGGACAGGGATGGGGCGCCAGGATGAGAGGCATGGGCCGACGCATGACGGTTCCCAGGCGTGCTGTCTTTGAAGTTGTCAGCGCTTCGTCAGAACATTTGAGCGCGGAAGACATATATATGGCGGTCCACAAAAAATATTCAGGGGTGGGTCTCACCACAATTTACAGAACGCTGGAGCTGCTTGTAAACACGGGCGTTTTGATAAAACAGCGGTTTGGCGAGGGCGGTGCCCGATACGAGTACACGGGAGGTGCGGTAAAAGAGCACGCTCATCTTGTTTGTTTGAGTTGCGGAAAAGTGACGGACTGTTCCGATATTGATATAGAAAAATTTGGTTTGGATAAAATTTCAAAAGAAGTGTCATCTCGTTATGATTTTGAGATTAAGAGTAAGCGTCTGGTTTTTCATGGTTTGTGCAAGGACTGCGTCGCGGGGAGAAAGAAATGAAAGTGTGTGTTACATCTTTGGGGCAGAATTTGTCAGACAATGTTGATCCTAAATTCGGGCGATGCGCGTATTTTATAATAGTCGATACGGACAGCATGGAATTTAAAGCAGAGGAGAATTCCGCTGTTACGTTTTCAGGCGGAGCCGGGCCTGCAGCCGTTAGCCAGATAGCCGGTTTCGGAGCAGAAGTCCTTCTCACAGGAGCCGTTGGTCCTAACGCTTTCAGAGCGCTGAGCGCAGCGGGTATCAAGGTTGTTACGGGAGCTAAAGGCAGTGTGAGGGAGGCTATTGAGGATTTTAAGAAAGGTAATGCCTCTTTTACGGATTCCGCCACAGCTGAGTCCCACAGCGGCATGTAAAAAGTGAGGACTTTTCTTGACTGCATCCCCTGTTTCTACAGGCAGGCTCTTGACGCGTCCCGTCTTGCGGGGGCGACGGAAGAAAACCAGAAACTTATTCTGGACGAATTAGCTTCGGTTTTGCCGGGCATAGAGATGGCCAGCCCGCCGCCGGAGATCGCAATCAGCATATATTCCATAGTTAACCGTGTCACCGGTCATACTGACCCCTATAAGGAACTGAAAAACAAGGGGACGGATCTTGCGCTGGAAATATACGGGAGGATGAAAGACATGGTGTCTTCTTCTGCTGACCCGCTGAAAATTGCTGCTGAGCTTGCTATCGCGGGCAACATTATAGATTACGGCGCGCAGTACTCATTTTCCCTTGAGGAGGAAATTGAAAAAATTCTTGCAGATTTTTCACAAAGTTCTTCTAACGGGAATTACGCTGTTTTTGATTTTGATGATTTTAAAAAACAACTTGGCCGGTCGGAGAGTATACTTTATCTCGCGGATAATGCCGGTGAAACCGTTTTTGACAGGATTCTGATAGAGACCATAAATGATATTTACGGCGGAAGGAAGGTTATTTATGCCGTTAAAGAAAAACCCGTCATAAATGACGCTGTCACCGGAGATGCTGTTCGCGCGGGGGTTGATTCCTGCGCTGAGATAGTGTCCAGCGGTTCGTATGCTCCGGGGACACTGCTTTCCGTGTGTTCTCCCGAATTTCTGAAAATTTTTGAAAAAGCGGATATGGTTATAAGCAAAGGCCAGGGAAATTTTGAGGTGTTAAGCGATGTCAAAAGATCCGTGTTTTTTATGTTCAGGGCGAAGTGCGCTATTGTCGCGCGGGATATAGGATGCCGCATAGGGGATGCCGTGCTTTTTTACAAAAAAACGGGGCAGGAAGGCGTGCCGGAAAAATACATGCGGCAAGGGAGTAAAAAATGAGATGTGTTATTTCAACGGACGGCGAGATAGTTTCTGCCCATTTCGGACGCTGTCCGGAATTTACGGTGGTGGATATTGAAGACGGAAAAGTGTTGAAAACCGAAGTCATAGAAAATCCCGGTCACAATCCAGGGGCTTTGCCGGAGTATTTCGGAAAGATGAAAGCGGATTGTATAATTGCAGGGGGTATGGGTCAAATGGCGCTGGGGCTTTTTACCGCGAAAAAAATTAAGCCCGTTGTCGGGATAAGCGGTTCTGTCGCTGAAGTTGTTGAAAAGCTGAAATCCGGCACGCTTGAAGGGGCGGAAAGTCTTTGTAATCCGGGCGGAGGAAAAGGTTACGGCCTTGACAAGACGGAATGTGACCACGAAGAAAAGGAGTAAAAAATGAAAATAGCAGTTACAGCGACCGGCGGTTCCATGAGCGCGCTGGTGAGCGAAAAATTCGGAAGATGTCAGTATTTTTTGGTTGTGGATTCGGAAACAATGAAATTTGAACCTGTGTCAAACAGCGGAATAGATATGGCCGGCGGAGCGGGTCCGGCCGCGGCCGGGCAGATTGCCGATTTGGGAGCGAAAGTTATTCTTACCGGCGCTGTCGGCCCCAATGCACAGCGTGCTCTTGAGGCGTCCGGCATCAAAGTGGTAGGTGGTTTCACGGGAGATCAGACGGTGCGCGAGGCGGTGGAAAAATATATTCAAAAGAGCTGATTTTTTTGAGATGTAGGGATAAAAAAACTTGTGAAAAAAGAATTAAGGAAAGCCGCTGATTTACTGGGCATAGGGAACAGGATATCTCTTGTAGAGCTTAAAAACAGCTATAAAAAACTTGCTTTGAAATTCCATCCCGACAGATGTCCTGAGGGAAAAAAACGCGACTGTGAAAAAAAATTTAAAAAGTTGAAGGAAGCCTATGAGAAACTTCTGGATTACTGTTTGAATTTCGGTATTCCGCTTGACGGAGAAAAACTCTCCGAAAGTCAGGAAACCGGCGATGAAGATCACCTTAAAAGATTTTATGACGGATGGTGGTTTGATCTCAATGACAAAAAATAATCTTTTTGATGGTTTGTCTTCCCGTTATGACGAATGGTTTGAAAAACACAAATTTGCCTACAGAACAGAAATAGAGCTGCTTAAAAAACTGGTACCGTCTTCCGGGCGCGGCCTTGAGATAGGCGTAGGCACGGGAAGATTCGCGGAAGCTCTTGGAATAAAAGAAGGCGCGGATGTTTCCGGAAAAATGCTTGAGCGGGCCGGGAAGAGGGGTATTGTTACAACTTTATCACCGGCTGAAAATCTCCCGTATGAAAAAGAAAGTTTTGATTATGCCTTGCTGATGATGACTATTTGTTTTGTTGACAGTCCCGAAAAATCTCTTACGGAGGCTGCAAGGGTTTTGAAAACGGGAGGGTTTCTGATAGCGGGTATTATTGACAAAAACAGTGAAATGGGTCAAGAGTATAAATCCAAAGACAGCCCTTTTTATAAATCAGCGACCTTTTTCTCATCGGAAGAATTGCTGGGTCTGTTAACAGGCGCGGGGTTCGGCAATTTTGAAATCTTTCAGAGCTTGTTCGGAAATTATAAAAATCTGACAAAAATAGACAGCATTGAGAAAGGCTGCGGACGGGGCAGTTTTGTCGCAATCAAAGCCGAAAAGATAAAGTAGGATCAGGGGACAATATCATAAAATTATGAACAAGGGCTCACTATCTCCACACAACAGGAATAAAGTGTATCTGTTATCCGCGGCGCATCTGCTGCATGATATCTATACGAGTTTTTTGTCAACGCTGCTTCCTCTGCTCATAGAAAAATTCACGTTGACATACACGCTGGCGGGTTTAATGAGGGTTATGCTGAGGATACCTAGTTTACTGAATCCTTTTATAGGTGAACTTGCGGATAAAAAGGGGATGAAGATATTTGTTGTGATTTCACCTGCGCTGACAGCGGTAGCCATGAGTTTGATAGGCGGGGTGCCCCATTATTACGGTGTTTTGGCGCTTTTGTTTGTCACGGGTATAAGCTCTTCGTTATTTCATGTTCCGGTGCCGGTGGTTTTGAAGAAATTGTCGGCCCGGAGGCTGGGGTTCGGGATGAGCCTTTTTCAGATAGGCGGTGAGATTTCAAGGACAGCGGGGCCGCTGATAGTAATAGGCGCTGTTTCTCTGTGGGGGTTAAGCGGTATATGGAGATTAATGCCGGCCGGTGTGCTGATGAGTATATTTTTGCATTACAGGCTGAAAAATTTCAGTTTTCCCGGAAGCAAAAACGGGAACAACAAATCCGGTGAGCACTCTTTGATTTATACATTGAAGCGGGGAAAATCCGTGTTTGCGGCAACGGTTGGTTTGATGTTTACAAAATCGCTTACCGCCTCGGTCATTGTGACATTTCTTCCGACATATCTGGTGAGCCAGGGCAGGAGTTTTGCGAGTGCCGGGGCCACTCTTGCTGTGCTTCAGGCTGCCGCGGTTGCGGGGGTGCTGTTTGCCGGCCACATGTCCGACCATATAGGGAGACGGCGTTTGCTGCTGATATTGACATTCTTTGCGCCGGTAACCGTTCTTTTATTTCTTTTAATAGGATTAAAATTTATGCTTCCCTGTGTTTTTTTGATGGGGTTTACGGCATTTTCAAGCACCCCTGTCATACTTGCGATGATTCAGGAGCAGGGTTTTGATTATCCCTCGGTCGCAAACGGGATTTATATGACTATGAGCTTTTTAGTGACTTCGGTGCTTGTTCTGGCATTCGGAAAATTAGCGGACATAACGAGTTTGAAAGAAGCCTTTTATTTATCGGCATTTTTGTCTTTCGCGGGTTTTGGTATTTTCGCGATATTCTCTGAAAAAATGCAAAAAACAATATTCCCGCTTTCCCGGGAGTGATTTCTCCCGTTTAGATTTTTTTGCCGACAGTCGCGGCTATGGGTTTTATTTTTTTCATTATGTCCGCGAAAGTTTTTTCATCTATGGTCTGCGCGGCGTCCGAAAGCGCGTTTTTGGGGTCGTGGTGGGCCTCCACGATTATTCCGTCAGCGCCGGATGCCGCTGCCGCTAGGCAGAGTGACGGTACAAATTCCCGTACTCCGGCCGAGTGGGAAGGGTCTATGATGACAGGCAGATGGGATTCTCTTTTCAGAACCGGCACGGCGCTTATGTCAAGAGTGGAACGCGTTGACTGCGCGAAAGTGCGGATTCCCCTTTCGCAGAGAATAACATTCTGATTCCCGCCGCTGAGGACATATTCCGCCGCCATAAGCAATTCGTTAATGGTTGCAGACAGCCCTCTTTTAATCATGACGGGTTTGTTTATTTTTCCAAGCTCCCTCAGAAGGTTAAAATTCTGCATGTTACGCGCTCCGACCTGAAGCACATCGGTGTATTTGGCGACAATCTCTATCTGCGAGATTTCCATCACCTCTGTTACTATTTTTAAACCCGTGATTTTTCTCGCTTCGGCAAGATATTTGAGGCCTTCTTCCCCCAGACCCTGAAAAGAGTAGGGTGATGTGCGTGGCTTGAAGGCTCCGCCCCTCAAAAAAGCCGCTCCGTGCTTTTTAACCATACGGGCTGTCTTAAGGAGGCTGGGCCTGTTTTCAACGGCGCAGGGTCCTGCCATCACCGTAAATTTCCCCCCGCCTATTTTTTTGTTCCCGCAACTTATAACGCTGTTTTCGGGATGGACCTGACGGCCGGCGAGCTTATAGGGTTTTGATATCTGGACAATGCTTTTGACGGCGGGGTCAGCTTCAAAAAATTCTTTCAAAAGTATGGCGTTTTCGCCTATCACACCAACTGTGATGGCCGCGGCGCCTTTTGAGTAATGCGCTTTGAAGCCGTAAGATTTTATTTTCTTATCAATTCGTTTTATTTCGCTTTTTGAAACGTTCCGTTTTAGTGTTAGTATCATTTTATTTCTCCTTTCTTTTCCGGACTTTATTCCGTCCTGCTTTTTTGATGTTCTTCAGACATTTTATGAAGAAATCGTTTTCAGCGGGTTTTCCAACAGTGACCCTTATAAATTCAGGAAGTTCGTATTCCGCCATCCCCCTGACAATCACTCCCGTTTTCAGGAGTTCTGTAAATATTTTGTTTCCATTGCCGACGTTAACAAGCAGGAAATTGGCCTGTGAGGGCACATATTTAAAACCCATTGCCGAAAGATTTTTTTCCATGCGCTTTTTTTCAGCGAGTATTTTTTTCTTAACCCTTTTTACATAAGATGTGTCTTCAAGTGCCGCAATTGCCGCGGCTTGCGAAAGGGTGCTTGTGTTGAAAGGCGGTCTGATGCGTTCCAGAATTGCGCATATCTCTTTCGGCGCAACAGCAAAGCCCATTCTCAGGCCTGCCATGCCGTAGTTCTTTGAAAATGTGCGGAGAATTATTATTTTTTTACCGGCTTTAAAATAATTTATGGCAGTCATGTAGTCTTTAGCGTCTGCAAAATCAACATAAGCTTCGTCAAAGACCACCACGGGGGCGTTTCCCTTTTTTTTAAGAATGGAGAACATTTTTGCTATTTCTTTTTTGGTGCTGTAAGTTCCTGTAGGATTGCTGGGGTTGGTCACAAAAAGGAATTTATCGCGTTTCCCGGCCGCTTTCGCCATGTTCACAAGGTCGTGCTTATAATTTTTCATGTTTACCGTTTTTGTTTCCGCGCTCATAAGATCCGCCGCCATGCGGTAGCGTATGAAAGCGTGGCGCGACACAATTATGCGGTCGCGTGTGTCAAGAAAGGCCTTTCCGAGAAGTTCTATTATTTCATCGGCGCCGTTTCCCACAACTATATTTTCGGTGCTCACTCCCATTTTTGACGCGATTTTCTTTTTTAGTTCAAACGCGTTTGAATCGGGATAGCGGTTTACATCGGCAGCTGCGGCGCGTATGGCCGCTATCACTTTTTTGGGTGGCTCATAGGGGTTTTCGTTTGACGCCAGTTTTACCACTTTTTTTAGACGGTATAAACGTTTTATCTCGCTTATCGGCCTTCCGGCGACGTAAGGGGAAAAAGATTTCAGAGCTTTTCTTGCTTTAATCATGATTTTGGCAGTCTCCCTTCGGGGTAAGAACCCAGTATTTTCAGAGAGTCGCAGAATTTTGACAGTTCTGATACGACATTCTGTATTTTTTTCTGGCCGATATGGCCTTCGCAGTCCACAAAAAACAGATATTCCCACGCTTTTTTCTTACTGGGCCGCGATTCTATTTTTTTGAGGTTTATGTTTCTTTTCTTGAAAGGGGTGAGAGCGTCATGAAGTATTCCGGGTTTGTCTTTGAGAGAGAACAGAAAAGACGTTTTGTCTTTTCCGCTCGTCTCCGGGGTGCTTTTTCCCATAACAAGAAAGCGCGTGTAATTTTGCGACATGTCTTCAATGTGTTCGTCCAGGATATTCATCCCATACATTTGAGCGGCGAATTTTGATGAAATAGCCGCTCCGAGAGCCGGCCATTTTGCCGCCATTTTGACGGCCTCCGCCGTGCTGGACACCTCTGTTTTTTCGCTCAAGGGCAAATTCCGCGAGATGTAATTCCTGCATTGGCCGAAAACAGAAGGATGGGAATAAAGTTTTTTTATTTTGTTCTTGTTTTTTCCCGCGGACACAAGGCAGTGTGAAATCGCCAGGTATTCCTCTTTGATTATTTTAAGAGGTGATGCGGCAAACATATCCATTGTGTGATTGACCATCCCCTCCGTGGAATTTTCTATGGGGACAACGCCAAAATCGGCTCTGCCGGTCTCAACGGCGGAAAACACGTCTCCTATGGACACCGCTGGCAAGAATCGGCAGAAACTGCCGAATATTTTGACTGCCGCGTTGTGCGTGAAGGTTGCCCGGGGCCCCAGATATGACACGGAAATGTTTTTTTGCAGATTCCTGCAAGAGGATATAACCGTCCGCATAACTTCTTCGGTGACGGCGGCGGCGGTGCCGGTGAGTTTTGCGAGCGCTTTTTTTAAAATCTGTTCTTCTCTTTCAGGGCGGTAAACGGTTTCGTCCCGCGTTTTTTTATATGCGGCAATTTCTTTTGCGAGTTCTATTCTTTTTAAAAGCGCGCGTATGAGAGCGCTGTCAACTTTGTCTATTTTTTCCCTGATCACTTCAATTTTTTTCATATTTCAGTTTCTTCTCCGTCTTCGTTTTCGTCAGCTTCATCCATTTCATCAATGTCAGAATCAATAACATCGTCGCCGGATTCTTCGGTGAGCACATCTTCATCCCGCTCCGTGTCTTCGTCTCCTCCGAGTTCTTTCCACGATGGAATATCCGAAACGTCCCGTATGCCGAAAATGTGGTA
>JAYEJT010000108.1:0-2224 GCA_034660675.1 Elusimicrobiota bacterium
ATGGCCCTCGCAATCCTAAGAGCGTAATAGACCGTTTCTTCAACATGTTCCCCTGTGTAAGGGTCTTTGAATTTTATGGTTTTCGCAAAAGCAAAAATAGCCTCCACCAACCCCTGATTGGATCTCTTGCTCAATTTATGTATGGTTGTCATAAGATTTGTTACGTTAACCGTTTTTTTTGAAGCGTCTTTTATTATTGACGGCCGGGCATCAACCTCCAGATCGCTGTAAACCCTGTTGCCGCCGTCCTCTTTGGCTTTCATCATTATGCCGTCAGCGAAATCTATCAGGGCCATTCCCTTTGACACTTTGTCTTCGGGATACGCCGCCGCGCCTATGCTCACCTTGATCTTGATTTTCTGTTGGGCTGTTCCGAAAGAATAAAGCGAAAGTTTATCCAGAATCCTCTCCGCAAGAGAGTAAGCCGTTTTGCGTATGGCCCCCGGCAGAATTATCACGAACTCCTCTCCGCCGAACCTCGCCACGATATCGTACTTTCTCACTTCGCCGGAAAGAACATCCGCAAACTCCCTGAGTACCATATCTCCGAACCTGTGTCCGTAGACATCATTTATGGACTTGAAAAAATCAATGTCCAGCATAAGGATACCCAGAGATTTATTCGTCCTTTTCGCCCTGAAAAACTCCGCCTCAACCGTCTGCGCCATATACCTGTGGTTAAAAAGACCCGTGTGCGAATCCACAAGAGCCATCCTGTGAAAACGGTGATTGCTTTTAAGCAGTTCCTTATACGCTTTTTCCAGTTTCGCGGCCGCCGTTTTTTTCTCGGTGATATCCGTTACCGCAACCAGCAGAACGTTCCTGTTTCCCAGTTTCATTCTGTTGAGCATGACATCCGCGTAGAATTTCCCTCCTTTAAGATTTTTGTGCAGCCATTCAAATTTGCAGGAGCCCTTTTTGAACGCGCGTCCGATAAACTTTTTTGCGGAAACAGATGAGAGCGAGCCGTCCGGCTGCTTTCGCGGCGACAAATCGTAAGGGGATAAACTTGCGAATTTTTTCAAACTCCCGCATCCGAACATTTCCAGAGCCGCTTTGTTGCCGCTTATAAACGTTCCCCCGCGGGAAAGGATCATAAGAGCATAACCGACGGAATCATAAATCGTTTTACAGACATCTTCTTTGATGAATGCTTTATTTTTTAGATTATTGTTGTTCCTTTTTTTGTTCTTTTTCATTGCCCCAGCGAAGCGTTTTTAATGTTATCCATTATCCGCAGCACCAGTTTGAGGGCGTTGAGGCCATGGCGTCCCGACACCTGCGGGGAACGCCCCTCCCTCACGCATTTTATAAAATCAGCGAGTTCCTCGGCCAGAGGTTCGGTTTTCCTTATGCGGGGACGCTTCATCTCAATATCTTTCAGGCTTTCCACATCATCCTTTTTTTTGCGGTAAACCGTGAATTTCTGTTTGCCGTAATCAAGGGAAACATATCTGTCTTCCTCAAAAACCCTGATCTTCCTCTCCGCCTTATAGGATATGCGCGACGCCGTGACGGTGGCCACACAGCCGTTTTCAAAAGTGATACGGCAGTTGGCTATGTCTTCTTTTTTAGAAAGCACGGACGCCGCCGTTGAATCTATTTTCAAGACAGGCGACCTCACAAAACTGAGTATTATGTCTATGTCGTGTATCATCAGATCCATAACAACGCCTATGTCAAGGGATCTCTTGGGATACGGCGAAATTCTGATAACTTCTATGTATCTCGGATTGCTTATGTATTCCCTCGCGGCTATAACGGCGCCGTTAAAACGCTCAACATGGCCGACCTGCAGTATGACGTTTTTGGAATCGGCCGTTTTCACCAGATCCTCGGCCTCGGCGGGATCCGCTGTTATGGGTTTTTCAACAAGAACATGCACCCCGTTTTCCAGAAACTTTTTGGCGACAGCGTGATGATAAACGGTGGGGGTGGCTATATTGACAGCATCCACCTTTCCTATGAGGTCATCTGGATCGGAAAAAAATTGTGTTCCGCATTTTCCGGCTATTTTGCGGCCGGCCTTTTCATCGGTGTCGGAAACGCCCACAAGCTCCACATCATCCATAATAGAATATAGCCGGGCGTGATGCTGTCCGAGATGACCCACGCCGACAACAGCGGTTTTTATAATACTCTCACTTCCCATTGTTCCGCATTGTACATTATTTGCCGCAAAAAACAAAGACAAAACGGGGACGGTTCTGGTTTTTAAGAAAAA
>JAYEJT010000109.1:0-2184 GCA_034660675.1 Elusimicrobiota bacterium
CCTGACATACAAATTGGTGAATATTGCGGAGCATCTTATCTGTGTTGAAAAAGACCCTGAGCTCGTCCGTTATGTAAAAGAAAAATTCGGCGGCGAAAAACTGCGTGTCATAACGGGCGACATCCTGAAAGAAAGCGTTTTTTTTGACGGTGCGCCGTTCAACATAATAAGCAATCTGCCTTACGGCATATCAACAGACATAATCTATTTCCTCGCCGGTTTGTCCGGTTGGGATAACTGCGTTTTGACTCTCCAGAAAGAAACGGTGGAGCGTTTCTCCGCGGTTGAGGGTTCTTCGGCCTACGGCCGTAGTTCGGTGACGGCTTCCGTGTTTTTTGACACAAGAATGGCGTTTGGTTTTTCCAGAAAATGTTTCAGCCCTCCGCCCAAAGTTGACGCGGGGGTGCTTGTCCTTAAAAACAAAAAACTTGGCATAGATACAGGAGAATGGAAAAACTTTATGAATGGCTGTTTTTTTTCCAGAAGAAAAACTCTTGCCAATAATCTGAAGCGTTTCCCCGCCGCCGGAAAAGCGGGGGCGCCTGATCTGAAAGGGCGGCGTGGCGCCACACCTGCCGCGTTTCTTGAATCGTTATCCATCAACCCACTGGTCAGGCCTCAGGATGTGTCCCCCGGCCAATATTTAAAATTGTTTAAAAAAATATGAGAATAAAAATTAAAGTCAAAGCGGCGAGCAAAAAGCCGGTCGTGACCCGCCGCGCCGACGGGATGCTCTGCGTGAAAGTGGACGCGCTTCCGCAGAAGGGCAAGGCCAACAGGCGGCTCATAGAGATTCTGTCAAAACATTTCGGCGTTTCAAAATCCGAAGTGACCATCGTTCACGGCGCCGGTGAGCCCGTTAAACTCGTTGAGATTGGAAAAAGATAAAGTCCGTGTTTTTGACATTCCCCGGAAAATATTATATAAACTAAACAAAAGGCGGTAAAAATGTTTAGTGGGGTAAACAAAAATGAATAAGGAATTAACACTGGAGATTTTAAGCGACTGGAATTTCTGGAAGAGAAAACAGGAAACAGGGAAGAAACGAACCGGCTATCTGAAATTTTTTGATAAGTTATTGAAGACGAATGTTGTCTTAGCGATAATAGGCATAAGGCGGGCGGGGAAGTCCTATCTGATGAGGCAGGCCGCCAAAAGTTTGATATCCCGCGGTGTGAGCCCGAAAAATATTTTGATAGTGAATTTTGAAGACCAGAGATTTACCCGTTTTTATCCGCGGATGCTTCAGGAAATATATGAGACATATCTTGAATTTCTCTCTCCTTCTTCAAAACCGTATATTTTTCTGGACGAGGTTCACAATGTTCCCGGCTGGGAGAGATGGGTGAGAACGGTTCACGAACTCGGTAAGGCAAAGGTCGTTGTTTCGGGCTCGTCTTCAAAACTGCTGTCCGGAGAACTTGCCACAGTCCTGACGGGAAGGCATCTTGACCTCTATGTTTATCCTCTGGACTTCAAGGAGTTTTTGAATTTCAGGAATGTTTCGATAAAAGACCGGCTGGACTTTGTCTCAAAGAAAATAAAAATAAAAAAGCTGTTTAGGGAATATATGAAATGGGGCGGTTTTCCGGAGGCCGTTCTTTCCGAAAACAGGAAACTGCTTCTTTTGAGTTATTTTGATGATATTCTGACGAAAGACATCGAGAAAAGATATGAAATAAAAAAAAGGGAACTTTTGAGGAGCCTGGCGGGATTTTATCTCACTAACATTGCGCGGCCGGTGACATTCAACTCCATAAGGAAATTTCTCAACACCGCGACCGTAACTGTGGGAAAATTTTCCTCGTATTTGGAAGAGGCGAATTTGATATTTTTTGTGAAGAGGTTTTCCTATTCGGTTAAAGAACAGGAAAAATCTCCGAGAAAGGTTTATGCCGTTGACGCGGGGCTCGCAAACTCGGTCGGTTTCAAATTCAGCGAAAATGCGGGACGGCTGATTGAGAATCTGGCGGCGATAGAGTTAAAAAGGCGGCGGAATCTAAATCCGGATTTAGAGATTTATTACTGGAGGCATAACAGCAAAGAAGTGGATTTCGTCGTGAAAGACGGCCTCAGGGTAAAAAATTTGATACAGATCTGCTGGGATATAGAGGAATTTGAAGTCAGGAACAGGGAAGTAAAACCGCTGATAGATGCGATGGATGAATTCAGATTGAAAAAGGG
>JAYEJT010000110.1:0-2176 GCA_034660675.1 Elusimicrobiota bacterium
TAAACAATCGCCATCATCCAATATTAATTTATTCCCGACGGTGGCGTGCATTCACCTTTTTGAATGAGAATTTTTATGCTAAACTATTCCTATGACCCAGAGATACTCCGGAAAGTTTATCAAGCGTCTCAAAAAGATTGGGATTCGCCATTTTGACGAGCTGATCCATGAGCAGCCGCGGGACTGGCTCATTGAAAACTTCCGTGAGCGCAAGCGGAAATATCCGCTCAATGTCACAATGCTCATGCGGAACATTGTCTGGCAGATGAGGGAGCGCATTATAAGCAAGCAGAAACCGCCCTTAAACGAGCTTATCCGCACATTCTGGTACATGTACATCAAATCCACCCTTTCGCGCGCAGGATCGCTTTCTGACAAACCCAATAATCAATACAAGGCTTTAGTGAAAGTTATCAGGGACATGGTGATGAAATCCAAACTGATGAAATACAGAGACATCGGATTCAGAGATGCGAACCAGGCCAACCGGCGAGTCGGCAAAAATGCGCACATAATCCTTTTTTCCGAAAAGTTGGGCCATCAGGAGTTTTTATCCGAGATGGCGGAGAAATTCAAGTGCAGCATCATTGCCCTGGGCAGTCAGCCGTCTGTGTGCAATGTTGAGTATTTTGTTGATGATATGAAATCCAAAGGCGTGAATCTCCGTAAGACTTTTCACATCTACGGCGTTACCGACTTTGATCCGCACGGCTGGATTATCAGAGACACATTTATCAAAGATCTGAAATTTTATGGCATAAAAAACATTAAGCTCATGGATATGATCACTCCGGACATGCTCACCAGAGATGAAATCAAAATATCAAGATTCCGGCTTTTACAAAAGTCAGGGAGACAATGGCAGCTTGTAAACAAGTGGCTTAAACAGGCCCGAAAGAAAAAATACAAAAACATGAGATTCCTGGTCGAAGAAGATAAAAAGGGACATTATTATTGCGGCCTTGAGTCCGAGTCTGTCTCAGCAAAAAGACTATCAAAAAAGTTAGCGGTTGAGATACTTCCGCTCATCCGGAAAAAATGAACAAGCAAGATTTGGCCATTGCCCTGGCCGTCAAGTTTTTCATAACTCAGGTTGAAGCCGAGAAAATAATAAACTTTATGCTCAAAGATATCTCAAAATCACTGAGTGCAAATAAAAGAGTTTATTTCAGAGGGTTCGGGAGTTTCACGCGCGAGAGACGGAAAGCCCGTCGCGTCCGGAATCCTCATACAAAAAAGATGATGATCATTCCGGCTCATTATACGGTCAAGTTCACACCGTCGGCGGCGTTACGCAAAAAGGTGAATCCAGTTCACGCCACGGCGCATCCGCCTCGGCGGACGAAACGCTTACAGCATCACCCAAAGACTAAGTAATCTCACGGTGCCCACATTGTTCATGGGTTCATTGCCCGCAGCCCATCCGCCGAAGCGGCGGAAATCCGCCTTGGGCGGATTCTTCCTCTCTCCGTTCGTCAGCGGGCTGCTCCAGAGCCGCTCCGTCCAGCCAGCCCGACGAGAGACCTTCCGCCACGGCGGACTTTCAGCGCTGTGTCCTCACAAATTACCTGCCCTCTCGTCGGGCCGGCTGAACTACGCTCCCCGGGCAGGGATAAGGAATTAGCAGTAAAAAGCGGCTCAAAGGTTCGGACTTCCGCCTCCGGCGGAACCGGGGAAACCGTTCGGGTTTTTCTCGTTTTCTTCGCCAGGATGGGCGGCCAGGACACATCGTCCGCCCGTCGGCAGATAGAAAACGAGAACCGCAAAAATAAAATAGGGAACCCCGCCCTTTTTTATTTTTGCTAAAACCTCTCTTTACGATAATACCGGTATTATCGTAACTTCCCCTGTCCGATTCCTTTTCCCCGCCTCCGCTCCGCTCCGGCGGATCTTCGACCTCGCCCCTTCAGAATTTTTATCCTCGCCAGGATGACACGCCACGGCGCACCCCGCCACAGGCGGGCTTCGCAAGGCTCAGCTTCGGCACGCCACGGCGCACTTTCAGCCCGCCTGAAACGGCGGACTTCCAGCTTCGCCAGGATGGGCGGACAGGACATCCGCCACGGCAGATGAAACACATCGGGCGCTCTTCGGCAGGAGGATAAAAATCCTTTGGGGTTTACATAACGCATCGTTATGTAAACTTTTTCCTGCCCTTATCGACCCGACCGCCACC
>JAYEJT010000111.1:0-11103 GCA_034660675.1 Elusimicrobiota bacterium
TGAAAGCACCACGAGCTGGGTAAACGGTAAAGCCCGCTGTTACGCTATAGGCGAGAATGCCGATGAGATAGTCACAGGCAGAGGGACAAAAGACAGCGAGTTTCCCACGGATTACAGCGCGCCTCCGGCCGATGGCGATTCAAATGATGATCCCAAGGTGGATAATTATTCGCCTCTCTGGCACAATCCGTCCGATCCGCTTATGCCGGGTTACGCGTTAAAAAATTATATGACTCCGGAAAACGATATAAACCGCGTGGGTCTGGATGATCAAACGCTTGACACCGGCGCCGCGGGAGATTACACGACATCTTCTGGAGGGGACGCCAATATTGACATTTATTACGGTGAGGATCCCGGAATATATATGAGAACGGCATACAATGACCTCGGCACCGGAGCGACAGCTGGTTCTGAATGCAGTGTTATGATGTCCTACAACGGTTTTGTTTCTGTGGTGCCCGTGGCGCTGTCATATGCGGTACATCTGACAACAGCAATGAGCCCTTACGAGCTGAAATACAGTTTTGCCAAAGCCCTTGAATCCAGCGAAGTGAAGAATATGCCGGAAAACGCGGAGATAGAATATTACTTTAAACTCGTACAGGGCGGTTCTTCTGAAAATTATCTCTGTAAATCGGCGGCGGGTTCGCAGGTTGTTGCTTCGGAAGCGGCTGCTCAGGCGAGCCCTTTTTCATACCATGTTCTGCAGGACGATTACACGAGGCCTTTTGTGTGGGATCCGCCAAAGCCATATGCTCTTGCCGGCGACAGCGAAACTCTTTGCGGCCGTAGTGTCGGTTATATAATGGTGGAGATAGGCCTTGGCGACACCGCCGATGGCTGTATAATACCGCCAACCGGCGGCACTGAACTTGGGCCGTTCAAGACATGGCCCGGCGGCTGGGCAGACGCCGTCGCAAACGGTTATGATGAATATCTTCAGGGAGATGCTGATCCTACAACGGGGTACGCGCCCTTTAACACGGGATGTGGCGGCGATCTCAGTGAGTTGCATGATCATTATTTCGGTAATAATGTTGACGCTGTTAATGTTTCAACCATAACGGTGGACAGCGGCGTTGTTTCAAGCGGAGATGACAATATTATTTATGCTCTTTCTAAGAGGTGGGCTCATCAGACGCTTTGCTATTTTGCTTATATGGAAGACCCCGATGAATGTACCATTCCCGGAATCAGGAATTCACGGCAGCTCTTCCACATAGAAAATGTGGACGGGGCGGGTACAACTCAGAATGTTGACGGTGACGAAACCGATTCCGGATCAACAATAAGCGGCGTGGCTGTTATGGCGCCGAAAACAGCCGGAGTGAATGGCAACTGTCAGTGGTACGCAAGGATTCCTGTGCCGCCGGATGTTGAAAAAGTGCCGTATCTCTATTACAGGATATGGGCCTGTAACGGTGATGCCGATCCGCAGGCGCGTTACACCGAGAGAGGCGGCGGCGGCGCCTGTATCCCCGGCTCAAACACGGGTAAGACCGGAATATCAGGCGGTTCATTAATTGATGACCCGTATCTTAACGCATATCCCTTAGCGGGAGGAGGCAGCCCCGGGAAAGCGGGAGGAAGATACCGCGACCACGATTACGGATGGGTGACGAGGTCTCTGTTCGCCGGCAAAGTGGCCAAGCCCGCGCAGGTGAAGATAAAAGCTATTGTGAATTACAAAAACACGCAGCGCCAGGTGACGGCCTTTATGAAGATAGATAACGCGACAAGAAAGCCGGCCGGCATACTTTCCATACAGGTCAACACACCCAAGATGTCCGGCGATTAGACCAAGGCGGTTTTTGTTGTTGTGGAAAATGGCCGGATAATTTGGTAAAATGAATGTTATGAAAAATAACAAAAAAGGCGTCACTCTTATTGAGCTGATGATAACGGTATCAGTAATACTGATAGCTCTTGTGCCTTTGTTGAAGCTTTTTATCAACGCCAACAGGGGAAATCAGCATCTTACGCAGGTGACTGTGGCCGAAAATCTCATACAGCAGACTTTTGATGAAATAAGCCGTCAGAAATGGGACGAGGAGTGTTCTTCTCCCGGCGAGCATATAACAACAGGCAGCGCTTCAAGTCCGCCGGCGACTGAAGATGACCCGTGGACAGTTGATACAGCAGAAAGCTCCGGAGACAAGACAACTTTTGATGATATGGATGATTATTCCACTGTTGTTAACGCGACTCCGCAGGATTTGTCTGGAAAAATTATACCGGGTTACGAAGCCTTTAAAATTACCATTGAAGTATCTTACGTTACAAATCCCAAAGACGGGCCTCCCGCATTCAGCGGCACCAAAACTGATTTTAAGAGAATTACCGTTTCTGTTACATGGAAAGGCGGCGGTGCCGAGAGTGCAACGGTGAAGGAAAAAACGCGCATATTCTACAACGGCGTGAGTTACAGGATGTGATGAAAAGACAAAGGGTAAAAACAGGGGGCAAGGGCTTCACTCTTGTGGAGATGATGATAACCATGGCTATCCTTGCCATCATTTTTATCCCGCTTGTGAAAATAATGATGTCCGCCACAAAGACATGGTGGTTTGCCCGTGCCAAAATGACCATAGAGCAGGACGGCAGGGATGCCCTGTCTTTTATGAACAAGGAGTTTCAGGGCGCTTACAGATTTTCCATGGGGAATCTTCTTTATAATGCCGGTTTTGAGGGATATGAGCTGGATATGTATGATAGGCCGCAGCCGTCTCTCTGGCCGTCGGCTGACTATGGCGATGTGTTTTACAACCGTTCGGCTTCCACGGCCATTGTTGCCTCAGGTTACGCGTCCGTGACACTTGCGGAAGCAAATGTGCTGTATGATTACACCGGCCCGGCCGGGGAGGGTTTTGAGATACTCGCTTCGTCGGGCGGTCCTACGGAAGTGATGTTTTCCTTCAAGGCCAAGGCCTCTACGGGAGCTGTTTTTGCGACTGATATAACGGGGAGTGTTAAGCTTTCCGGGGCAGTGAAATTAAGCACAGGTTCGGCGGTGGGGATATCCTCAACAACATGGCAGGAATTCGTGATTGTCGGTGACCTGGAGCCGGCTGCCAATTATAATGTTGTTTTTAAGACAACTAACGGCGGTGTTATCATAGACGAGGTGGCGGTGCGGCCGGTCAGCTCGCTGCTTTATGATTTTGCTATGACGCCGAATGTCACAAGCTATATTTATGTTTCGCAGACCTCAGGAGGAGCGCCGGGCGAAGCCGAATCAATGTTCAAAATAGGTGAGAGGCAGACTCAAAGCGGCCATTCCATAAAAAGGCTCAACTGCTACAGCGTTGACTATGTGGCATCTGATTCTGACTGGTCAGTAAAAGCGCGTTTTTATAACGCTTTGGCTGAGAATTTGCGGTATCTTGAATTCAAGCTCGATTCCGCTGATTTGGTAGCGGACGGAACAGATGCGCCGATTACTATCATACTGCAGATGGGGGCAAGAGTGAAGGGCAGGAAGTACGGTGATCCCACGACTTTTACCATAAGGAAGACGATATATCCGAGGAAATAAAATGGTTAAAAAAACAAGCGGTACATTGCTGAGTCAAGAGAAAACAATAAAAACTGGAAAACGCGCCTGTTCGGGTCAGTCCATCGTGCTGGCTATCATAACCATCACATTCATGGCGGGAATAGGTTACGCGCTGATCATGTGGTCCCGCGCCCAGAGCAGGCAGGCGGTCCAGAAAGAACAGCACGGCTCGGCCGAAGAAATAGGGAAAGCCTGTGTCGATCAGGCCATTTATGAGATAATGCACGGAATCGGTTCCGGTTACACATGGGGAGAGGGAGTCGGCGTTGGGTTTGATGATGCGGGTTTTACTGTATCCGGCGATTCGTGGGCGGTGCTGACCGTTCATTTGGCAGACGGCAGTGAAGTCAACGTGCAGCTGAATCAGATAGGCGAGCTCGTTGAGCCATAGAAAAAGGGGACGTCCACAATATTACGAAGGAGAAAGGTAAAATGAAATCATATATAACGGGTGTTGTCATAGGGCTGATGCTGACGGCGGGTATTTTTTTCACGGTTAAAAAAATTGTGTCTATTCCGCCCGCCAAACAGGACAGCGCCGCGATAGAGATGACGAGAAAGGCCATAGATTTTGAAAAAGCCGGCAACACAAAAGCCGCGGTAAAAATGTACAGGAAAATAGTGAAGAGATGCCCCTCATCCGGCTGGGCTGAAATCTCTCTTTACAAGGTCTTTGAAATATACGACAGGACGGATAAAAAAAAGATGGTCAAAACGGCTGACTGGTATCTGAAAAAATTTCCGGGGAAGCGCGGCAGCGAGATATCCTGCAGGGTGGGGGAACACTATCTTTATGCGGGCAGGGAGCCCGAAAGAGCGAAAAAGCTTTTTGTTCACGCCGTGAACCTGGCCACTTCCCCCCAATGGACCATCCGCGCGCGGGAGAGGCTGGCGGATTTTTATTACAGGCAGAAAGATTATGACAAGCTGATAGAAATGAACAATCATGTTATGGACAAGCTCGGGGATAAGGCGGATTCTGACCGTTACAGAATCCTTAATTTAAAAGCTTACTGGCGCCAGGGCCGGCAGAAAGAGGCGTATGCCGAGGCCAGGAAAATAAAAAACAGCCGGCAGCCCCTTGTAAAAAATGAAATACTTTACTGGAAAGTTCTTTCCAAATTTGAAAGCAAAAACGCGGCGGCTCTGATGCACCTGGGGGATGCTTACAGGCGCATGGGATTCAAAGGCAAAGCGAGGGATTACTGGCGCGACGCCGCGAAAATAGCACCCAAAAACACGGAGATCAGAAAACGGTTAAAAACTAAATGACGACAAAAGGCTTTTTTGCGCTTCTGAAAACAGCGGCCGTGCGGAAGAAACATTTTTTTTTTACAACAACACTGCTTGTTCTGTTTATAGCCGTTGTTCTCGTCGTTAAAAAATATCCGTCTTTTAAGCGGGCCCGGTCGCTGCGGGGTCTTTCCGCCGGAAGGGCAGGAGCTGCCGGAGAGAAAGCGGGTCTTACAAACATAAAAAAAACTGTTAAAGAAAAAAAATATCTTGAAAGTGAGAAACTTTTAAGGAATTTTTTGGAAGCCAAACACAGCAAAGAGGAAAAGTATGAGGCGAGATTTACGCTGGGATATGTGTATCTTTCGCTGGGCCGGTGGAAGAGAGCGTTTCAGGAATTCAAACTTGTGTCCACGGCATCGCCTCCGCACAAAAGAAGTCCTGACGCCACTTATATGGCCGCCGAACTGCTGGACCGGAAATTTGCCGACAGGGAAAAAGCAATGAAGTATTACAGGAAATATGTGCAGATGTGGCCGCACGGCAGGCTTGCCCGCCGCGCGGTTAAAAAAATAGTGAGGGATTAAAATGAAAAAAGGCAAAAAACTTAACATACTGGTCACAAATGACGACGGGATATTGTCGGAGGGTTCGCTGCCGCTTATAGAGGCTCTTTCTGAATTCGGCCGCGTGGTCGCGGTGCTTCCCGACAGAATGAGAAGCGCGTGTTCTCATTCCATATCGCTGCACAAGGCTCTGCGACTTAGAAAAATCAGAAAAGATGTGTATGTTTCCGACGGTACGCCGGTTGACTGCGTGAGGCTGGGAATCCTGCGTGTTTTTAAAGACAATGTTGACTTTGTGATTTCCGGTATTAACGCCGGGCCGAATCTGGGGGATGACCTCAATTATTCCGGCACCGTTGCGGCGGCCCGCGAAGCGGCTTTTATGGGCGCCAGATCCGCCGGTGTGTCTCTTGTTCTTAAAAAAAGGCATGATTTCGGAGCGGCCACGGAAGTGCTGAGGAAAATTTTTCCGCAGCTGTTGAGGACGAAATTATCAGGGGGTTCTTTTTTTAATATAAATATTCCCGACATCGCGCCCGGACAATTAAAGGGCGTAAAAATTGTGCGGCAGGGAAAAAGAATTTATGACAGAGCGGCGATTAAGAGGATAGATCCGAGGGGGGATAATTACTACTGGCTCTCCGGGGAAAAGCTTGAGGGCTTTATGATAAAAGGTACGGATATTGAGGCCCTTGAAAACAATTATGTCACTGTTATGCCCGTGACGCTGGATCACACGTCTTACGCCGACTTAAAAGCGTTGCGGGGTCAGGTCTTGACATTGGACAAAATATGAATTGTTTCGGAAAACGGGGGAAAACGGGGACGGTTCTGGTTTTGTAATGAGAATGAGGTGAAAACCAGAACCGTCCCCGTTTTCGTGTCCAATGTCAAGACCTGACCCCATTTTTAAACTTGTTGCGCCCTTTGAGCTTTCTCCCGTTCAAAAGGCGGCGTCGGACAAACTCTTTAAAGGGCTTTCGGAGAAGCGGCATCCTCTCACTCTTCTGGGTGTGACGGGTTCGGGGAAGACTTTTACACTCGCCAGAGTTATTGAGAAGTGGAACCGGCCCGCTCTCATTATTTCGCACAACAAAACGCTGGCCGCTCAGCTCTATACCGAGTTCAAAAGTTTTTTTCCGCACAATGCCGTTTGTTATTTCGTGTCCTATTATGATTATTACCAGCCGGAGGCGTACATACCCGCATCCGACACATATATAGCCAAAGACGCTTCCATAAACGAGCAGATAGACAAGCTGCGCCTTCAGGCGGTGTCGGCCCTTTTGTCAAGGAAAGATGTTATTATTATTTCCACCGTTTCCTGCATTTACGGGCTGGGTTCGCCGGTTGACTGGAAGGAAACGGTTTTTGAAATGTCCGCAGGCCAGAGGATTTCCCCGGCTTTAGCCGCAAAAGCTCTCTCCCGTATACAATACACCAGAAACGATGTTGATTTTTCAGCGGGGTGTTTCCGGCTGAAGGGTGGAACAATGGATGTTTTCTCCCCGCACAGCGCCAACCCCTTCAGAATAATCTGGAAGGGCGAAAAAGTGGAAAGGATCTATGAATTTGACCCGCTCACTTATGAGCGCAAAAAAAGTCTGGAAAAGCTGAAAGTGTTTCCTGTTAAATTTTTTGTCACAACACCGCGGCGTTTGAAAGCCGCCGCCGCCGGCATAAAGAAAGAGCTGAAAACCCGGCTGCGCTATTTTAAACGGGCGGGGAAACTGCTTGAAGAGCAGCGCCTCAGACTGACGACGCTCAATGATATAGAGATGATAGAGGAAACGGGGTATTGCCACGGCATAGAGAATTATTCCATGTATCTGGCGGGCCGTTCCCCCGGTGAGCCGCCCTATTGCCTTCTCAATTATTTTCCGGGGGATTATCTCACGGTGATAGACGAATCTCACGTAACCCTTCCTCAACTCAGAGGCATGTGGGCGGGGGATGCCGCGAGAAAAGAAAATCTTGTTAAATTCGGTTTCAGGCTGCCGACGGCAAAGGACAACAGGCCTCTGTGTTTCGGCGAATTTGAGAATATGACGGAAAAAGTTATATATTCCTCCGCCACTCCGGCGGCTTATGAGATAGAGAAAAGCGGGGCCTTTCTCGTTGAGCAGCTCATCAGGCCGACAGGCCTTACAGATCCGGAGATTTTTGTCAGGACGATGAACAACGCTTCAGCCGATCTTGAGAAAGAACTGATGTCTTTGAAAAAGAAAAACGAGCGGGCTCTCATAATAACGCTAACGAAAAGAATGGCAGAAGATCTGAGCTTTTATTTTATATCCAGGGGAATAAAAACACACTACATTCACAGCGATATAGCCACGCTCAAAAGAATAGAGATACTCAACGATCTGCGCCGGGGGAAGGTGGATTGTGTCGTCGGAGTAAACCTTTTACGAGAAGGCCTTGACCTGCCGGAAGTAACCCTTGTGGCCATACTGGACGCCGATAAGGAGGGGTTTTTACGCAGCCGCACGTCTCTTATCCAGATTTCCGGCCGCGCCGCGAGAAATGTTTCAAGCCGCGTTCTTTTTTACGCGGACACCGTGACGAATTCAATGAAAACCGCCATGGATGAAATGGCGCGCCGGAGGCGGTATCAGATGGAGTACAACCGCCGTCACAAAATTACGCCTGCATCTGTCAAAAAAAATATTCCTATTGATGCTGAGTTAATAAAAAAAACGAAGGAAGACGCTTACTGTTTATTGAAAAATAATCTGGATAAATTCTCTTCGTCAAGCCCGGACCTGATGCGTCAGCTGAAAGAGGATCTGAGGAATGCGGCAGACAACCTTGATTTTGAGATGGCTATCATTTTGCGCGATAAAATTCGTTCGCTGGGCGGGGAAATCAAATAAATTGTTTTTCTTTTTTTATTTGCTTACATTTGTTAGAATAAATCGATTATGAAATGTTTAAAATGCGGCAGGGAAAACAAAAAGAACGCTGTGTACTGTAAGTTCTGCGGAGAGAATCTTCACACGGCCGAACAGCCTTTGACGCTGGCGTTTATGCTGAAATCGCTGTTTGTTATATATGCGCTTATTTTTGTATTTTACATGACTTATCTCGCTTTTGAAGAGCCGTTTCAGACATTTGTCAATAACATTGCCTCCAAATAAAAATATCATCTGCCTCAGGATAGGGGTAACGGGAAAATTTGCCTCAGGTAAGAGCGAGGTTTTGAAAGTGTTTTCCGAATCCGGTTTTCCCGTGTGTAGCGCCGATGAGATAGCTCACAGACTTTTAGAAAAAGAAAATCCCGAAGCCTATGAAGTGCTGAAAATTTTCGGTTCCGGCATTGCGGACAAAAACGGCGAAATCTGCCGCGGTAAACTCGGCAAGCTGGTTTTTAATTCCGTGCCGTTGATGAAAAAACTTGAGAGCATAATGCATCCTGTGATAAAAAGCGAAATGGAACGGTTCTTTGCCGAAAATCCCGTGTGCGCGGTTGAGAACGCTCTTCTTTTTAAAATGGGTATGCAAAATGATTTTGATAAGATTGTGCTTGTAAAATGTCCGGAGGCGATACGCGAAAAAAACATTGCGGCCAGGGGAATTTCTTCATCCGCCGCGGAAAAGATTTTTTCCTTTCAGCCTGACGCGTTTTATGCCGCGCAAAAAGAGCGCCCGGACATTTTTTTAATCGAAAACAACGGAAGCGTTCCGGCTTTGCGGGAAAAAACCCAAAAACTGATTTGCGGGCAATGGGGATGGCGCTTATGAGCAACTGTTCCATTGCTCATTTACTAAAAGCGGTAAATATCTTAGAATCAAAGGCGATATATATCCCGAAATGATAAAAGTTAATACGGATTTTTGAGGAGGATAATAATGAAGCTGGAAAACGAAGAAACTTTACGCGCCAGAATAAAAGTCATAGGCGTGGGCGGAGGCGGCTGCAACGCCATTAACAGGATGATAAATTCTAATATAAAAGGCGTTGAATTCATAGCGGCTAACACGGATGCTCTTGCTTTAAAGCAGTCTTTAGCTCCGTACAGGATACAGCTGGGAGAGGATAGCTCCAAGGGTCTTGGCGCGGGGGGCAATCCCGAAATAGGCCGGACAGCGGCGGAAGAATCAAGAGATGTTATCAAAAAATCTATGGAAGGCGCCGATATGGTGTTTGTCACCGCGGGTATGGGCGGCGGCACCGGTACGGGAGCTTCGCCTGTTTTCTCAGCAATGGCCAGGGAAATGGGAATACTGACAGTGGCCATTGCCACGAAACCTTTCAGTTTTGAGGGGTCGGTCAGGATGAAGCAGGCGGAGGCCGGTTTTCAGAATCTTGACGGCACGGCTGACACGATCCTGACAATCCCTAATCAGAAACTTTTTACGCTGATAGACAAAGACACACTGATAGAGGAGGCTTTTAACATTGTTGACGATGTGCTGCGTCAGGGTGTTCAGGCCATAACGGATATTATAACCTCCCAGTCAATCATACAGGTGGATTTTGCGGATGTTAAAGCCATAATGAAAAATGCCGGCAAAGCCCTTATGGGTATAGGCGAAGGGCAGGGCGAGAAAAGAACGCTGGATGCCATAGGCAGAGCCATGGACAGTCCTTTGCTTGAGGATATTTCCATTGAGGGCGCCCGGGGTCTTCTGGTAAATATAACCGGAAATCCCCAGAATCTGACAATGTTTGAGGTGGCAGGAGCCATGGATATTGTGAAGAAGGAAGTTTCGAAGGAGTGCCATGTGTATTTCGGACAGACTTACGACCCCTCTTTTGATGACAGGGTTAAGGTGACGGTTGTGGCTACGAATTTTGAAGAAAAGTCCGGGCGTGAGGAAGCGAAACCGGATTATTTTGATACCAGTTTTTCTCCCAGAGAGGAGCCCGATGCTGTTGATGTGCCTCCGGCGATGAGAAAAAAAAGTTACTGATGAAAATTACCAAATTTTTTGAGGAGATGATCAAAAGGGGCGCCAGCGATATGCATTTGCGGGCGGGGCTGCCGCCGGTTTTAAGGATAAAAAAAGATCTCGTGAGAACGGATTTTCCCGCGATGAGCAAAGATGAGATTGCCGAAAATATTCTTGATGTGCTGGATGTAAAAAGCGCCGCGGATCTGAGGGAAAAACTCCAGTGCGATTTTTCCTATTCAATAGCCGGTCTCGGCCGTTTTCGCGGCGCCGCTTTCTATCAGAGGGGTTCGGTGGCGGCTGTTTTCAGGGCCATTCCGGACGCTCCGTCGGATTTTAAGTCGCTGGGCCTGCCTTCGTCTCTTGAAAAAATAACCGAAGCCAATAACGGCATTGTGCTGGTGACGGGTCCCGCGGGGCACGGGAAATCCACCACTCTCGCGGCGATGATAAGCAGCATAAACAACAACCGCCACGCTCATATAATAACGCTGGAAGATCCGATTGAATATTTTTTCAAAGATAACAAGTCTATCATAACGCAGAGGGAACTCGGCGGAGATATGCTTTCTTACGCGGACGCGCTAAAAAATATTGTCAGAGATGATCCCGACGTGATCCTCATAGGCGAAATGCGTGACATTGACACCATATCATCCGGCGTCACCTCCGCGGAACTCGGCAACCTTGTTTTTTCCACGGTGCACACCATCAACGCCTATCAGACGATATCGCGGATAATTGATTTTTTTCCGGTGTCGCATCAGAACCAGATGCGCATACAGCTTTCCGAATCACTGCGCGCGATTATTTCCATGAGACTTATGAAGAGCAAGGATGGCTCGCGCA
>JAYEJT010000112.1:0-2148 GCA_034660675.1 Elusimicrobiota bacterium
AGCCGTCTCAGCGGGGGCCTGGTGCACGATTTTAACAACATGCTCACCCCTATACTGACTTACTGCGATCTTATCATGGCAAATGATGACCCCGAACAAAAAAACGAATATGCCGCGCAGATAAAAAAAGCGGCCGTCACTGCTAAAAATCTGGTTTCTCAACTGCAGGCTTTCAGCAGAAAACAATCCGTAACACCGGTAATTTTTGATATCAACAATATCATAGAACAGATGAAACCGATGCTTAAAACAACAATCGGGGAGGATATTAAACTGGATTTTAATCTCAGTGACAGCGTTTGCAGCATCAAAGCCGGAAAAATACAGATAGAACAAGTGCTGATGAATATGCTCATTAATGCATCGCATGCCGTTAAGCGCTTCGGACACATCAAAATAAGCACCAGCAGAGTGAACGTAAAAAACAGCGCGGATATAGAAGGATACGCGTTGATGCCTCTAAAAACCGGCAATTACATAGTTATTGAGATACGGGACAACGGCCATGGTATAAACAAAAAAGATTTTCGAAAAATTTTTGAACCGTATCATTCCACGAAAAAAGAAAAAGGCAGCGGCCTCGGGCTTTTCATGGTACATAACATCATTTCTTCGCTTCACGGAGGAATAAGCATACAGAGTGTTCCCGGTAAAAAAACGATCTTCCGCCTTTATATTCCCGCGGTAAAATAAAAAAACAGGTCTTTGCGCAAAATCCGCGGGACACCGCAGCGTAAATCGGGGGAATTGTGAAAATAAGCCGGATAATTCTCACGACAGACATAATTTACAACATTCAGGATTGTTTTAAGAGTAACAAGCCGTTTAAGGCGTTTTTAAACACAGGTTAAGGGTTGGGTATGGATGAAAAGCTTAAATCAAAAAACTTAGTGGAAAAAAAATTGAAAATCCCGGAGCAATAATTATAATTAGTTGTTTTTTGAGAAAAATTAGTTATTCGCAGCCGAAAAACTTAAAACAAACTATTAAACCTATATTGAAAAGTCTGCTATTACAGGATAAATCCCAATAAAATTAACAATTTACAACAGACATCTCCCCCCCTTAGAAAAGGCCTAAAAGTTTACATAATAAATATTATCGTAAGTTAAAAATCGGAGAAGGAGGGCTTAATCATATCAGAAATCCGTATTCCGGGAACATTGCCCCCTTCTTGCCGCCGGTTAAAAACTGTCCTTAAAGAAGGAAAAAAGGCGAAAAAAAAAGTCCTCCAATGGTTTTGTATGGGCTCAAACGATTATTGCTCTGTTTTGTGGTTTTTGATTTTGTCAGAATTTTACGTTTTCCGCAGGTATTGAAAACGGTGAATCAATAAGATCCTGATTTGATATGCGCAACCTCTCTATAAAAGCGGAAATAAAAGCCCTGTAGAGTTTAATGGATATGTCCTTGTGCCCAAGAAGGATTTGTTGAAGATGCAGCTTATCAATTTTAAAAAGCACAGAATCTGTTATGCTTTGAGCGGCGGCTGTTCTTTTTATTTCTTTTAGAAGCGCCATTTCCCCGAAAAATTCCCCCTGATGCACGGTTGCAAGATATTTTTCTTTAAAAGCGCCGGGAACCCCCACACGGCGGCTGATTTTCACTTTACCGGCCAGCACTATATAAAAGTTCCTGCCTTCAATATTCTCTGAAAATACCATTGAGCCGCCGCGAACAAATGTTTTTTTACCCGCTCTGGCTACAAACCTGAGTTCGTCGTCGCTGAATTCCTCAAATATGCGTGTTTTTTTCAAAAAATATATTATTTTTGCGTAAGTGTTAATATGATTGAAATCCGAGCGCGGGATCTCACAGAAACGTAAAGCCGTGTGCCAATGGTCACCGGCGTTGACAGTCCTCAACTTAACGGCTTTTAGAAAATAATCCTTGTCTTCTTTAACGCTGAACGCGCACCAGAATTCATTTTTGTCAGGAATAGCGGTTTTTGAGTTTATGGAAAAACCTCCGGCTGATATATTCCTGAGACGGGCGTCTATTTTTTGTGTCCGTTTCTCATCACTGTAAAGCTCAAAAGGAATGCTGGCCTTCAAACGCGGTGTTTCCCGCCGTTCTTTGGAAAATTCTGACCTTTTCCCGAGCTTGATAACACCGAATTCTGAGGATTTTCTCGGAAGGACATTCTGT
>JAYEJT010000113.1:0-10926 GCA_034660675.1 Elusimicrobiota bacterium
AGATGTGGGATGTGCGCCGGTACAAACCTCTTGTAAAAAGAGTGTCGGAGCTGGAAGAATCCGTTAAAGTTCTTTCCGACGATGATTTTCCTAAGGAAACCGAAAGGCTGAGAGCGGAGATAAGATCCGGCGCCAATATAAAAAAGATTCTGCCATACTGCTTCGCCCTTGTCAGAGAAGCCTCCGTGCGCACGCTGGGCCTCAGACATTTTGATGTGCAGGTGATGGGCGGAGCGGTGCTTTTTGAGGGCAAAATAGCCGAGATGGCCACCGGCGAAGGTAAAACTCTTGTGGCCACGCTGCCTGTTTACGTCAAGGCGGTGCAGGGGTTGAAGACTCACATTGTCACGGTAAACGATTATCTCGCCCGGCGCGACGCTTACTGGATGGGACCAGTTTACAGGTTTCTTGGTCTTTCGGTGGGATTTATCCAGCACGACAGCAGTGTTGAGGATAGACAGAAAGCTTATTCCTGCGATGTTAATTTCATAACCAATAACGAACTGGGTTTTGATTATCTGCGGGACAACATGGTTGTTTCGTCAAAAGACAAAGTGATGAAAAAAAGGGAATTTGCCATTATAGATGAAGTGGATTCAATTCTCATAGACGAGGCCAGAACGCCGCTGATAATTTCGGGAGCGGGGGAAGAGGCTACCGAAAAATACAGTATTGCCGACCGGGTGGCCTCGCGGCTGAAGGTGCGTTTTATGACGGAATCGGAAGAGGTTGAGGCCAAATACCAGGAAATAGACCTGAAAAAGGGATATGACGCCATTGTGGACGAAAAAAGCCATTCAGTGGAACTCACGGACACGGGTATTAAAAAATGCGAGGCTTTTCTGGGTGTAAAAAACATGTATGACGACATACAGTCTTCCTGGCCGCATCATATCACCCAGTCCATAAGGGCCCGTCATCTTTTCAAAAAGGATTCTCATTATGTCGTGCAGGAAGGCGAAGTTGTTATTGTGGACGAATTCACGGGAAGGATGATGCCCGGCAGGCGCTGGAGCGACGGGCTTCATCAGGCGGTTGAAGCCAAGGAAAATATTTCTGTGAAGCAGGAGAGCCAAACGCTGGCGACAATAACTTTTCAGAATTTTTTTAATATCTATGACGACAAAGCGGGCATGACCGGTACCGCGGTCACCGAGGCTCCGGAATTCAAAAAGATTTATAAGCTTGATGTCGTGTGCATACCGACGAACCAAAAAGTCGCGCGCAAAAAAAATGACGATCAGATTTACAAAACTGAAAAAGAAAAATTTAACGCGCTCATTAACGAGGTGCGGAGAATCAATGCCGCAGGCGCGCCCGTTCTTATCGGCACCCGGTCAATAGAAACAAACGAGCGCATAGGTTCCATGCTGAAAAGAGCCGGTATTGCTCATTATCTTCTCAATGCCAAATTCCACGAAAAGGAAGCTGACATAATATCGCAGGCGGGACGCGCGAAAGCCGTCACCGTAGCCACGAACATGGCAGGACGCGGCACGGACATAATTCTCGGCGGAAATCCGGAATTTATAGCAAAACAGAAAATGGCAGGCATGAAGTTTGATCCTCTCGTTGAAGCGGAAGCGTCATCGCTGGAGCCCACCGACAACGAGGAAATAAAGAGGGCAAGAGAAATATACAAAAAACTTTTCGCCGAGGCCAAAGGAATTACCGATAAAGAGCACGAAAAGGTCATAGAGTCCGGAGGGCTTCATGTCATAGGCAGCGAACGCCATGAATCCCGGCGCGTGGACAATCAGCTCATAGGACGCTGCGCGCGCCAGGGCGACCCCGGATCCGCGCAATTTTTTATTTCTCTGGAAGACGAACTCATGCGGCTTTTCGGCGGAGACAGGATAAAGCCTCTCATGGAGAGGATGGGCCTTGAGGACGGGGAGGTCATAGAACATCCGTTTATCAACGCGGCTGTCTCAAACGCCCAGAAGAAGATAGAGGCCATGCATTTTGACATGAGAAAACAGCTCCTGGATTTTGACAACGTGTTGTCCAAACAGAGAGATATCGTTTATTCTTTGAGAAACGCTATTCTTGCCGGAGATGGCATACCGGAAGAAACCTTGTCCTGGTTTGAGGATGTGATAGATTCTCAGATGGGGGAGTATCTATCAGATGCTAAATCTTTCAAGTGGAACACTTCGGGTTATGTCGAATGGCTCAAGAGATCTGTCGGGAAGGAAATAGATTTGAATCATGAGGATATGATCAAAATGTCTCCTGACGAAATAGGCAGGAAGAGCGCGGACCTGATAACGCAGGCCTGGGAAGAAAGGCTGGAGCGGCTTGGCGAAAAAGAGTTTGGCGAGATGATACGCTTTATTTCAATAAGGGTGATAGATCACCACTGGAAGGAGCATCTTCTGAATCTGGACAAAATGAGGGAAGGTATAGGGCTTCGCGGTTATGCCCAGAAAGATCCCGTTGTGGAGTACAAAAAAGAGTCTCTGACTATGTTTGAGGGCATGTTGGACAGTGTAAAAAAAGAGACAATGGAATTTATTTTTCACATGCAGGTGTCAACAAACCGCGCTCCCCGGCAGCGCGGAATTTCTGTTTCGCAAAGTGCCGCGTCCTCAGGTTCTCCGTCAAAAGCAGACACCACCGCCGAAAAACACAAAAAGAAAGGCAAGATAATGCCCAATGACCCGTGTCCTTGCGGATCCGGCAAAAAATACAAGAAATGCTGCGGAAGAATTGTTTAATTAGCGCGCTTTACTGAATGCTTTTTCCTGTTTTATTGTGTCTTGTGAGCGGAGCTGTGTATTCTTCGGCTTTTCCCCCTGCGGATGCGGGCTTTACGGCCTGGTTTGCGTTTATACCTTTTTTCTTTGCCTGCGCCGGGAAAAGCATAAAACAAAAACTTCTGCTCGGTTTTATTGCCGGGATATCGGCTTTTTCGCTTAATCTCTACTGGCTGTATCCGACCGTCAGATGTACCGGAGAATCTGCGTTGTTGAGTTTTTCCGCCGTGATCCTGGCGGGGGCTTTTTTTGCTATTTTCGCGGCATTGTGGGCCCTGTTCTCAGAAAGCAAAAGCGTTTACGCCGCAGCCTCCGGAGTGCTGCTTTCATGGCTTGGAACAAAAATACTCTGGTCCGTTCCGTGGTGCCCTCTCTATGTGAGTCAGGCGTCATATCCGGCAATGATCCAGATTTGTTCACTCGCGGGTCCGTATTTTCTGACCTTTCTGATAATATATGCGAATCATTCTTTTTACAGAGCTCTTTCCGCGAGGAGATTCCGTCCGCTAATACCTGCTCTCGCACTCGTTTCGGCGGTGCTGTTTTACGGGTTTTACCGATTGAGCGTTCCTTTATCGGGAGACAGCCGTAAAATATGCGTTGTTCAGCCCAATATCGGTCAGATAATAAAATGGGACAGGGAAGAGGTTGACGTTATCAAGGAAAAAATAAAATTTTTTACGGTAACTTCGTTTTCCGCTGATCTTAGGGTGTTTCCCGAAGCTGTGCTGCCCGGAATTTTGAATTATGACGCTGATATTAACAGTTTTGTTGATGAAATGGAAAATATCAAAAAAACTCCGGCGGTGATGGGCGCCGCTGTTTACATGACTGAAAAAAACAGGAAAGACGGTGCGCGCCGCGTCCTGAAAAACAGCGCCATGCTTTTAAACGGCAATAATGATGGAAGCGCTGTTGCGCGACAGTTTTATTTTAAAAGAAAACTTGTGCCGTTCGGGGAGTTTGTGCCGTTTGGAAAATTTCTCGGACGTTTTATCAAAGTCATAAACACACTCGGCGGTTTTGAAAGAGGTCAAAAAGCTGAGATACTAAAAGCGGGGGAATTGAGGATCATTCCCCTTATATGCAGCGAATCTGTTTATCCCTGTTTGTGGCGGGGTAACGGAAACATAGCGGTGAACATAACCAATGACGCATGGTTCGGAAAAACCGCCGCCGCCCGGCAGCATTTGAGACATGTTATCGTCGGGGCGGTTTCTTTCGGGGTTCCGGCTGTGTTTGCCAATAACACAGGGCCGTCCGCTCTGATAGATTCAAGGGGCCGTGTTGTTTACCGCAGCTCTTTCTCGGAGGAATGTTCTTTTACACGGAAAGCGGCTGTTCCCGCATGCGGGAGTTTTTACGGAAGGCATTTTGACATCACGCTTGCGGCATCCTTTGTTATAGCCGCTTACGCTTTACTGATGATTGTTAGACGGAGGTTTTTGAATGGATAAAGATTTGCAGATAGCGGTAGAAACAATAAAAAAAGAAGTGGAGAAACTTAAAGCTCTTGCCGATTTTCCGGCGATGGAAAAAAAGATCGCTGAACTTTCAGAGCTCACGCTGAAGGATGGTTTGTGGGATGACCCCCGGAAAGCGGGAAAATTGATGAAAGAACTTGAGGGTCTGAAAAAAGATATGGAGAGTTTTAAAAACGCGGGGAAAAACGCGGATGGCTTTATTGAGATGGCCATGATGAGTGAGAACGACGAAAGTTTTAAAGACGAGCTTCTTGAAGAATCAAAGAGAATAACCGCCGAGCTGGGGACAATCAATCTAAAGCTGCAGTTTATCGATCCTGCCGACAGCAAGGGGGCCATTGTGACGCTGCACTCCGGCGCCGGCGGCACGGAAGCCTGTGACTGGTGCCAGATGCTTTTGAGGATGTACACCAGATGGTGTGAAAGAAGAAAATACGGGGTAAAAATCGTAGACATGATCTCCGGCGACGAGGCCGGGCTCAAGAGCGTCACATTTGAGATCACCGGGCGTTTTGCCTACGGTTATCTTAAATCGGAAACGGGGGTTCACCGGCTTGTGAGGATTTCGCCTTTTGATTCAAACAAAAGGCGGCACACATCCTTTGCCTCATGCGATGTTATACCCGAACTGGGAGAAGACACGGAAATAGAAATAAAGGACACGGATCTGAAAATAGACACATACCGCGCTTCGGGGGCCGGGGGGCAGCATGTCAACAAAACGGATTCGGCCGTGCGCATAACGCACCTTCCGACGGGTGCGGTCGTCTCCTGTCAGAACGAACGAAGCCAGCATCAGAACAAGGCCATGGCCATGAAACTTCTCATGGCTAAACTCGCGGCTCTGGAAGAGGATAAACGCCGGGATCAGACAAAGCGCCGTTATGACGGCATGGGACAGATAGGATGGGGACATCAGATAAGATCTTATGTCTTTATGCCTTATCAGATGGTCAAGGATTTGAGAACGGGACATGAAACGGGCAACATAAGCGCCGTTATGGACGGAGAGATAGACGATTTTATAGAATCCTACCTGACTCACTGCCAAAATGAAAAAACGTAAAAAATCTTTTCTTTCGGTTTTGTCGGGCAAATACAAGGGACGCAGGCTTGAATGCTTAGACGGCGTGCGTCCGCTTACGGGTTTGAGCAAAAAATCTCTTTTTGATATTTTGACCCCTTACATAAGCGGCGTTAAATTTCTTGACCTTTTTGCCGGCACAGGCAATGTCGGGCTGGAAGCTCTTTCAAGGGGCGCGTCAAAAGCCGTTTTTGTCGAAAAGAGTTTTGATGTGGCCTCGCATATCAGAAAAAATTTTGAAAATGCCGGTGTCGCGGTCCCGGATTACAGCATTGTGACCGCTGATGCGCACAATTATATGGAGAACACTTCCTCAAAATTCGGCATTATTTTTATGGGCCCGCCGTATCCGCTCATGCTGGATAAAAATTTTATGAGCATTGTTTTTAAAGCGCTTGAACCCGGCGGGATCGCAATATGTCAGCACCGCACGGGCTGTGATTTTGGTTTTTCGCAAAAACCTTTCAGAACTAAGGTTTACGGTGTGACAACAATAGATTTTTATACAAACGAATGATTTTTTTACCCCAGCAAAGTTTTTCCGAACAAAAAGATGCGGCTGATTTTCCCCGCGGAAAAATACCCGCTCCGGTCTCACCCTCGTTCTTTCACTCTCTCCGTTCGTTTGAACCGTCTCCGCTACGGGCTGCGACAGGCTTTTTTTACCGGCAGAACTTTTCTGTTCAAATCTGCCGGGCCTGCTATATATTATCGTTTGTTTTTTTGTGCGTGGTTTCAGCGTTAGCGGCGCCTCAGGAATTTCCACCTGAAATAACATCGGACACGGTTTTTTCCGGCAAAGTTTACCTTGGCGGTGACTGTGTAATCAAAAAAGGCGCACGCGTGAGACTGCTGCCGGGAACGGAAATAATCCCGGCCGGCGAAAGATTCTCGCTGGAATACACCCGGCGTCTGGGCAAAAGAAATATAGACACCGCCATAAAGGGGAAACCGGTTATAATAGTTGAGGGTTCTTTTGAGGCGGAATACAAAGAAGACATAACCACCGTAATAGGGAAACTTGATGATAAAGGCGGCCAGGGCGGCATAAGGTGGGGAGGCCTTGTCGTTGCGGAACAGGGCCGCGTTTCTCTAAAGGGCGTAAAACTGATAGATGCCGTTTACGGCGTTCTCGCCTGCGGATCAGCGGAAGTTTTTATGGACAAAGTTGATCTCACCAATTGCGGGATAGGCGTGATAAGCGCTAATGAGGCATTCGTTAAAATGAAAAATTGCGGGATCAGCGCTCATGCCACTTCCGGCATCGAGCTGTACGACAGCGGCCGCGTGGAAGCGGCAAAATGCATGATATCCTCCAACAGGCAATCCGGGGTTATGGCCCGCCACAGAAGCAGGTTCAGTCTTTCGGGATGTGAAATCACTCACAACAGGAAGGGCGTGCACATAAAAGACGGCGCTGTCGCTGATATGAAAAAAAATCTTTTTCACGCCAACGGCCTGGATGTTGACAGCCTCAAAAAATATGAAACGAAACCATTGCCTGTTACAAAAGAATCTGTATCGTGGCGGGGTATGGTGGAAATAAAGGAGGATGTTATTATCCCTTTTGGTTCCACTCTCAGAATAGAAGAGGGAACAAAAATATTTGTGTCGTCGTATTCAGCCGGAAATTTTGATTTTTATGCGGCCAATAAAGGAGGCAAAAGAAAAATCACATCTGATTTGCTGTGTGATGTGATTGTTGAGGGAAATATTGTTGTAGAGGGATCTTCCCGCAAGCCTGTTGTTTTTATAGCACCGGGCGGTTTCGGCAGTTTTATCCTGTCCGGCAGAGGCGTTTCTTCCTCACTTAAAAATTTTGTGTTTAACGGACGGGGTACCGCTTTTTTTATAATGGACGAAAACTCCGCGAAATTTGAGAAAACCGTTATTGAGGATTCTTTCGCGGGATGCGTGATTTCCGAGGGGGCAAGACCGTCTTTTAAGGACTGCAGTTTTGTCAATTGCAGTTACGGCGTTTTGATCTACGATGAAGCCAGACCTTTTTTTACAGGGTGCTCTTTTACATCCTGCGAAACAGCCGCGGGAACAAGAGGGCAGGCCACGCCCTTTTTCAGGGATTGTGTGTTTGAGAAAAACAAAACGGCTTTGGTTTCCGCGGGCAAAGCGAGACCGGATTGCGCTTCCTCGTCGGTACGGGAAAACACGGACGGATTTATTCTTTTTGAAAAATCATCGGCTAAAATATCAGGCAACACATTTGTCAAAAACAATTCAGCCGTGAAATTAAAGGGCGATTCTTTTGCGGAAATCAGTAAGAACGCTTTTATAAAGAACAAATCGGCTGTTTTGACGGACGCCTCGGCGGAAAGCGAAACAACCGCAAACAGCTTTATAAAAAACGGGACCGACTGCGAATACGCTTCCACAGAGTTCCCCACCGTGAAAGGCGTAATATCCGAAAATGAGGTGTGGGGCGGGACAATAGAGCTCAGAGGTGATCTGCTCGTGGAGAAAGGCGTGCGCGTTTTCATAAAATCCGGCACAAAAATTACGGTTAAACCCTCGGAAAAAGACTTTGTTTTTTTTAGGGATGTGTCGGGCTCGCGAAACGAAATGACCAGAACCGGTCTTGTTGACATTATTGTTGAAGGAGTGTTCCGCTCGGAAGATATGGTTATAAGCGCCGGTGCCGGCGTCTCCCCGTCTTTTGATCCGGCGTGGGGCGGTTTCATGTTTGTAAAAAACGCCGAAGGCGCTTTAAAAGGAGCAACGGTTAAAAACGCAGATACCGCGTTTGGAGTTTTTGATAAAAGCGCCGTGTTTGCAAATGAGTGTGTTATGGAAAATTGCCGGAACGGCGCCTTTTTGCACGGCCAAAGCATTATGAATATAAAAAAGTGCCGTTTTATAGGCGGTGAAAAAGCTGTTCGGGTAACGGATGGCTCTGTCTGCAATATTTCATTAAGCGTTATCAGCGGAAATAACTGCGGGCTGATAGTTTCCGGGGGAGCGATGAGCGCTGAAAATAATCTTATCAGCAAAAATTCCACGGGCACGAAAATAGAATCCGGCAGCGCGGTATTTAAGAAAAACAGTTTCCTGGCCAACAATTCGGCCGTTATAACACGCGTGGCCTTTCTTGATCAAAACAACAAATTTTTTGAAAATAAAACAGACATATCCGAACAGTCAGTCAAAAAATAAACCAAGAGCGGCAAGTGTTACCCGGAGCTGTAAGTGCGCCGCTGCAAGTCTGCCGTGGCGGATGGCGTGCGGGCCATATGAGCAAGGGGTTTTGCCTCGTTCCCGAAGCGAATAGGCAGCTGAAAGTCCGCCTGGGAGGACGAACCGCATACGTGAGCGGCCGTCTACGGGTAATGCTTGCCGCTCTAAGAGAGTTCTGTAAATTCCATGTCGCCGGCAAAAGCTATTTTTTCGTTTATGATTGCGGCGCATCCCGTTACGCGTTTTCCCGCTGCGCAGAAATTTACGGCATTTTCAAGCTCTTCTTCCGACTGTACATTGTTAGCAAGAGATGTGGCGAAAGCGTCGGACAAAGCGCCCGAGGGGGATAATACAACAGCCAGCAGGGCATTTCCGAAACTCAATGAATGGCCTATGACAGCGGATGAACTCGATATGGCGCACGGCATGAGTGAGCGTTTTATCTTCAAAGCGAATTTGTCAAAAGAGCTTCTGCTGTAAAGGCCGCATATCAAATCCTTGTCGGAAGACGCGAAAATATCACCGCCGTTTTCTATTATGAGTGTGTTAAAAGGCGTTTTTACCGAGCGGAACAAGGTCTCGGCAATCGCGCCTGCCACCGCCGCCATAGGGCCTGTGCCGGCTTTTCCCCCGGCCTTGATCATGTTTTTTATTATGAGAGGAGCTGTCTCATCGGCTGTGACAGGCACGAGGGATTGGGCGAAAACAACATTGTTTTCAACATGTTTTTCAATCCCGTCGTAAATCAGGGGAAGGTTTTTCCGGCATTCTTTTTCAACATCCGCATCGCTGGACACGGATATGCTGCAGTGACGGTAGTTGATTATAAAATTGTTTTTAACATGTGATTGCGGACGGTAAAAATGTTTTTCGCCGACTCCTGCTACTTTCACTGAATCAGTATTTCAATGACATCGCGTTATAAGGGCAATGCGTTATGCAAAACTCGCACGCGATGCATTTTTTGGAATCAAATATGACTTTGTTTTTTTTGTCAAAGGAAAACGCTCCTGACGGACAATAGCCAATGCACACACCGCAGGAAACGCATTTTTTTTCGTCCATCTTTATGTCTTCGCCCAATCGCTGAAAAGACACGCCGCTCTTCTTAAAAAACCGGCAGGCCGCATTGATGTTTTTTTTACTTCCTTCCATTTCAAGGATCATTTTGCCCACTTTGTTTTGTGTGATTGACGCATTAAGGATATTGAAGGATATGTCGTATTTTTTTGATAGGGTGGAAATCAGCGGTTGATTAACAACCTGCGGAGAAAACTTAAGCACCAATCTTTTTTTCGCCATTATTTCTTTCTCCTTGCGCTTTTGTCTCTTGCCAGAGTTGCGCCCGGGAGCGCAGCCGTTGGCTCGCCGAGAAGAAAGCGTCCTGATATTATTTTTTTCTTGAGTATTTCAGAAATTTCCCGCGCTTTGCTGAGGCTTGACCATGGGAAAGAAGGTATTTCTTTTTTCCCCAGCTTGACTTTTCCGCTTCTGAGTTCTTTGTAGCTGACGAGAGCTATGTTTTTTTCTTTGCCATAAGGATAATCCGCAGCATAATCTATCACGGACGCGAATATTTCATCATCGTCTTTTCCGGCCGCCCGCGCTATGCTTTCATCCAGCACTGGAATGGGTATTCCCACTCCCACCGCGAGCGAAACGCCGTAACCGGTTATGTAAGCGGCTCTGAGAAATTCGGGAGACGCTTTCTTCAGATCACAGATCAGAGCCACTGTTGCCGCGCCTCCGACAGGGAAACCATTTTTCTTTTTTACGGCTGTTGTGTGCTGTGTGCCGTGCCAGACGATATAACCTTCTGTTCCGGCTATAAAAACGCGCGTTCCTATACCTATGGTTTTAAGATCGGGATCGTTGAGTAGTGGACTGAGCGTTCCCGCGGAAGAATAAGATATGTTCTCCATGTGGGGTTTTAGAATACCCATGTAGGTGTATATCGTTTTATCGGATTTGTTGACGGCCACATTATAATTCTGGTAACAGTTGCGCGGGTTGAACAAAACAGCGTTCGTTAAATCCGCGAGCTTGAAACTTTTTTTGAGGCTTGTCGCGGGATAGCAGTCTGTCCCGTGAGCCGTTGCTTCAAGGAGAACGCTTTTTCCCCTCACAAGATCTTCTATGACCCCTGCGCCGCCGTATTTGAAATTTATGGGGCGTGGGCGGTTTTTTTCATAGTGAGGCAGGGCGGTCGCTCCGAGAAAAACATCCCTCGCGGCGTAGGCCGCGTAAGCCGGCACTTTGTTTAACGTCACCTCTCCCCCGCCGAGTTTTATCTTAGGGGAGGTTTTGGGTATGTTGAAATAAATTCCCGAAGAACACATCGGTCCGAAGGTGCCGGTTGTCACCACATCCACATCGCGGGCCGCTTTTTTTACGCCGAGTTTTTTTACAT
>JAYEJT010000114.1:0-10828 GCA_034660675.1 Elusimicrobiota bacterium
ATCCGAATTTGTTGAAATTTCGCTGTTTTCCTATTAAAATTGTACTATGGAGCGTAAATGTGATTCTATGAACCGGTTTTTTTTTAAATTTTCGCCCTTGGTCTTCACGGCCGCGGTGGGCCTGGCACTGCCTTTCAGTAACGCCGGAGCCGAGGAACTGCCTTTCAGCCTGGACGAATGGAAAACGATTCGCCAGCAGAAAGAAGAATACAGCTTTGAGGAAAAAAGTTTTGGTAAAATCAGCGCGGAAACAGAAAAAGAAGACAAAAAGAAAGCGGAAACATCAAAAACCCTTATTCCTAAAGCTTCTCTTGACATAGATCTCCCTGCGCAAAGCGGAGGGGAACTCGCCGTATCAGGCCGAAAATCCATAACCATGAAATTCGGAAAAGTGTTTTATAAAGAAAGTGACCCTTCAAAACGAACCGCCAGCGCCGGAGGCACCGACGGATTTGACATGTCCATGGATCAGAAACTGCAAATAAAGATCAAGGGAAAAGTCGGGCGAAAAATAAATGTTGACATAAACTACGACGACAATCAGGGTGACCTCAACAGACGCAACATTCAGATAAAATACACCGGCGACCCCGGCGAAGTGGTGCAGAAAGTGGAATTCGGCGACATCACCCTGTCTCTTCCGGGAACGGAATTCGTCGGCTACTCCGGAAAAACCGGGCTGAATAAAAATCTGTTCGGTTTTATGGGTTCGGCCAAATACAATGACCTGTCCCTCTGGTTCGTCGGTTCCCAGACAAAAGGGCGTAATGAAATAAAACGCTTTACCGGCTCAACGGAATTCAGAAAGCCCACAATAAACGATGCCGCGTATCTGAGCCGTAAATACTACAGAATTTATAATTCTTCAGCGTCCCTGCCCCTCGTAAAAGGTTCCGTGGAAATATGGATGGACGACAGGAACGGCGACAACAACCTCAGCGGTATAACCCAGCCGATGACCGTCGCATGGTCCACTCAAACCTTAAGCGGAAATTTTGACCTCCTCAAACCGGGCACAGATTATGTTGTGGATTATTTGCGCGGAATTGTCTCTTTCTACAAATACATCGCAAAAGATTATATCATCGCCTGTGACTGGACGGGCGCAGACGGAAACACTTTTTCATCGTTCAACGCCGGCGGTCATAAAACCGTGATAAAAGATGACGGCGCGCGAGTCGGACGACTGGCCCCTTCCGACGATCACTATGAAATAAAAAACCGTTATTCGCTCGGAGCGACAAACATAATAAGGGACTCTCTCGGCGAAAAATTCGTCATAAAAATACTGGATAACGCAAACAGCGAAACAGCCCCGTCCGGCGTCAAATATGTGGATTTTTCATCAGCGGCTTTCACCGTTGATTATGACCTCGGCACGATTGAATTTGACAGAGAAAGGCCCTTTGAAGATATCGGTGCGGAACTGGGATATGATTACAGCGATGTGTATGACCCTTCCCGGCACGGGGAAAAGCTGCATTTCGCCGTTTACACGGAATATCGCGTAAAACTCAACACCTATCTTCTGCGCCCCAGCATTGTCAAGGATTCCGAGAGGATATCACTTGACGGAAAAATCCTGGACAAAGACAGAGACTACATGCTGGATTACTACACCGGCTGGATAACTTTCCTCAACACCGAAGACATAAAAGACGACTCCGCCATTGAAGCTTCCTACGAGTATTACCCCTTTATCGGCGGACAGGAACAAACCCTCGCCGGCACACGGCTTGAATACAAACCAAACCGGAATTTTTTCGCCGGCGGCACCATCCTTTACAATTTTTCCCCCTCCGCCGGAGAAACCCCCAGTATTTACCAGACATCCCCGTCAACGCTGCTGCTGGATGTGAACAGCTCCCTCTCGCTGAATCCGAAAAAATATTTTCCCTTCAGGGTGAACCTCTCCGGTGAGGCCGCGCGCAGCGAAAACGATCCCAACAAAGCCGGAAAAGCCGTTGTTGAAAACATGGAAAACATAAAACAGAAAGATTCAGTGTCCACTTTTGACGAGCAATGGAAACCCGGCGCTGTACAGCTCCCCGCAAAACGGGGAATGCTGGTCTGGGATGAGATTGACGGAATAAGCATGAGAGACCTCAACCCCGGTTACTACAACAGCACTGATGAAACAAGCGCCCTCGCCATGAATTATTCAGCCTTACCTGACGGCGGGAACACGGCACTTGTCTATTCCATATCAGACGAGGGGGCAGATTACAGTTTCAAAAAATATATAGAAGGATACATATGGGGCAGCGGAAAAGATGAGACCGTCACAATAGAACTCGGCCGTTTCAGTGAAGACGCCGATGCCGACGGGGCACTTGACAGGGAGGACACAAACGGCGACCATTTTATGAACGAGGGTGAGGACACCGGCGTAAAATTCAATATTCCCTCCAGCTCCGCCACATGGTTTGTCTGGGGAAAAGACAACGGCAGGCTGAACACGGAGGACCTTGACGGCGACGGCGAGCTGTCGACGGACGAAAATATCATCTATTCCACAGCCGTGACAGTGTCGTGGTCGGGCTGGCAGAAATTCAGATGCGAACTCCCCGTCACCGAAGCCAGCAAGGACGCATGGAGGTCGGTGAAGCAGCTCTGCATCACACTGGGCAAAGCCTCAGGCGGCGCATCATCGGGAGAAATAAAAATAGCGGAAGTAGGTGTGATCGGCAACAAATGGAAAAAACCGGTACTTATCCGCGCGGGACTGGAAATAGACATAGACGAAGACGCCGACAGTTTCAATGTAACAGCCATAAACAACGAAACCGACACCGAATACGCCGGGAAATCGCTGCTGGACACATCTTATTACAACGAGATCTACGACAGCGGCGAAACCGATATAAAGGAACAGGCACTGCGGATAAACTACAGCCTTTCTCCATACACCACCGCATACACATACGCCGCGTATTCGCGCATGGACATGTCAATATACAAACATCTCAATTTTTTCGTTTACGGTGAAAATTCCGGAAACAGCTTTTGGATACGCGTCGGCAACGACAAAAGCAATTATTACGAATACGCTTTTACAGACGACTTTACGGGATGGAAACCCTTCAGCCTTTCTCTCATGGACGCGGATTACAACTCCATCCCCGACGGTTTTGATTCACAAACGGGCAGCGTGAACATCAACAACATCACAAAAATATTTGTGGGCGTGATGAGCGGCCCCGCAGCTGCGGACGGAGAACTGTGGATCAACGATTTTTATGTCAGCGGCGTAAAAAAAGAAACCGGCAGCGCGCAAAAAGCGCAGGGCTCTGTGGAACTCCCCGGCTGGTTCAGGGCGTCAGGTTCATACAGAGCCATCGACTCCGATTTCAAAAGCATGACATTTGCCAGCAATGCCGATCAGAAACTCAAAAGCGGCGACCTCAGCATCACCCGTATAAGATGGATGCCTCTCTCGGGACACATTGAAAAATCGGTCATAACCACCCCCCGCGAAAAAGTCAATCTTTCCGCCGCGCCCATGGCGCAGTTTCTCAGCACATGGGACGAAGGCAGAGTGGGAAAAAATCTTTATTCCGTCAAAGGCGGCCTGAACATAAAACATCTGCCGCAGTTTTCCGGGGATTACAGCCACTCTGTCACATCCAACTCTCTGGCCGGAAAAGTTGACACCGCCGAAACCGTTCACGGGCGCATGACCTACGCCCTTCCCAATCTCATCATTCTTCCGAAAAATATCAGCGGCGATTATTCGCGTTCCATAAGCGAGGTGAAATACAACACTCTGCTGAATAATGTGGACACGGAAAATGAAACCGAAACTTTTTCGGGAGACGCAAAATTCTACCCCTGCAAATTGCTGAATTTTAACGGTAACTACAAGCTGAGCCGGAACATTTCCGGAAAAAAACTCGGAAACGACAGCATGACGCGTCTTTTGAACAGCCAGAATGTCGCCGCCGGTGTGGCCGGAAACCTCAAGCCCTTCAGCTGGCTCAACACCAGCTTCAATTACAGCGCTTCTGTCATTGAAAATTATATTCTGCCTTCAAGCACAGAGGCCTGGAAAACCACAGGTCTCACGTTGAAAGACATAAACAGGAACAGCTCCGTGGGCATGGGTCTTCCTCTCAACATTAAAAGGCTTTTAAACTTCGGTCCCACCAACAACCTCACTTTCAATTACAATCTGAAAATAACAGACGCCGATGTTTACAAAAACGTGGACAAAGACTTTTATACGCTGAACAAACTTTTCCTGCGTGACGGCAGTTTCGCCTACACCGGACTGACCTTTGACCCAGGCAACCCCGAAGCAGCACTTTATTCCTACTCCACATCCCGCGCCGACACACTGTCATCTTCCTACAAACCCTTCGCCTTTCTGAATCTTTCCGGCGCATGGACACCTCTCGGCACAACCGATATCAAGCTGAATCACACATCCAATCTTTCGCGGACGGAGCTGACCGGCACAACGTCAGAATCTCTGACCCGCACATGGCCGGACGCCCGGATACGTTTCTCCTCTCTTGAAAAAATACCCCTGTTCGGGAAAAATTTTTCAGCGATGAACTCTCTCGTGGAAATTTACAACTCCGAAACGACAAAGAAGAATATATCGCTCGCCGAAACAGCGCGCCGCGGCCTGACGCTTAATTTCAAATGGAAAAAATTCACCATAGGAACCGGTTTTAAAATAAACCAGACAGAAAACACCGATCTTCATCAGAATGTTGTGTCCTCCCAAAGCAAAGACAAATCATGGAACGCCAGCGTAAATTTTGCCCTGTGGAAAAAATGGCACTCCAACTTCACTTACACGGGAACGGCGAACATCGGCTATTCCGCCGGACATGTGATGTCCAAAGACGACCGCACACACACCATAGGCTGCAAACTGCACTCGGACACAATGAAAATGAGAAAAAGCCTGAAAATGCCTCTCCGACGGAAAAAGATACAAATAGACCAGAACGTCCGGTACAACATTGATTTTTCCGGCACGCTCAAACGCAGCCGTCTGAACGTGACAAGCACCAACTACCAGCTATACAAGACAAATTTTTCCATGGATTTTGACATGACTTCCAATTTCCGATGGAGTCTGGGCGGCGGCCTCTCATACGCCGATTACATGAAACGACGGGAAAACAATTACATCGCGGTCAACATCAACACAAAACTTGAAATAATTTTCTGATGCTGCGCCATCTCATAAATTTTATTTTTCCACCCCGATGTTCGGGATGCGGAAAACACCTTCCTTTAGGCGCGCGGGAACTAATCTGCTCCGGGTGCATGGCCGAAATAAAAACCGCGGAACTTCCCGCCGTTGAATACACCCACTGCCGTCTGATAAGCTCCGCTATTTACACGGGCGCCGCAAAAAATCTGATAAAGGAAATGAAATTCCGCAACACCCGTTCCTGCGCAAAAATCCTCGCCCGTGTCATGTGCGACAGTTTTATAAAACACTCGGACGGTTTTGCTCCGGCGATTATAATACCCGTGCCTCTTCACAAATCCAGAAAAAATGAAAGAGGCTACAACCAGTCCGCGCTCATAGCGAAAAGCGTCGCGCGCCTTCTGAAAATCCCGTTTTCGGGCTCCCGGCTGCTCCGTGTGCGCAACACACCCTCACAACGCGGCCTGCATCCCGGCGAAAGAATAAAAAACGTCAGAGCCGCGTTCAAAACCCGCGGCAAAATACCGGGAAATGTTCTCCTCATAGATGACGTCGCGACAACAGGCGCCACCATCAACGAATGCGCCGCAACACTCAAAGCCGCCGGCGCCCCGGGCGTCGCCGCCCTCACCTTCGCCAAAACCTGACAAGCCCCGGGAAAATCATTTTTTGAAGCCTCGTCGCATATTGCCAAACGCATAGAAATAATCTATTATTGCTCAGCGCGGGGGCGGTAGCTCAGCTTGGTTAGAGCGCTGGCCTGTCAAGCCAGAGGTCGAGGGTTCGAGTCCCTTTCGCCCCGCCATTTTTTTCCTCCAGCCAAAGCGTGATAACCCAACCCGAGACAGCGGTTACCCCATAAAATTCTTCCCGCCTATTCGGGCTCCGAAAACCTCCGCCTGCCCTTGTCAAAACTCGAGCTATAGCAATTTTATCAGTTCGCCGGCGATAACCTTATAGCCATCCTCCGGTTTATAAGCGACAGCCGGATTCAGCAGAAGAATAGTGTCCCCCCTGAAATTCCTGTCATCCATCTTTTCATCCAGATTAGCGGAAAATTCTTTCCTTGATACCGACACACCCTGATTTTTCATATACGCTTTGAATGCATTCACAATGCTGGAGGGCTCGGCATTGCCGTATTTCAAACCGTACCACAAATCAAAAAGATCCCTTCCTTTTCTTCTTTGATACAATGCCCGCATCTTCGTGCCCAAAAGTTCTTCCGGCGAATATGTCGGCACGCTGCAGCTGCCGCCAAACCATCTGCCAAAAAACTTTTTCACGCCATTCTTTTATATGCGAGCGGGGAATCATATCGCATCCGTCTCAAATTGACTGTTAACAAGCACATTCCATTTTTTATCCAGTCGGGCCTTACACTTGCGGTTGCCGGGAATAAGATATACAGGATAAGTTTTTTTACCCTTAAGCCAGCGCTCCAACGCAGCCGCCGCGGCCGCTCCCGTTTTTTCAAAAAGATATCCCAGCCTCTGCGCATAAATCGCCTTTTGATGGTATCCGGCAAGCTTCACAAGTTTCTTTTCATCAAGAGAAGATTGAAGCTCTGCTAAAATCCCCGACGCGTTACTCAAGCCGCCCGAGCGGAAAATATAGCGCGCCAAATCAAAACATATGAGTTCGGGACAGGCCACCCTGATATTTCCCGTTTCGGTTTTTTTGTTCTCTATATAGCGCTCCGGCACCAAACCGGATTTAACTATAAACTCAACTCTCAGGCCCTTGACCGCGATGCCCTTGACCTGTCTGTCGCTTATAACCTGAAACACCTGCGGTTGCTGGTGCGCGGCCCCGTAAACAGCGGCGGCGCTGGTCAGGCCGACATAATAATTAACGCCCATATAGCTCATAAGATCGTCCATGAACCAGAACGGCGGCAGCATTCCCGCTTTTCTGTATTCGGGAGGAAGAATTACATAGAAATTTTTCTTGACCCTGGCAATCTCGCCTCTTGCCATATATCTGGCGATACTCATATTCACGCCGGATGCCGAAACCGGACAATTACTCTTCACCCCTTCCCGCGTAAAAGTGTAGATACCCTTTGACTGCAGTTTTTCTAAATATTTTTTCATTTGCTTATTTATGCCACTTTATACACAAATGTATATACTGGCATATCCTCGCAAATAATTATACTCAAAAGCGTCAACTATTTCAAGAGCTGTTCGCTGCGCCATTTCGAACCCGCCGCGGGTGAAACCTGCCTGCCGTCAGGCAGGAATCTTTCTTCCTCCCCGCCTATTCGGGCTCCGAAAACCTGCGGCGCCCCCTGTCAAAAACCGCGAACTATATAATACCATGTGTTGGACCAGGGCGAACGCTTGTCTTGGAACAGGGAATTATCTAAAATACATCTATGCCAAAATACGAAAGGAAACGAACGTTATGAAATCAGAGATCAGGGCGCCGCGGCCAAAGGGAAACGGTATCTTAAAACAAACCCGGACAGCGATAAGGGTCACGTTGATTTTAACCGCCGTTCTTTCGGGGATCGGCGGCACACTTCAAGCCGAAAATAAAAAATCGTTTTCGGCGGCGCTGACAGGAAAATTTCCGCCGTTCAGCTACTACGACAAAAACGGGGAACTCACAGGTTTTGACGTGGATGTCGCCCGCGAAATTGCAAGGAGAATGGGCAGAGACAGCAAAATTATTACGACGGACTGGGATGGTATTCTGGCCGGTTTGCTCAGCCGGAAATACGACTCGGTAATCGGTTCGATGGCCGTTACGCCTAAACGCGCCGCGCAGGTCAACTTTTCCAAACCTTATTATCATTCCGGAGCGCAGCTGTTTGTCCATCGGGAAAATCCGGATAAAGTTTACGGCATTGACGAATGCGGGGATAAACGCATCGCGGTGGTTTTAGGAGAAACATACCAGCATTATCTGGAAACCAATTACCCGAACATAAAAACGGTAACACTCAAATCCACACCCGAGATATTCGAACTGTTGGATAAACGGCGCATCACCGGATTCGTCACCGACAAATTAGTGGGCGAGTGGCAGATTAAATCAGCGGAAAGGTCTTTTGTGCCTGTCGGCGAGATGCTCTACAGGGAAGACATTGCTATCCCTGTCCGGAAAGAAGAAACCCGGCTTCTGTCCCGGATAAACACGGCGCTTGACGGCATGCGGAAGGACGGAACGCTCAGGAAAATTAGCGGGAAATACTTTGGTTTGATAAGCGGAAAAAAGGATTTGTCGCATGGCCGCATGACCGGCGGCGTAATCGCAAAGAAACTTTTAAAAGGTTTTGCAATCACTCTTCAAATTGCTTCGTCTTCCATTCTGATAGGTTTTATCCTGTCTATTCCCTGCGGCCTGCTGTTGAGATACGGCTCCGGCGTCTGGTTTTTCCCTCATTTGCTGGTGCGGACAATTGTGGACTTTCTCCGCGCAACGCCGGTACTGATTCAGCTCTTATTTGTCTGGATGGGGCTGGGGCTTTCTCCCATAATGGCGGCGGTGGTAACGCTTAGCGCCAATGCGGCTGCATATATGTCCGAGGTCATCCGCTCCGGATTGATGAGCGTTAACCCCGGACAGGCGCGGGCAGCCCAGGCTCTGGGCCTTTCAGCATGGAAAAGCTTCCGTTATGTCGTCTGGCCGCAGGCGTTCCGTATAGCCATTCCGACCCTGATGAATTCTGTTGTCAGCCTTGTTAAAGACACTGCGCTGGTGGCGATTATTTCCATTCCGGAAGTGATTCGCGAAGCCCAGTCAATTATCAGCGTCACCTTTGAACCCGCTAAATATTATTTCATTGCGGCTCTTCTGTTCTTTGTTGTGACATTTCCGCTGATGAAATTATCCGCCCGCTATGAAGCGAAAATAAAACAGAAAGGTTACACCCATGATTGAAATAAAGAACCTCACTTTCCGGTATAAGGACGGCACAACGGCTTTAAAAAATTTGTCCGCAGTTTTTCCGCAGGAGAAAAATTTTGGTATTTTGGGCCAGTCCGGTTCGGGAAAAACAACTTTACTTAATTGTATAGCGCGGTTTCTTACTCCACAGCAGGGCGGCATTCTTCTTGACGGACAGGACATATTCACCATGAATGAAATTGAATTCCGGCGTAAAATAGGCGTAATATTTCAGGGCCTTTATTTGTTTCCGCATTTAACCGTTTTGGAAAATATGACGCTGGCGCCGTGCAAATCACGCGGAATTGACTACGCTCAAGTTCGCGCGCAGGCGGAGGAAATGCTTACACGCTTGGATATCAATGATTTAGCAGGGTCTTATCCCGCCCAAATCAGCGGCGGGCAAGCCCAGCGTGTCGCCATCGCAAGAGGTCTTATGCTGCAACCCGAATACATGCTGCTGGACGAACCGACAAGCGCGCTGGATGTGGAAACAACGGAAGATTTTGCCCGCTGGCTCGGGGAACTCCATGAAAACACTAATTTTATTATTGTCACGCATGACCTGCTTTTTGCCCGTCAGGTTCTAAAGAGGGCTATTTATATGCGCAACGGGGAAATTACACATTCAGGTTACCTTCGGGATATTCTTCCCGCATTGGATTACGAAAAAAATAAAAATCAAAGTGAATAAAAAGGAAAAATAAAATAGAAAAATTCAGAAAAAATTATACAAATTTCTATCTTATTTACTGGCTCAATTCTTGGGGAGTATTATAGTTTGAAAATTTGAAATTGCCCAAACGCCGTCTGGGTTTTTTCAGATTGCTGCAGCAATCTTCTTCAATTGCCCGACGGGGGTGATAATCTCCCTGTTTGCGTAGGAGCGCTCTAATCCGTAGCGCTTCACAAGAATATCAGCGACATCTTTTGTTCCCATGGAAGTTTCATCGGAAAAATACCAGCAAATCAGGAACGAGGCCGCCCACGAGATACATATCTTGCGATATGCTTCCTGATGTTTCATAGATATCCGCCAGCGTTTTCATCAGTTTTGCCAGATGCGCTGACGAGTAATTTTCAATAGTTTTCTTTCTCACCGCTTTTCCTTCTTAATAAGCGCAAGAATCCGGGCGGCCTGCTTTTCTCCGCGCAGAGGATTCTTTTTCAGATCGGCGTAGAGCTGGAAATTATCCACAAACTTCAGTCCTTCCTTTTCGCGCGCGTTTGCAAAAACAAAATCGTCCGGCGCCTCTATCACCGTCAGATTGAAGCCCTTGTCCGCGGGAGTCGCTGATAAATCTTTCGCGGGAAACTCCTCAAGCGAATCAACATACAGCGTCACCATATTAAACGAGGCGAAAGGAGCCGCAAGCGACGCTCCCGCTTCCTGCGTAAAGGCGTATTTTATGTTGCGTCCGGACATCTTCCCCGCCACAAGTTTCATAAGTTTTTCCGGATTCTGCGCCCACACATAATAATTCTTTTTCACCTCGCGGCGCTTCGCTTCCGATTCAACCCAGGCGGAGAGGAGGTCGTCAAAATTGGACAGCGCAAATTTTTGAGCTTTTTTTGTGACATAGCCGGCGTCTTCCATTTTGTTGACAATCCGGGAAATCAGGCCCTTGCTCAGGCCGGTCCGGGCAGCAATCTCCCTCTGCGTCCTGGCCGAACGAGGCGCGGCAAGAAACATTCTGGTAATACGGGCCGCCTTGGGCGAAAAAATAGACTGACTCGGGCGCAACTGCCCTTTGGGGGGCG
>JAYEJT010000115.1:0-43272 GCA_034660675.1 Elusimicrobiota bacterium
TATGACGCCGGAAACGGGAAATGTCGCCGGCTGACCCCTTTTGTAGGAGCTGTCAAACTCCGTGCCGTCAATAAGCGTTCCGCTGTAATGAACCGTCACCTTATCATTTTTCGTCGGAGCAGCGCCATTCCCTTTTTTTATCACCCTGTACTGAAGGCCGCTTGATGTCGTTTTAACACCTTTCTTTTTGCCGTTCGCTTTAAGGAATTCCTCTCCTTCTTTTTTGTTCTTATCGGCAAGGCCGCCGTTAACCGCGCTCTGTTTTTTCTGCAGGTCATTGCTCAGCTGCTGCATAACGCTGCGCCGCTCATCGGCCGTCAAACGCGGCTCGGATCCGTCAAGAGCATCTTTAATACCCTCTTTCAGAAAATCAATATCCGCCTCAATACCCTGACTCTTCAAGTTGGCCCCTATATCCAGACCGATGCTGTAACCGACTTTTTCTTTTTGCGTTTCCATAGTTTTTTTCGCACAGCCAAAAGCCGGAAGCATCATCAGACAAAACAATGTCACCTCCGCATAAAATTTGATCCCACTTTGCACGCAAACCTCCCATATTCTCTTTCATCATATTTTTAACCGCCCTTCCTCAAAACAGGAAAAGCCTTTGCGTATTTTATTATAATTTTTGCTTTTCTGAAAGAAGTTTTGCGGCAGAGAACACTTCTGACGGCAAAATATCCCTCATGCATTTGTGATGGCCGAGCGGGCATTTCCGCGGGCCGTGAATGTTGCATGGCCGGCAGTCCAGTGTTTTCTGCAGAATAATATTTTTCTGACCGTAAGGGCCGAAGCCGAAAGCGGGAACCGTGGGACCGAAAATGGCGGCGGTCGGGATCCCGAACGCCGAAGCGAAATGCAGCGGCGCCGAATCCCCCGTTATTATTATGTCCGCATTTTTTATCAGAGCGGCCAGAGCGGGAAAATCCGTCTTACCCACAAAATCCATGACTTCCGCGCCGAGATCTTTTTTTATTTCAAGCCAGTAGGAAACATCCCCAGGGGCGCCCGCAACGGCGATATCAAAATCTCCGTCTAAGCGGTCCGTCAGCTCTATCCAATACTCTGGAGGCCACATCTTTGTTCCCCAGTTTGAAAAAGGGCTGAGAACAGCAAGCGGCTTTTCCCGGCTGAGGCCGGAATCCCCCGAACCGAATTCGGCTTCCTCAAAATCCTCATCAAAAGGAATGTTCCAGTTTCCGTCCCAGGAATCAAAACCCGCCGCAATGGCAAGCTTCAGATTTCTGTCAATCTCATGCAGATGGGATTCATACCTCACTTTTTCGGTGAAGAAAAAACTCCCCGAAGAAGTGTCAAAACCTATTCTTTTTTTTATTCCGGCGAGCTTCGCCATAAGAGCGCTCCTGAAAGACCTGTGTATCACAAGAGCAATGTCGTATTTTTCTTTTCTAAGATCCGCGCAGAAAGAAAGAAATCTCAGCGGGCAGCGATTTCTGCCCTTTTTGTCGTCTCCGATCACCCTGTGCACGGCAGAATGCTTTTCCGCGAATTTTTTGTAGGCGGGCAACGTCAGAAAATGTATTTCACATTCGGGGAAACTCTGTTTGACGGCTTCGGCAAGCGGCAACGCCAGAACAACATCGCCGATAAACGCCGACTGCATTATCAGAACTTTCATTTCAACTTTTCCTCCATCGCCGTCACAAGGTCTTCCTCTCTTATGGATTCCATGCACACCCTGTCTCCCCTGGCGCAGACCTTTCCGCCGTGAAGATGACACGGCCTGCAGGGAACATTCACCTGCATTATTTTGGCACCCGCCGGAGCGAAACCGAACTCCGTAACGGTGGGGCCGAAAAAAACGATGAGAGGTTTGCCTAACGCCTTCGCCGCGTGAGCGGCTCCCGAATCCATGCTTATCACGCAGGATGAAGCATTCATAACGGCAAAAAACATCCGCAGATCCAAACGGCCACAGAGATTTTTCACAAAATTTCTGTGGTACCTGTTTTCCGGCATAAGTTTTTCCGCACGGTTGTAATCATCCCCCGTAAGTATAAAATAACGCCCGGGCTTTGCTGCGGCTTCAAAGAATCCGGGAAAACGGCGCCACTCCTTAAGAGGCCATTTCGCTTGAGGCGCCACACAGATGATTTCAGCAGACGGCGGAATCCCCTGGCTTTCAAGAATGCGCCGGGCCCGCTGTTTTTCTCCCGGACTTAAAAACAGAGACGTTTTTCCCGTGTGTATTTTTATTTTATCTTCCTCAAGAACATTCAGATACCTCTCAACGGCTCCCGGGATAACGGCGGTTTTGCCCCTTAAAAGCTTTTTTCTTTCCTTTCTGTAAGTCTTTACTCTTCTCACACGCTTTGAAAAAAAAGCCCCGAGGGCGCGGCTCCGGAGAGAAGAATGCAGATCGTAAATCTTTTCCGGATTTATTTCTTTAAGCAGCGACACGAGAGGCGGCAGCCCGTAATCTTCAAGAGTGATGACCCTGTCCACAAAAGGATTGCCCTCAAAAACCGGAGCATAGGCTTTCTTTGTTATAAAATATATGAAACTGCCCGGATAATTGAGTTTGATATTTTCGCACACCGGTGTCGTGAGTATGACATCACCGAGTGAACTGAATCTTGCGACAGCGAAATTCATGCCGGCTCACTTTCCTTCCGAGATATACTGGTTAAGCCTCTCCATTTTTTCGGTGTTTCCCAGCACAAGTATTTTGTCGTTGACCTCAAGCATCATGGATGCGGCAGGATTATAAATAAATCTTCCGGTGCTGGCTTTACGCATGGCTATTATGACAAGGCCGGTGTTTTTGCTTATCTGACTTTTTTCCAGCGTATAATTTATAAATGGTGATTTTTCAGGAACAACGGTCTCCTCTATTCTCCATTCTCCCTCACTCTCTTTGAGCATTATGTCCAGAAAAGTTACAACGTTCGGCCGCAGCGCCGTGGATGCCATTCTCATGCCGCCTATTCTCTGAGGCGACACAACATACTCCGCGCCGGCCCTCTTCATTTTGGAATCCGCACCTTCTTCCACCGCCGCGGCGACAACCTTGATCCTGGGATTGAGGCTCTTCGCAGAAATAACAACATAAAGATTCATGGCATCACTGTTGAGACAGGCGAGGACGGCCTTCGCCTTTTCCACACCGGCGTCTATAAGTATGTCATCCTGTGAAGCGTCACCTATCACGTGGGGCACATCGGGAAAACTCTTTTTCATTTTCTCAATATTCTGCTCGTCCTTTTCTACGACAACAAACTTTTGATGTGTTTTGGAAAATTCCTCAACGACCGCCTCGCCGACGGGCGAAAGACCGCATATTATGTGATGCCCCCTCAGTTTTTTTATTTTGTCACGCATTTTCTGCCTCCTTAAAACATTTCCCACTTCTCCCTGAAGAATCAGGGATGTAAAAAGACCGGCTATTCCCGCCACGAGCGAAAAGCCGAAAGCTATCAGCCCCATCGTAAATATTTTCCCTGCGGGGCTCAAAGCGTGCACCTCGCCGAAGCCAATGGAAGATAGCGTTATTGAAGTCATGTACAGAGAATCAAGAACATTCCATTTTTCTATTATCATATATCCGGAAGTTCCGGCCACAACCACAAAAAGCATCAGAAAAATAATTGTCGCGAATCTTTTGTTCATGTATTACCCAGACTGTCCTGTATAAACGCTTTGTTGCGCCGGATAGCGCCCTTGAGCATATCCAGTTTCGAGAAAGCAGCAAGCGCTTTTTTATCTCTCATTTCTTTTGAACAAGCGAGAGACTCAAAAGCCCCCGCAAGCGAAACCTTGTCAGGAACAACAAGCAATTCATTCTTCAGTATATCAAATTCCTCTCTGAAATTACCCATGTGCGTTCCCACAACCACGGGTTTTTTCATCTGCACAGCCTCCACGAAATTCTGGCCGCCGTGAGGAACGAGCGAACCGCCGACAAAACAGATATCCGAAATACCATAAAGCCCGCCAAGCACGCCTATCCCGTCCACAAGCAGAAACCGGGAAGACGGCGTGAAACCGCCGTCTCGGACGTACCGGGAACAGGTTATCCCCCTCCTCCTGAAAACACGCTCTATCTCTCTCACGCGCTCTATGTGACGGGGAACTATCGCGCAGTAGACTTCGCCCTTTAAAGAAAGCACGGCATCCATCACCGCCTCTTCTTCCCCCCTGTGGGTGCTGCCGGCGGTTATCAGCAGCGCCTGCCGGGGCACCGCGTAATCTTCGCGCGACACCGGAAAATTTTTACCTGAGAAACCAATATCGTATTTGATGTTACCCGCTACGGAAACACGGGCCGGCTCCGCGCCCATGGCAATAAATCTTTCGGCATCTTTTTTTGTACGCGCCGAAATCACGTCTATTTTTTTAAGCATCATACGCGTGAGCGGTTTTATGAGTTTGTATTTCGGGAAACTCCTGTCTGACACCCTGCCGTTAACCAGCACTATCTTTGAAAAACACCCGGCCGACTCTATTAAATTGGGCCAGAGCTGAAGCTCCACAAGGACCACACAAGCCGGGGCCACTTTTTTTATAAAACTATCGGTGATAAAAAAAATATCCAGCGGCGCGTAATAGACCCCCGTAAAAACCCCGGATGATTTCCCCAACGCCCTCCCCTCGGGGGTCTGGGCAAAAAGATAAAGCGGACGGGATGGGTCTTTGAACTCTCCGGCAAGAGCAAGCGCGAGTTTTACCTCCCCGACGGAAGAAGCCTGAAACCACACGCCCCCCGGTGTAAAATCCCCGGACGGAAGAAAAAAACGCTGGTAGAAAGTGCCCCGGCTCCTTTTTATGTATCTGTAAAGCCTGGGAAGCGAAACCAACAGGATAACCGTCGGCAGAAAAAGAAGCGTAACGGTATTGATAATTATAAGAGCCGGCCCCATAACTATATCTTGAACTCGCCCGCTATGGGACCTTCCTCAAAATCAAAACCTCCGGTTCCGAGAATCTCCGCCGCGTCACCGACAGCAATTTCCCCGGCTTCCGCTTTTAATTTTTTCTCACCGAGTTCTCTGGCGGCTATCTCGGACATTATCTTTTTCATTTTCAGAAAAACCTCGGCAAAAACAGCCCCTCTCACCTTCTCATCCATGACGCCCGAAGCTTGCGTGTTTTCTTTCCGGAGCGGCCCGGCCTCTCCGGGAGCGTATATACCGGCCATAAACACAAAACTTTTTCCGGTGTCTTTGTATATGAGCGCCGAATAGCTGTCAAAATCCGCGGCGGCTTTACGGGCGGCTTTCTTTATCCCGGGGATCGTCTCCGGATGCCCCTTCTCGTAGACCCTGTAGAACACTTTACCGGGGGAAGGTTTCACTTTTAATTTCTTTATCTTAACGCCGACCGCGACCCTTGCCTCTCTCACGATTTTTTCCCCCATATATGACGGCCCTCATAATCCTGCGAAACAATAACAGGAAAATCTCTCACCTCAAACAGCCTCAGAGCCTGAGCTCCGAGCTCGGAAAAAGAAACGGTTCTGTGCGCCGTTACGCAGGAAGCCAGAAGCGCGCCGGCTCCGCCCGGGGCTTCAAAATAAACCCCCCTTTTTTTTAAGATCCTCGAACCGGCAGAGGAAAGGGAACCTTTGCCTATAATGACATTAACGCCGGTTTTGAGAATTTTATCTATCGCCCAATCCATTCTTGAAGAAGTTGTCGGGCCCGATGCTGTGACTTTCCCGTTTCTGATAATCGGACCACAGTAAAAAACAGCTTTATCACCCGGAAAAGATTTCCGGTGTGAATCAAAAAATTTCTTGAGAGTTCTGTCACGCGCGACGCCCAGCAAACCGTTTAAAAGAAAAAAATCCCCTGCACGCGGTTTTTGCGGACGGGCCAGAGGAAGAACGATTGTCCCCGGAGTTTTCATTTTACTATTTCTTTCATCACCCTGCGGGTCTGCTCTATTGGACAGAAATCACCGCACATCGTGCACACTTCCTGGTTGAGATGATCTTTTCTTATCATTTCGGGAAAAAGAATATTTTTTTTCATGGTTTTCCAGTCAAGGTCAAACCTCGCCTCTGAAACAGTCTTGTCTCTTTTTAAGGACAGTGACCTGCCTCTGGAAACATCGGCGGCATGAGCGGCAATGCGGGTTGCTATCACACCAAGACGCACATCCGCGGCATCGGGAAGACCGAGATGTTCTGCCGGTGTTACATAACAGAGAAAATCAGCGCCGTAAGATGCCGCCAGTGCCCCGCCTATGGCCGAAGTTATGTGATCAAAACCGGCGGCGGAATCAGTCACAAGGGGCCCTAAAACATAAAAGGGCGCGCCGTGGCAGAATTTTTTCTCATCCCTCACGACTCTTTCTATTTGCGAGAGAGGTATGTGTCCGGGACCCTCTATTATTACGTCAACGCCGGCGCGCCGGGCGCGGAGAAAAAGTTTTCCCAGCGTTTTCAGCTCAAGAATCTGGAGATAATCGTTAGCATCCGAAATAGCGCCGGGCCGCAAGCCGTCACCGAGGCTCAGCACAGCATCATATTTTTTCGCGAGTTTGATAAGTCTGTCAAAATCACTGTAAAGCGGGTTTTCTTTACCCGTTTCCTGCATCCAGCCGAAAATAAGGCCGCCTCCTCTTGAAACAACACCTCCGAGACGCGGATTCTTTTTCAGATAATTGAGAGACTCCCGCGTCACGCCGCAGTGCACGGTTACAAAATCCACACCTGCTTTCAGCTGATCCTCTATCACCTCAAAAAAATTGTCGGCCGTCGGCTGTCTGTATTTTGAGAAAATATGATAGGCCGGCACGGTTCCCACCGGAACGGTTGAGCGCCGCAACACTTTTTTGAGAACACCCAGAAAACCCTTCCCGCAGGAAAGGTCCATGACGGCATCGGCCCCGTATTTTACGGCGGCATCCAGCTTTTTGACTTCATGTTTCCAGTCGGAAGCCAGAGGGGAAAGACCTATGTTCGCGTTTATCTTAACGCTGAGCCCCTTCCCCACGGCAACCGCCCGCCGGGGAGAAAGTCTGTTTTTCATAATGGCAATGCGGCCCGCTTTATAATCTCTCTCAAAAATTTCTACGGGCACATCTTCTTCAGCAGCCAATTTCCTGATTAATTTTTTTGTTTTCATAATGCTTTTACAAAATCCTTTTCTATTTCATAAAGCCGGAAGCGTATTCTTTTTACTCTGCCGGACTTTTCCATATTTCCAAGCTTGGTGATTTCCTCAAGAACGCGCAGGGCCTCACCCACACGGAAAATGTTCGCCCTGAGAGCTGAGGAAATATCCGTTCTTCCTTTTTCTTTTATTGCGGCGCCTCTATCAAGTTTCACATTACGACTCTTCACAAGCTGTTCGTAATCATCTTCAAAGATCGCCGCAAGGCCGTGACGGAGCTTTCTCAAATCCGCAAACTTGCCGCTTTTAAAATAAAACCGTTCAATATCCTCTACGACCCTCAGCCCCTCCCGCGCGCGATTGAGGTTAGCGTCAATAATACTCAGTTTCCGCATGGGCACATTATACTTGATTAACGGTCAAAAATAAAGTAAACTTTCCCTGTTTAAGCCGGCGTAGCTCAGCTGGTAGAGCAGCGGTTTTGTAAACCGCTGGTCGGGGGTTCGATTCCTCTCGCCGGCTCATTCCCCTTTTCCCGGAATGGTTACGAAACACGTGCCGAGAAGACGCAAACTTTCAGTTTTCAGAACGCGCTCAGGATGTTGGAGTAAACAGGGCTGCCGTGCTCCGAGCCGTTGAGCAGGACTTTCACGCGGCTGTGGGAAAACACGCATTTGAAAGAATTTTTCCTGTATATCCCGGCAGCAAGTTTTTTGACGAATTTTCCGTCAAAAGCATATATCACAGCGTCAACAGAGTGTTTCTTAAAAAGTTTTTCCATGGGTTTAACGGAATTTTTCCCCTCAAGAAACACAAACACCGAAAAAAGATCGGCGCGGGAACGGAAAAACATTATTCTTTTTTCGGACGGCGGAAAGCAATCCGCCCACAAAGCTTTTTGACCACCCGAAGATTTGGCGTACAAATCGGGCTTGAAAGCAAAACCCGCATTAGCCGAAAATCTCAATCTGCCCGCAAACATCTCATGGGCCAGAAGTTTTAAAATAACGTCTGAACGGGTCCGGGCGCGTTTTTTCTCAACAACGATTTTCTTTCCGCCCCCGCTAAAAATATAATTTGCTTTCATAAAATATCCACTTTCAACAATAGCGTCAGAGGGCTTTCTCGAAAATTCTGTATCTTTTATAGGCCTTACCGGAAAGCATCTCTGCCGCGCGCGCCATCATCACATTGTCTTCAAGTACCCATGAGAATTCGCATTTTTTATAACCTTTACTCAGCGCTTCTTTAAGGGATCTGTAGTAAAGAAGACTCTCTATCCCCATTTTGTGATAACGCTTCTTGACCCCCATGGTGAGAACGCGTATATTTTTTATTTTTTTAAAATAATAAAAAAGCTTCAGCGCCGCAAAAGGCGTAAGCCTCCCTTTTATTTTTATAAGAGCCTGGTTAATATCCGGCAATGTCATTATAAAACCCGCCGGGTCGTCACCGTAAAAAGCAATCTGGAGCAGCAGGGGATCAACAATCTGTTTGAGTTTCCCGGCCATATAAAAAACCTCGTCACCGGTAAAAGGAACAAAGCCCCAGTTCTTTTCCCACGCGGCGTTATAGATATCCATGATTATTTTGACCTCATTATCAAAATCATCTTTGTTTATCGGCCTTATTTTTATGGCGGAATTTCTTTTCAGTATTCTTTCGGAAATAGAACAAAGTCGCTTTTCGGGCACCTTGTTAACATCGGTGATAAAAGCAATCAGATCCTTCGCCTTGTAGAATCCGGCAGACGAGATAAAATCCGCATAATACGGGGGATTATAGGTCATCATTATTTTCGGCGGTTCGTCAAAACCTTCCACGAGAAGACCGCACTCGTCGTTCATCGACGGATTCACCGGCCCGCGCATAACCGTCATCTCGCGCGAACGGGCGAAAGACAGAACCGCGTCAAAAAGCAGACGCGCCGCGCGGGCATCCTCCTCACATTCAAAAAAACCGAAAAAAGCGCATTTCTCACCGTGAAATCTGTTGTGATTCTCGTCTACAACGGCGGCAATCCGGCCTATGGTCCTACCGGCGTCCCGCACCATAAAAAAAGCCCTTTCGGCGTGTTTCCAGAAAGGGTTTTCGTCAGAAAACATCTCCCTCATTTCAGAAATGAGAGGGGGCGCCCAGTCAGGGTCTTTCGCGTACAAAGCGTACGGAAATTCTATAAAACGCTTTAATTCCCGGGGCGTTTTAACCTGCGCCACTTCCATAAGCTTTTCATCCAGCCGTTAAGAGCGTTCCACATTTTTGCCATGCGCATCGGTTTGACCGGCAATTTGACAGCCGCGCCTTTTTTAATGATCCCGAGCCCTTCCCCCGCTTCTTTGAAAGCGGCACAGGCTTCATCAACATGCCTCTTTGTGTGAGAAGCCATGATGCTCACCCGTATAAGCGCGCGCCCGGGCGGCACAGCCGGCGAGACCACAGGCGTCACAAAAACGCCTTTTTCAAAGAGACTTTTCCACATTTTAAAAGCCGTTATGTCATCTCCTATGACAACAGGAATGATTGGCGTGGTGGTGTTTCCTGTATTAAACCCTAGAGTTTTGAGTTCATCTCTCATGTATTTAGACGTGCGCAGCAATCTTGTTATTCTTTTTCCGTCCTTTCTTACAATTTCAAGAGCTTTGATAACCGAGGCAATATTGGCCGGCGACGGAGCCGCAGAAAAAATCAGGGCTCTGGCGTTGTGTTTGATGTAATGAATAACATCCTCGTCTCCCGCTATAAAACCGCCCGTGGACGCGAAAGATTTTGAAAATGTGCCCATTATGAGATCCACCTCATCCGTCACGCCGAATTGATCGCAGGTGCCTCGGCCGCAGCGACCGAGAACTCCGATGCCGTGAGCATCGTCAACCATGAACCTGGCACCGTATTTTTTCGCGATCGGCAGCAGTTTGTCAAGCGGAGCCACATCTCCCTCCATAGAAAAAACGCCGTCAACAATAATGAGTTTCCCCGCATCCGCCGGAAGACTCTTCAGCACCGCCTCAAAATCAGCTATGTCATTGTGCCTGAATCTCACAAGAGTGCCCGCGGAAAGATGGCAGCCGTCGAGAATGGAAGCGTGATCAAATTTATCAGCTATGATATAATCTTTTTTCCCCACAAGCGCGGAGATCACGCCGAGATTTACCTGCATACCGGTTGTAAAAACAAGAGCGGCCGGTTTTCCCATATAATCGGCGAGATATTTTTCTAATTTTTCGTGAATATCAAGGGTCCCGTTGAGAAAGCGGCTCCCGACACATCCCGTTCCGTATTTCTGAGTCGCAACAATGGCGGCGTTTTTCAGACGCTGGTCGGTGGCAAGGCCAAGATAACTGTTGGAACCCATCATTATCATGCGGCGCCCCTCGCATGTTACAACGGCGTTTTGACCCGATTCTACGGTGTGAAAATAAGGATAGAGTCCCGCCCTCTGTACCTCGTGCGCGATGGTAAAATTTTTCACCTTATCAAAAAGTTCCATTTTTGTCTCCTCCATAATTTCTATCGGTACCCCGTGTCACACCAAGGTTACATAACTCTCATCCCAATTAAACAATAAAGAACTTTTGCCGTCAAGAAAAAAAAGACAAAGAAACCGGTTTCTTACTGTTTTCAGAGCCACCCACGCTCCTCATACCATTTAAGCGTAAGAAGGGCTCCGGTTTTCAAATCATAACGGGGATGAAAATTCAACCCGTTTATCATATGCTGCGGATTAACAATCCAATGTTCCGCAAGGATCTCTTGCACCTTCTGCGGATTGAGCAGAGCCGTTTTTCGCGTGAAAAACCCGAAAGCCGAAAAAAATGCACCCGCCACGAGCAGGAAAAAAGACGGCACACGGACAATCCTGCATTCTTTACCGGCACATTCCGCAATGATCCTGACAAAATTCTCCTGCGTCTCCACATCGGGGTATGCAAGAAAAAAAGTGTCATTTGTACAAGACGAAAAAACAGCATCCCTTATTCCCCCGCAAACATCTTTCACATTTATGAAATTAACGTATTTTTTCCCGGCCGGCAAAAACGCAAGACCGTTTTTTGCCATTTTAAATGTTACAAAAATGTCCCTGTCCCCCGGTCCGTAAACGGCTGCCGGCCGGAGAATGATATACGGCAGCCCCGATTCTCTGACAGATTTCTCAGCGAGAACTTTGCTTTTTCCGTAATCCGACACGGGATGCGGCTCGTCTGTCTCTTCCGCCGGACGCTCCAGCGGAGCCGGGCCGGCAACGGCCTGAGAAGAAATAAATATAAATTTTTTCAGGTTTTTTATTTTTCCGGCCTTCCGCAGAAGCGCCGCGGTACCTTGCGAATTCACCTCATAATATTTTTTTGAAGAGCAGCGCACCACTCCGGCGTTATGAATTATAACGTCAACTTCCGGCAGGTCGGGAAGCCCTTCCCTCATATCGCCATAAACAGGAAAAATATTCGGCTGCTTTATACTTTCAAACTTTTGTCTGCTCCGGACCAGACAAAAAAGCTCGTGATATTTCAGCAGCGGAACCAGGTTTTTTCCTATAAAGCCGGTGGCCCCTGTCAAAAATATTTTCATAAACCAATGGGGACGGTTCCTATTGGTCCCTTGGCACAATTACTACACATTAATATTTTGTTCCCTTTCAATAGGAACCGTCCCCATTGATTAAAACAAGATTATCTCTGTTTATCACTTCAGAACAGCCGTCGCGGCCCAGCAGTTTTTTGATACTTCCTGTGCGGCAGCCGCGAATTTTATTCACTTCGGAATCCGTATAATTGACAATTCCTCTCGCGAAAATTTTTCTGCCGGAAATAACATTTACAATATCGCCTTTAGCAAAAACCCCTTCAACTCCCGTGATTCCTGCCGGAAGCAGGCTTTTCCCGGATTTCGCTATCGCCTCATAAGCGCCGCGATCAACGATTACGGACGCTCTGCAGAGACTGCCGAAAGCTATCCATCTTTTGCGGTTTTTGAGCTTCACCGACGGAAGAATAAGCGTACCCGGGTTTTTTTTATCGAGCAGGATCTTTTCAAGCACACCTCTCGTTTTTCCCGAAGCTATCGTCATGCGGCACCCGGAAAGACGCGTTATCTTGGCCGCAAAAAGCTTGGATCTCATCCCGCCCGTGCCGAATTCTGAAGCGGCGCCGGCGCTTTTCAGAGCCGGCCCATCTATATTCTTTAATTGTCCGGCAAGTTTACCGTCCACATAAAGACCTTTCACATTTGTAAGAATCACGAGATCGCGGGCTTCTATGTGACTTGCCGCCAGGGCTGACAGACGGTCATTATCACCGAATTTCAACTCATCAACCGTAACCGAATCGTTTTCGTTTATCACAGGTACAATGCCCTCGTCAAGAATTTTCAGCAGCACCCTTCTAAGATTCAGATATTTTTTTCTGTCCGAAAAATCATCAGCCGAACAGAGCACCTGGGCCCCCGTAAAACCCTTTTTTGAAAACGCCTTAATCCACATGTCCATCAGCAGGGGCTGTCCAACCGAAGCCAGCATCTGCGCTTCGGAAATGTTCCCCGGCCGCGGTCTCGCGAGTTTCGCCATCCCGCATCCGACAGCCCCGGAAGAAACAACAAGAATCTGAAAACCTTTTTTCTTGAGCAATGCTATTTCTCCGCAAACCGCGTTTATCACCGAAACACTTATTCCTTTTCCGTCACTTAACAAACCAGTACCCAGTTTTATAACCGCTCTTTTTCCGCCGCAGGCGGATTTCTCTTTGTTCAACATAAAACCTCTCTTATGTGTTCCACAAGCCCGTTGACCCCCGTTCCTTCCAACGCGGATATCGCAAAATGTTTTCCCCCGATAGACTTATAATCTTCTGTCACTGCGCAGGTATCTATTTTGTTAACAGCAACCACAAAAGGTTTTTCCAGCAAAAAAGGATTGTATTGTTTTATTTCATCCAGCAGAATTCTAAAATCAGCGTAAGGATCCCCCTCTTTACTGAAACCGTTAACATCCAGAACAAAAAGCAGAATTTTCACCCGTTCAATGTGCGCGAGAAATTTAAAACCCAAACCTTTACCGGCGTGGGCACCCTCGACAATCCCCGGCAAGTCAGCAAAGCTGATTTGCCGTGTCTGGGTTTTCACCACGCCAAGATTCGGTTTGAGCGTGGTAAAAGGGTAAGCCGCCACGCGCGGATGCGCGTTTGAAATACGGCTCAAAAGAGTGGATTTTCCCGCGTTGGGAAAACCCACTAGCCCCACATCCGCAATTAACTTTAATTTTAAAAGCAGTTCCGCACTCTCGCCGGGAGTTCCTTTTTCAAAACGGCGGGGGGTTCTGTTTACAGCGCTTTTGAAAAAATCATTTCCGCGGCCGCCCCGGCCGCCCCGGGCGGCGCAAACGCTGTCTCCCTCAAAAATGAGATCGGCGATGAGTTCACCGCTTCTGTAAACCTCGGTGCCGCACGGCACTTTTATCGTCAGTGTTTCGCCGTCTTTACCCTTCCTTCTGCTGCCTTCTCCGCCGCCGCCTGCATCGGATTTGTAATAAGGCCGGAGTTTGAAATCGTAAAGTGTTACAAGATGGGGCGAGGCTTCAAGCACAATGTCCCCGCCATTGCCGCCGTCCCCGCCGTCTGGACCGCCTTTTGCAATGAATTTTTCTCTGCGAAACGAAACACAACCGCTTCCGCCTCCGCCAGCTTTAACGGTAATTTTAGCCCTATCGGCAAAATGCGATTTCAAAAGGCTCTGTTATTCCACTGAAACTATTTTTTTTCCGGCTCTGGTAGAAAATTTGACTTTACCGGAGATTTTCGCGTAAATACTGTCATCTCTCCCTATACCCGTGTTAAGGCCCGGAACAACCTTCGATCCGCGTTGCCGGATTATAATACCCCCGCCTTTAACAGTCTGTCCGCCGGATATCTTCACCCCCAGCCTGCGTCCTTCTGAATCCCGTCCGTTAGACGATGAACCCTGTCCTTTCTTATGTGCCATTTTACAGCCTCCGTTTATTTAATTTTCGGAACATTGTAGCAAAGAAAACGTGATAACAAAAGTGCGGCTAAAAACTAAACCACCGTTAGATTTTAATGGTTTTGACTTCGTAAACGAAATATTGCTGGCGGTGGCCTATTTTGCGGCGGTAACCTTTGCGGCGCTTTTTTTTGAATGAAATAACTTTCGGCGCTTTTTTGGGACCTATGAATTCAAGAGAAACGCTGGCCCCGGAAAGCAGTGGTTCGCCCATAAGGACTTTATTTTTTGTCTTTACGAGCAGAACTTTGTCTATGCTCTTAAGGTCACCGTTATCCAGCTCCACCTTGTCTCCAACACTCACAAAATACTGCTTGCCGCCGCCGTCAATGACCGCGTAATCTTTTATATCACTCATCTGCTACTTCCTTTTTGTTGCCGCCAGACCCGTGCCGGCGGGTATTTTCCTGCCCACTATGATATTTTCCTTCAGACCCTCAAAATTATCTTCCGCCCCTTTTATGGCTGATTCGGTGAGCACTCTCGTGGTCTCCTGAAAGGACGCCGCGGATATGAAAGACTTGCTGTTTAACGCGGCTTTCGTTATACCCTGCAGGATAGATTCAAAAGAGGCCTTTTTCTTGGACGCGGTAAGTTTTTCATTCACCTCACGCACCTCCCATTTCCCGACCTGCTCTCCTGTTATAAAAGCCGTATCGCCGGGATCAACAATGCGAACCCTGGAAAGCATCTGTTTAACTATAATTTCTATGTGCTTATCATTAACCTTAACGCCCTGGAGACGGTAAACGCCCTGTACCTCGTCAAGAAGATGGGTCTGCACCCCTTTCTCCCCCTGCACCTTAAGAATGTCGTGCGGATCCATGGCTCCGTCGGTGAGCTGGTCTCCGGCAGACACTTCGTCGCCGTTGTAAACAATAAGGTGCTTCCCGTGCGGAATCACGTATTCTCTCGCTTCTCCGCCGCGGGATGGCGTAATTTTGACCATCATCTCGCCTTTTTCCGAAGTCATAATTTCTGCGATTCCGGAAATTTCTGTGATAACCGCGGCTTTTTTCGGCTTACGGGCTTCAAAAAGTTCGGTCACACGCGGCAAACCACCGGTAATGTCCTTGATCTTTGTTATTTCCTGAGGAATCTTAGCGACAATATCACCGGCTTCAACTTTGTCTTTGTTGGCAACAGCGATGTGCGTATCGGGAGGCAGGGGAAAAATATCCTTCTTCCCGTTCTTATCCGCCACTTCCAGCTGCGGCCTGTATTTGCTCCTCTGGTAAGGTATAACTATACGCTCAAGAAGGCCTGTTTCTTTGGACCGGTCTTCTCTTATTGTAATACCCGAGATAATATCTCTCCAGCGGATAACGCCGGCACGCACCGCGATCAAAGGCATTTCCCTCGGGTTCCACTGCCCTACCAACTCACCCCTTTTCACTTTCCTATTACTGTCAAACTTAATTGCGGCGCCGTAGGGAATACCGAAAGTCTGGGGAATAAGTTTTTTCGGATTTCTGAATATCATTTTAGCATTCTTGCTGATCACAACAAGAACGCCCTCTTTATTTTTTATGGTTTGAAGATTCTCAAATTCCACTTTACCGTCAGCCTGGGCGCGCAATTCAGAGGTATCCATAACCCTCCCGGCTATGCCTCCGATATGAAACGTGCGAAGAGTCAGCTGCGTGCCCGGCTCTCCGACGCTTTGAGCCGCTATAACACCGACCGTGGTGCCTATCCTGACCATATTACCCGTTGATAAATCTCTTCCATAACACTTGGCACAGCAGCCGCGCGGAGCCTGGCATGTGAGCACGGATCTTATTTTGACAGACACAAAACCCGCATCTTCTATTTTCTTCGCGTCAGCTTCACTAACCATTTCGCCTTCTTTTATCAGTACTTCATCGGTAATGGGGTTGACAATGTTATCCGTGACAACGCGGCCGACTATTCTCTCGGCAAGAGATTCAACAACATTTTGCCCTTCCATAAGCGCTGAAACCGTTATGCCGTTAACAGACTGGCAATCATCCATGGTAACCACAACATCCTGCCCGACATCCACGAGTTTCCGTGAAAGATAACCGGCCTCGGCAGTTTTGAGCGCCGTGTCTGAAAGACCTTTTCTTCCGCCATGAGTTGAAATAAAATATTCGGGCACCGTCATTCCCTCTCTGAAATTAGAAACGATGGGCGTCTCCACAACCTCACCGATTTCACCGGTGACTCTTTTCTGTGGTTTTGCCATAAGGCCCCTCATCGCGACCATCTGACGCACCTGCGTACGCGAACCTCTTGCCCCGGAAGAAGCCATTATATACAATGAGTTAAATCTCGGCTCACCCGGCTTGTATTGTTCAAACTCCTGCTTGGCCATATCGTCGAATACCATATCTGCCAACTGGTCACTTGTGTCCTGCCAAAGAGATATTATCCTGTTGTATCTTTCCTGCTTACTCATAATGCCGGCCTGATAACTTTTATCAAATTTTTTCACCTTTTCTTTTGACACATCGATTATTTTGTCTTTGGCACCGCACTGAATCAGCGAATCTATCAAAATGGAACTGCCCGACACCATGGCATAGTGAAATCCCAGCCTTTTTATTCTGTCAAGAAATTTAGCCAAAACATAATTATTGGACTTGCTGTGAATTTTCATGATCATATCATGGATACGGCTCTTGGTCATTTCCATGTTGATCTTTTCAACCCCTTCCGGGATTATATCATTGAAAATTATTCTTCCGGGCGTCGTATAATCTTTCCACTCCGCCAGCTTAAGAATTTTGCCGTCTTGCCCTTTTTCCGATATTTTATTCAAACCCGCAACTTTTATTTTTGCATGCATACCGACAACACCGAATCGGAAAGCGCGTATGGCCTCATCCGCGTCTTTAAATATTTTGCCTTCACCCTCTTCCCCCGGTTTTTTCTTAGTCAGATACGCAACCCCCAGGACCATATCCTGAGAGGGGGCGTCAAGCATGTTGCCGGAAGCAGGTGAAAAAAAGTTTTTTGTTGATAGCAGAAGCGTCATAACTTCCATTCTCGCTTCCGGAGTCAGCGGCAGGTGAAGCGCCATCTGATCACCGTCAAAATCAGCGTTGAACGGCGCGCAGACAAGAGGATGGAGTTGCACGGCATTTCCTTCCACCAGCACCGGATAAAAGGCCTGAATGCTGAGCCTGTGAAGAGTCGGAGCGCGATTGATCATAATCGGATACATCTTCATTATTTTTTCCAGAAGATCAAAAACAAGGCCGGGCTGCTCGCGTATAACCCTGTTCGCATCTTTTATGTGCGCGGCCAGCCCCTGCTTACGCAGTTCCCTGATAACAAAAGGTTTAAACAGCTCCACGGCCATATATTTGGGGACTCCAACCTGGTCAATACGCAGCTGCGGGCCGACAACAATAACAGCTCGGCCCGAAAAATCCACTCTTTTCCCGAGGAGATTCTGTCTGAACCGGCCCCTTTTCCCCTTTGTTATATCAGCCAGGGATTTTAGCGCGCGGCCTGAAGCCGACACCACGGTTTTACCGCGAATTCCATTTTCTATGAGGGCGTCCACGGCTTCCTGAAGAAGCCGTTTTTCATTATTTACGACAACTTCCGGAGCCTTGAGCTCTTTTATGTGTTTCAGCCGGTTGTTCCTGTTGATAATTCTTCTGTATAAATCGTTAAGATCCGATGAAGCAAAGCGTCCGCTCTCAAGCGGCACAAGCGGCCTGAGCCCCGGCGGCATCACCGGCAAGGCGGTCAATATCATAGACTCGGGCTTGTTCCCTGAATAGTAAAAACTTTCAACTATTTTGAGATGTTTGTCCATGCGCGAAATAGTCACGGATGATTTTTCCGATTTGAGTTTGTTTCTGAGTTCTTCCAGCCGTTTTTCCACATTCATTTCTTTGAGAAGTTTCCTGACGGCGGGAGCGCCGATACCGGCTTTAAATCTTGTACCGTAAAGTTTTTTCAGGCGCGCATAATCGTCTATGGAAAGCAACTGCTTGTATTTTAGCGGCGTCGCCCCGGGATCCGTAACCATATAATTAGCGTAATAAACAACTTTTTCAAGATCGGTGATTTTCATTCCCAGAAGAACACCCACACGCGAAGGCGTTTTTCTCAAAAACCACACATGGGAAACCGGCACCGCAAGATCGATATGCCCCAGTCTGTGACGACGCACTTCGGAATCGGTGACTTCCACGCCGCAGCGTTCACAAACAATTCCGGCGTGCTTACGGAATTTATATTTTCCGCACTGGCACTCGTAATCTTTTGTCGGCCCGAAAATCGCCTCGCAAAAAAGCCCGTCTCTTTCGGGTTTAAATGTTCTGTAATTTATCGTATCGCCCTTCTTTACTTCTCCATAAGACCACTTTTTTATCATCTGGGACGTGGCCAGAGAAATCTTCAGATTGTCAAAATTCGTAAAATCCAGATTATCTTTTGCTTTATTTTTCATTTTTTCGCAGCACCTTTCTTTTTCGATAACTCCACCCTAAAACCCATTGACTGCAGTTCCCGCACAAGCACCTGGAAAGCCTCCGGCGTTGAAGGAGTCGGCAGAAATCTATCTGTCACTTTTTCTTCTTTTCCCGGCTCATCACCTATGATCGTTTCTAAAAGTTTCTGACGACTTTTCACATCATCGCTCTTTATGGTCAGAAATTCTCTCAGCAGATTGGCGGCGCCGTAGGCCTCTATCGCCCACACCTCCATCTCTCCGAAACGCTGACCGCCCAGAAGAGATTTACCCCCGACCGGCTGTCTGGTCACCATCGAATAATGACCGGTTGATCTGGCATGTATCTTATCCTCGGACATGTGCACGAGTTTAAGCATATACGGATATCCGACACTGACTTTCTCCATCAGCGGACGCCCCGTACGGCCGTCAAAAAGAGTAAACGCTCCGTTGGGCGGCAACCCCGATTTTTTAAGATTACCCACCACATCTGTTTCAAAAACAGGACTGTTAAAAGACGGGCAGACAAACCGCACATTCTGTTTTTTAGCCGAGAAGCCGAGCAGCGTCTCAAAAATCTGACCGATGTTCATTCTCGACGGAACACTCAACGGACTGATCATCAAATCAATCGGCGTACCATCCGGAAGAAAAGGCATATCTTCAACAGGGAGCACTATTGAAACAACTCCCTTGTTACCGTGCCGGCCAGCCATTTTATCACCTATTGATATTTTTCTCCGGGTGGCTATGTACACCTTGACTTTCTTGCTCACGCCCGGCGGCAGATCTGTTGTGCCTTTGGCATCTTTGACAGCAGAATCTTTATGCTTTTTCAGTATTCCAAGTTCAAATTCGTAGAATTTTTTTATTTTCTCCACTAATTTTTTGTGCTGCGCAGACTTTATTTTCTTCTTCTCAAAATCAGCATCCGCGACTTTTATTTCACTGCTTCTCATAGAACGCAGCTCCGCGCCAAGCTCCTTGAATTTTTCTGCAACGGTTTTGACCTTCTTCTCTCTCTGGAATTTTGTGAGCTTTGACTTCCTCTCAAAAAGCTCCACCCCTATGACCGTTCCTCTCGTTCCGGGAGGAACGGTGAGAGAGACATCCTTAAAGCGCCGGCCCTTGTCCCCGAAAATACTTCTGAGCAGCACCTCATGCGGCACATAAGTCTCTTCCTCGGGAATGACTTTTCCAACAAGAATATCGCCGGGCTCCACACAGGTACCCTCGACAACGACTCCGTTTGAATCAAGCCTGGCTATCTGGGAGGGGGAAACACCGGGAATGTCCCTGGTAATCTCTTCCGCTCTCTCGTCCGAACCGCCAACGCCGGTGTGTACTTCGGCCTCATGCCGCGTAATGTGTATCGAGGTATAGACATCATCCTTGACCAGCCTTTCACTAACTATCATGGCGTCTTCATAATTATATCCTTCCCATGAAAGATACGCCACGAGAACATTTTTTCCCAGGGAAAGAAGGCCGTCATCGGTGGCGCAGCCCCTGGTAAGAACGGTTCCCTTTTTCACCTTTTGGCCCACGCTCACCATGGGAGAATAATTTATACAGGTGTTCTGATTGGTTCTCAAAAATTTCATCAGGTCATAAACATCGTATTCTCCGTTTTCCCTTTCCACCACTATTCTGTCCGACTGAACGCTCACAACCGTTCCCGCGTTTCCGGCACAAACGACCGCCAGACTGTCCACGGCAATGTTTTTTTCCATGCCCGTGGAAACAAGCGGTGCTTCGGGATTAAGCAGCGGTACCGCCTGTCTCTGCATATTCGCACCCATGAGGGCTCTATTGGCGTCATCATGTTCAATAAAAGGTATGAGTCCCGCCGAAGGGCTCAAAATCTGGTTGGAGGCAACATCTGAATACTCAATTTCTTTTGGGGAAGCAAACATGAACTCGCCTCCGCGCCTGGCCATTATGGAACTCTCAGTTATACGCCCCTTTTCATCAAGTTTCATCGTGGACGGCCCCACCATACGGCGTTCTTCCTCATCGGCCGTCATGTATTCCACCCTATTGGTAACAACGCCCTTCTCAACTTTTTTATACGGCGTTTCAAGAAGGCCGTACTGATTCACCCGGGAATACACCGCCGGAGAAACAATAAGACCTATATTCTGTCCCTCCGGGGTTTCAATCGGACATATTTTTCCGTAATGTGAATTGTGCACGTCACGCACCTCAAAACCGGCGCGCTTCCTGTTAAGACCGCCAGGCCCTATGGCCGAAAGCCTTCTCTTGTGAGTCAGCTCCGACACCGGCGAAGTCTGGTCCAGAAACTGTGAAAGCTGGGATGTCGCGAAAAATTTGTTTATAGTCGTTATCACCGAAGTCGTGTTAACGAGTTCCTGCGGATTCTTCACGTCCTGCTTCATGTTCATCCTGTCGCGCGACACTCTCGCGAGATTCGTCAGACCTATTTTTATCTGGTTCTGCAGCAGCTCGCCCACCGACCTGACCCTTCTGTTGCCGAGATGGTCTATGTCATCAATTTTGGTTTCGAGCTTCTGGTTGAGCGCAATAACATTGTATATTACGGCCAAAATGTCCTCATAACACAGAGTTCTTCTGGAAAGGGCCGGCAATTTCAGTCCGAGCTTTTCATACGTTTTTCCCAATCTGAGATTGATTTTATACCTGCCCACAAAAGAAAGATCGTATCTTTTTGTGCTTTTGAAAAGCAGTGTTTCAAAAAAATCTCTTGCCGTTGCTTCACTCGTGAACTCCTGAATCCTCAATTTTTTGAAAAATTCCACTATGGCCTGTTTTTGAGACCGCACATTGTCCTTCTTCAGCGTCTCCAGTATGGCCACATTGTCCGCGGCAGATTCTTTTGACACAACAGTGATTTTTTTCATGCCCGCAGCCAGAGCAAATTCCACAAGGTCAGCGCCTATTGCACATCCGGCATAGAAAAGGATTTTTCCATCTTCCCCGGGAGGGAGAGTTTTGCCAAGATATGTTTTTTCCGGAGAATCAAGATCTATTGAGCCGGCGGAAACCTCTTCTGTTTTGTAGAATCTTTCCACAATCTGATCATTTGTCTCAAGGCCGAGCGCGCGAAGTATCACAGTTGCCGGAAATTTCTTTCTTCTGTCTATGACAACAATGAGAGCGTTGTCATAATCAAACTCAAATTCCACCCATGCACCGCGATACGGAATTATGCCGGCTGTGTATTTCTGGCGGCCGCGCTGGGTTATTTCATGAGCCGCGGCTTCCTCAAATATCACTCCCGGTGAGCGGTGGAGCTGATTAACAATCACCCTGTCGTTTCCGTTTATGATAAAATTACCGCTTTTCGTCATGTAAGGAATGTTGCAGAAATTAATTTCCTTTTCAAAAATGTGCGGCGCTCCGCCACGCTCTCTGTATTTTTTGAGACGAAGCTGAATTTTCACCGGAATGGTGTAAGTCAATTCCTTCTTTCTGGCCTCAATCTCTGTCAGGGAAGGTTTGCCAACCGAATAACCGGCATACTCCAACTCCATTTTTCCGTTTGTAGAAACAATCGGGAAAATATCTCTGAAGGCTCCTTCCAGGCCAATGGGTTTTTTCTGCTCCTGGGGAACATCCGCCTGCAAAAAATCCCGATAGGATTTTGTCTGTATATCCAGAAAACGCGTGGTTGAGAGATATTCCCTGCCCTTAACTCTCTCTAATCTTATTTCCTTCATGCTATTTCACAAGTAGCACCGACTTCTTCGAGTTTCGCCTTTATTTCTTCCGCCTTTTCTTTCGGCAACGCTTCTCCCACTTTTTTGGGAGCGCTGTCCACAACTTCCTTTGCCTCTTTGAGTCCCAAAGACATCAGCTCTCTGACAACTTTAATAACCTGAATTTTCTTGTCACCCACAGCCTTAAGGACAACATCAAATTCTGTTTTCTCGGCCGCCTCAGCTGCTCCGCCGCCGGCGGCAGCAACAACCTGGGGGGCTGCCATCTGTGCACTGACATCAAATTTTTCCTCAATTGCCTTTACAAGCTCATTGAGCTCCATAACTGTCATCTGTGAAATACCTTCAATAATCTCATCCTTGCTTATAGCCATTATCTCCTCCCTTCTACCATATCATCAAATTCCAAAATTTTAGTTCTTCTGTTCTTTTTTGCCCGCATAATCGCTCAGAGCAAAAACAATTCCTGACAAAAGTGATTTGCACACACTGTGAAATCCGTAAAGCGGCGCCTGTGCAGCCCGCGCAAACATCGCTATAAGCGTATCTCTGTCGGGCATAGCCGCTATGTCGGAAATATCGCCTCCGCTGAGCACCTTGCCCGGCCTCAAAAATCCGCCGCGCACTTTAAAATTTTCATTTTCTTTTGAAAACTCGGATAACTCCTTACAGACATCGTTAATACTGGTGTCATCTGTAAAAATAACCGCCGTTGGTCCCTGAACGAAAGACGAGACCTGTTCCCAGTCATTTTTCATGAGATTTTTGAAAAGCCTGTTCTTTACAACTTCCGTGCGGGCCTGCGCGCGCCCCAGGCGCATCCGCAGATCCGTCATATCCTTAACGGTCAGCTTCTGAAACTCGGCAAAAATAAAAGCCTTGTTCTCTTTTACAAATTTATCTCTATCTTCTAACCACTTTACTTTTTCAGCTCTGAGTTTCATTTTTTTCCCTCAATTACGCGCTGACGCACACACCCGGTGACATCGTCGTTGCTATAGAAATTTTTTTTATCACATTGCCCGCGGCAAAAGGCATTTTCGCGGACCTCACAGATTCAACAAACGCTTTTATATTTTCCATAAGTTTTTCGTCAGAAAAAGATATCTTACCGCAGGCGCCATGGATATTGCCGGAGGAATCAACTTTCCATCTGAGCAGACCCGCTTTGTAATTTTTCACAGCGGCGGCTATTTCCATAGTCACCGTACCGGCTTTCGGCGTAGGCATCAGACCCCGCGGCCCTATTATTCTCGCCACCTTGGAAAGATCCTTCATACAATCGGGAGCGGCAAGAAGCACATCAAAATCAATTTTTCCGTCTTTTATCTCACTTATGATATCTTCGTTGCCAACCTTATCCGCTCCGGCGGAAAGCGCCTCCTCAGCCTTGGCGCCTTTGGCTATCACCGCCACCCGCACGTCTTTTCCGGTTCCGGCCGGCAAAGACACAGAACCCGTAATGTTTTGCGGTATTTTTTTTACGCCCGTGTTAAGATTTATGTGCATTTCAACACTTTCATCAAACTTCGGCTTCTTGAAACCCTTGAGCATTTTCAGCCCCTCTTCAAGCGGATACACTTTCCCTTCTTCAATGCTCTTACACGATTCTAAATATCTTTTGTTTTTCATAGCGTTCTAAAAACTTCAGTCCCCCACTTCAATTCCCATACTCCGGGCGGTGCCTTCCACCATCCGGCACGCAGAATCCAAATTCTCCGTGTTAAGATCGGGAAGTTTCTTCGCAGCTATTTCCCTGACCTGCTCCGCGGTGAGTTTTCCCTTCTTTTCCTTATTGGGCACACCTGACGCTTTCGCTATACCAATAGTTTTTTTGATAAGAGACGATATCGGCGGCACCTTCGTTATAAAGGAAAAACTTCTGTCTTCGTAGACAGATATAACCACCGGTATAAGCATTCCCGTTTCTTCCTTTTTTGTTTTTTCATTAAATTGCTTGCAGAAATCCATTATGTTAACACCGTGCTGTCCGAGAGCGGGACCCACGGGAGGCGCCGGATTAGCCGCGGCAGCCGGAATTTGAAGTTTTATCTGAGCCTTAATCTTTTTTTTCTTTGCCATTATGTTTTCTCCACTTGGTAAAATTTGAGTTCCACCGGCGTCGAACGGCCGAATATGGACACCATAACCCTGAGCTTGCCTTTGGCCTCATCAACATGATCTATCTCACCCGAAAAATTGGCGAAAGGTCCGTCAACAATACGCACATTATCATATTTAGCGAACTGCACCGACGGCCGGGGCTTTTCTTTTTCGGACTCCTTCACCATGTCTTTGAGATATTCCACCTCATGGGGCTTCACGGTAAAAGGCGTTTTCCCGCCGAGAAAACCGCTAACGCCGCGTATCCCGTTTATGAACCAGAAGGTTTCGTCATCAAGAATCATCTCTATTATAATATATCCGGGAAGTATTTTTCTGGGGCGGACAACATTCTTTTTTTTCCTTATGTCCACCACTTTTTCTTCAGGCATTATCACCTGTTTTATCTTCGATTCCACGCCTGACTCGGCATACAAAGCCCTTTTAGCCTCAATCGCCTCAAAAACCCTTTTTTCCGAACCGACAAGAGCCTGGACAACGTAAAATTTATATTCAGCCATCAGATAAAAATCCCCACTATTTTTGAAATTATCAAATCAACCGCCATAATAAAAAACGACACCGCAACCACCAAAACCAGCACAACAACCGTAAAGCCCGCCACATCTCTCTTCGACGCCCACGAGATACGGTCCAGCTCCGCATATACGCTTTTAGAAAATTTTATAATTTTGCTCATACCATAAAAGGACTAATGCTATAAAAATTTTCCGTAATGTGTCAAGTACCCGCCTTAGATAATACAAAATGTCCCCGCGTTAAATCATCCGGGATTTAACCGTCGCTTTCGTGTTTAAGTTTTTTTCTGTACCATTTGCCGCCTCGTTTCTCCCATTGCGTCAGCTCCCATTTTATTGCTTTCACATCTTTGCTCTGCATCAGTTCTCTCTCTATTTTTTTGAGAACATCAATGACGGCGGTTTCGTTTCCGGAGGAAACTTTGCCTCCTTTGAATTTGAGGCCCCCCTTTATAACGACAACATCCCGGACGGTACTGATGGAAAGATTAAGAACATCAACCCAGTTTCTCGTTAATGTCCCCTTAACCTTGTTGTTTATCTCCCAGCCCTTTGCTCCCATGTTCTGACTTTACCATATTTTGCAGTTTTTCGGCAATAATATCCGCCCCTGATTTATATTTTTCTTTCTATCCTGTTTTTGCCAATGTATTTTTTCAAACAATCCGGAAGAACAACCGCTCCTTGCCCGTCCCAGAAATTTTCGCACAAAGCCGCGAAGATCCTTCCCACCGCCAGAGCCGAACCATTCAGCGTGTGGACAAACTCGGTTTTACCCGAATCGTTTTTAAATCTTGTGACCGTGCGGCGTGACTGAAAATTACGGCAGTTGGAGCATGAAGAGACCTCAAGCCACGAACCCGTGCCTTTCATCCACACCTCTATGTCATATGTTTTGGCCGATGAAAAACCCGTGTCCCCTGCGGCAAGAAGAACAATTCTGTGCACCAGTCCCAGTTTTTGCAGAAGCGAACTCACTCTTTCCACAATCTCCTCCAGCACCTTTTCCGAACTTTCGGGTTTTACAAACTCAAAAATCTCCACCTTGTTAAACTGATGATTTCTTATCAGCCCCTTTCCCAGCTTACCCCAGGAGCCGGCCTCGCGCCTGAAACACTGACTGAAAACCTGAAGTTTAACAGGCAGCTTAGCGCTGTCAATTATTTTGTTCCTGAAAAGATTCCCCGCGGGCACTTCCCCCGTAGGAATAAGATAAAGATCATCTTCCGCGACTTTATAGAGATCGTCCTCAAATTTTGGAAGCTGGCCGGTTCCGTAAGCGCTGGCGGCCGAAACCAAAGCCGGCACCATGACGGGGGTAAAACCGGCCTCATCGTTCTCATCAAGGAAAAAATTGATGAGCGCCATTTCAAGCCTTGCCCCGTCGCCTTTAAGCAGCGGCCAGAAAGAAGCCGTTATTCCCGAAGCCGTTTCAAAATCAACCATGTCCAAAAGCTTTATTATCTCCCAGTGCAAAGGGCCTTCCTGTTTCCCCGGTGAGCCGACAGTTTTCATCACTTTATTGTTTTCCGCGAAGCCGGGCGGCACATCCTCATCCGGCAGATTCGGTACTGTGTCTATAAGCCCTTTAAATTCAGCGTCAATTTTTTTGAGAACTTCTTCCTGCTCTTTTCTGGAAACCTTAACCTCTTTTCCCTCCCCGGGAGACTTTACTTTTTTCTGTCTGGCCCTGAGATCCTCAACTTCCCTGAGGCTCTCACGTCTTTTTACGTCAAGAAGAAGAATTCTGTCAAGCAGATCCTCTTTAGCTCTGACGCCCATCCGCTTTTTAAAAAGCTCAGGACTGTCTCTTAAAATCCTAATGTCTATCACAATTTACACCCCCAAATTAAGTTCCTGCTTTACCTCTTTGGTCAGCATAATTTTCATCAGCGACTGATAGGGCACGCCTTTTTTGTGAGCAATCATTTTCAGCTGCTCCATTAGATGTGTGGGCAGATTCATGGAGATTTTCTTCACAGTGGGTTTTAATTCAGGAAGTGAAACTTTCTCGCTTTTTGCCATATCTACAAATTCAGCGGCATCGTGTTTTGCCCAGAATTCAAATTCATCGCTTTCATTTTTAAATTCCGGTAATTTTTTATAATTTCTTGTCATAAATCCCCCTTTCCCTCCTGCTCATATCCCGCGCGGAAACAACTCTTATTTTTCTATTTCTGATTGTAAAAACTATCGTCAATTTCCTTCTCCTATCCGTTGCTCCGAAGGCATAATAGCGTTTTTCAATTCAAGATACGGCAGGATATATATTTTTTTTATTTTCAACAATGACTGTTATTTAGACAGTGCATCTGAATATTTATCACACGGGGATTTCCTCGTCTGAAATTATCTTGCCGGCTGAGGCCACCTTATCGCCTTCTCCCAGTTTTATGAGTCTCACGCCTGATGTCGCCCGGCCGATTTTTCTGATGTCCTTCACTTTCTGCCTTATGGTTATACCGCTTGTGCTTATTATCATGATCTCGTCGTCAAGACTGCACGAAAAAAGCGAAACAACCGGCCCGGTCTTATCATTTATTTTCATGTTGATCACGCCCTTACCGCCGCGGCTCTGTTTTCTGTAAGCCGCGATGTCCGTTCTTTTGCCGTAACCGTTTTCGGATATGACAAGAACCGCTTCTTTTGAAGAAGGCTCCTGAACGATCATTCCCGCAACGCTGTCGCCTTCGGCGAGTCTTATTCCTCTCACGCCTCTTGCGGAACGACCTACCGACCTGACCGTTGTTTCGGCAAACCTTATCGCTTTTCCAAGCTTCGTGGCTATAACAACATCCGATTTCTCGTCGGAGGCCTGCACTTTGACAAGCTTATCCCCCTCTTTCAGGTTAATGGCTATAATTCCCGAAGACCGGGGACGGCTATATGCGGCAACAGGCGTTTTTTTGATAAGACCTTTTTCAGACACCATTAAAAGACTGCCGCAGGCATCTGCAAGATTTCTTATCTGACAGAAAGAATTAAACTTCTCAGAGGATGTCTTAAATGTCAGGAAATTCACCAGCGCCTTGCCCTGGGATGTTCTTCCCGCTTCGGGTATTTTCCAGACTTTAAGCCAATAGAGCCTGCCCAGATTTGTGAACACAAGGAAGGTCGCAAGATTTGATGTGACAAAAAGATGCTCCAGATAATCGTCATCTTTTGTCTTCATTGAATTCACGCCTTTTCCGCCCCGACCCTGAACGCGCCAGGTGGAAAGAGGCACCCTTTTTATATAACCCTGATGGGTTATCGTCAGCGCCACCTCTGTGTCGCTTATGAGATCTTCGTCGGCTATTTCGGTGTCTTCGTCAGATATTTCCGTCTGCCGTTTATCACCGTATTTTTTTCTCACTTCCTGCAGATCCTCTTTTATTATGGCCAGTATTTTGCCGGCATCAGCAAGAATCTTTTTCAACTTTTCTATGAGCTTGATTTTCTCTATGTACTCTTCCTCCACCTTGATCCTTTCCAGGCCTGTGAGCTGATGCAGCCTCATATCCAGAATGGCCTGGGCCTGAATCTCGCTCATTTTGAAATTTTTAACAAGCGCGACTTTGGCGTCAGCCGGCGTTTTGGACTGTTTGATGGTCTTTATGATCTTGTCCAAATTTTCAAGAGCTATTCTCAAACCCTCAAGAATATGTGCTCTGGCCTCGGCTTTCGCCAACTCAAATTTCGTGCGCCTTGTTATAACGTCAACCCTGTGATCAATGTAATAGCCCAGCATCTGCCGGAGGCTCAGCACCTTCGGGACGTTGTTAACCAGCGACAGCAGTATGATACCGAAACTCACCGAAAGCTGCGTGTGTTTGAACAGCTGATTCAGCACAACTCCCGCAACGGCCTCTCTGGAAACGTCTATGACCACGCGTATCCCGTCTTTATCGGATTCGTCCCTGAGATTCGTGATATCTGTTATTTTCTTTTCTCTGACGAGAATGGCTATGTTCTCTATGAGCCTTGCCTTGTTCACCTGATAGGGGATTTCGGTCACCACTATTCTTTCTCTGTTGCCTTTGACCTGCTCTATTTCCGTGCGGGCCTTTATTTTGAAAGAACCTCTTCCTGTTTTATAGGCGTTATATATACCGCTGCGGTTTGTGATTATCGCTCCTGTGGGAAAATCAGGAGCCGGAACAATTTTGAAAAGCTCCGAGTCTCCCAGCTCCGGATTATCTATCAAGGCAACTGTCGCGTCAATGACCTCTGTCAGATTGTGCGGAGGAATCTTGGTAGCCATGCCGACGGCGATTCCCTCCGAGCCGTTCACCAGGAGGTTGGGAAAGTTTGCAGGCATAACAGCCGGCTCCTGAAGCGTCGTGTCAAAATTATCCACAAAATCAACGGTGCCCTTGTCCAGATCCCTGAGCATTTCATCCGAAATCTTCTCAAGCTTGGCTTCCACATATCTCATGGCCGCCGGAGGGTCTCCGTCCACGGAACCCACGTTGCCCTGTCCCCTGACAAGCGGATAATGCAGCGAAAAATGCTGAGCCATCCTTACAAGAGCATCATACACAGAAGCGTCACCGTGAGGGTGATATTTACCCAGACAGTTATGCGAGAGCATTCCGTTAGCGATAAATTCGTGATCCTTCTCCACCTGCAGGTCAAAAGTTTTTTCCCTGCCGCATTTTTTCACTTTTTCAACTTTAATAAAATACAATTCATTTTCTACGATGTTCTCTAAAATTTCCGCAAGCGGTGAATTAATTTTCTTTAATTTGGTGAGAATCTGCCAATCCAGAATCTGAACTCTTCCGATATTCTGTCCGCTCAAATCTTTTGAATACCTGATTTTACATCCTGAGGGATATTTGACGCCCATTCTGAATTTTTTCCCGCTTTCATCGCGATACCAGCCTCCCCCAATATGCTTTTTGCTTAATTCCTTAAAAATCAGCCTGCCGGCATTTGGAATCACGTCAAAACCCGCGGTTTTAATTTTTTTCGTCTCTATTCTTTTCAGATTTTCCGCTTTTGTTTTATGCGCAACTTTAAGCAGCGAGGCAAGCAGACATGCGTATCTGCTTCTTACTTCAATATAGTGAAATGGCAAACGACTTTTGACTTCTCTGCCGTTTATCACTCCGCCGGATTTTTCCGGTTTTGTAAATCTCTCTCCCATAATTCCGAAATTCGTCAAAAGCGTCAGCAAACCGGCTGTTAATTTCTCTGAAACAGAACCGTAGTGGATACAGTTTCTCTTTCTGTGCACGCTTCCGTCGCCGTCTATTAGCCCGCTGACAAAAGAAAAAACAACTTTTTTCGGCGATACAAATATCTGCGGCGGAACAACTTTCGTTGCGGCTGCTATGCCCCGCAGGCCGAAAACTGAAACCAAGAAATCATTAATATTAACTTTGTTAATTCTGAGGGAATAAAATTTTCTTGAATTTCCATTTGTTTGAGTCTCAATATTTGACATGTATTTAAATTCATCTTTCAGGGTTTTCTGCAGCCGTTTTATTATCGGAAGTGAGGACGAACCAAAACCTATCCTGTGTCCTTTACCGTGATTATAACCCTTTTCAACCCAGCCGTCAGAGAGCAGCTGTCCCAGCAGATAGGCGATATTTTCATTTAGATAAATTGTTTTCCCGTTCAGTTTCCCCAGCCGCGCATTTTTTTTATTATCCGGGCAGGGCGCTTTTACAACCACATAATCTTTTGCCGTGATATTTTTTGCTTCCTTCCAGACTAAGCTCAGGTTAGTGTCTATCACACAAAACTTCTGCGAAGCCGTGGCAGCGCTGTAAATTCCGTTTTTCAAAACAATCTTATAAATATCCTTTTCCGGCATAATATACAAACGGCTGACTTTTTTCAGGCCGCTGCGTGTATAAACGGGATCCCCCACTCTCACATCTTCTATGGGAACCAGCCCCTTTGCCGTCGAAACAAGAGTACCCCGGACAAAACACTCACCGACTATCCTGGCCGCCTTCTTGAAAGCCTTATTATGCGACAGATTCAGTTCTTTCATGGAATAAAGAATTCTCCGGTGCACGGGTTTAAGACCGTCCCTGACATCCGGCAGAGCTCTTCCCACAATAACGCTCATTGAATAATTGATGTAAGATGTAACCATCTCGTTTTCAACATTTCTCAGCAGTACTTTTGAAAGATCCTGCGTCTGTGTGCCGACTTTTTCTTCTTCTTTGCTTTTTTTAATATCTTTTGCCATTTCCACCCCTTCTACTAAATATCAAGATTTTTCACTCTGAGAGCGTTATCCTGTATAAATTTTCTTCTTGCTTCAACAACATCACCCATGAGTGTTGTAAATATTCTTTCCGCCTCAACAGAATCCTCTAATTTTACGGCAACCAGATGCCTCTCATGCGGATCCATCGTTGTTTCCCATAGCTGATCGGGATTCATTTCGCCCAGGCCTTTGTAACGCTGTATGGCCATGCCTGTCCGCCCGGATTCCTCAAAAGCCTCTATGACATCGCTCAAATTCCCACAGATACTTTCGCCGGTCTTCCCCCTTAAGACAACCGGTTTTTTAAAACACCCGGGCTCCGAATTCATTTCCGCGCCATAGTGTTCAAGCTGCTTGACGTTTTTCATCAACCGCAGCAGCTCCGGAAATTTGATAACGTTAATTTTTTCGTCCTCACTGCCCTCTTGTTCAACCGTATGACTCTCTCTGTATTCTCTCTTAAAAGAGAGAGCCTCTTCTTCACTGTAGAAAAGCGTGTCCTCAAATCTTGCTATCGGCGTTTTTTCCATAGCTATGTATTTCAGTATTTCCGCATTTGTCAAATTCTTCGACAGAAGCTTTTTTAAATACTTATTGGCGTAAATAACGGCTTCCAGAAATTTTTTGTTGTTTTCTTTTTTTAATTCAGAACCCTTCTGGCCGCCGCTTCTTATGCTCACATCCCCGGCACTTGAGTTAATCATAAACTTCTGAAGCCCTTCTTCCGAAATAAGATACTTCTTAAAACTGCCTTTCTTAACAAGAAAAAGCGGGGGCTGGGCGATAAAAACCTTATCCTGTTCTATGAGTTCTTTGAAATGCCTGTAGAACAGTGTCAGGATAAGCGTTCTTATGTGCGCGCCGTCAACATCCGCATCCGTCATTATTATTATTTTGTCGTAACGAAGTTTCTCCAGATTAAAATCCTCGCCTATACCCGTGCCTAGAGCCGTTATGGTGGCCCTTATCTCGGCATTTGAAAGCACTTTCGCAAGACGGGCCTTTTCAACATTTATTATTTTTCCCTTGAGGGGCAGTATGGCCTGAAAACGCCTGTCACGTCCGCCCTTGGCGCTGCCTCCGGCCGAGTCTCCCTCAACCAGAAAAATTTCGCATTGCTTGGGATCCCGCAAACTGCAATCCGAAAGTTTACCCGGAAGCGAACTTATTTCAAGCGAAGATTTCCTTCTGGTCAGCTCCCTCGCTTTTCTAGCTGCCTCGCGCGCGTGCGAAGCCTGTATTATTTTCTGCAGTATCACAGCGGCGACTTTCGGGTTTTCCTCCAGAAACATCTGCAGGCCCTCAGAAACAACATTCTCCACAATTCCTTTCACTTCTGAATTTCCGAGTTTTGTTTTTGTCTGACCCTCAAACTGGGGTTCCGGCACCTTCAGGCTTATCACCGCTGTCAGGCCCTCTCTGGCGTCATCACCCGATAAAGCAACTTTTTTGAATTTGTCCGGAGCGTTTTTTGTCTTATAATCATTCAGGACTCTTGTCAGGGCGGCCTTAAAACCTGCCAGATGAGAACCCCCTTCAACAGTGTTGATGTTGTTCACAAAAGAGAGAACGAACTCACCGTATTTCTCATTATATTGAAAAGCCACCTCAACAATTACGCCGTCTTTTTCTTTTTTCATATAAATCGGATTAGGATGAAGAACATTCTTCCCGTCACTGAGAAATTTCACAAAAGCCGACACCCCGCCCTCATAATTAAAAATGTGTTTTTTGTCTTCAGCTTCGTCCTCTATGCTTATTGTCGCGGTGGGATTGAGGAAAGCCAGCTCTCTCAATCTTTTTGAGAGATAATCAAAATCAAATTTCGGGTTCTGCGTGAAAATGGTTCTATCCGGAAGAAATGTCACTTTTGTTCCGTGCAGTTTTGTGCTGCCTGCCGTTTTGAGAGGCGAAGCGGTTATACCTTTTTTGTACTTCTGTCTGTGTATTTTTCCGTTTCTGTACACCTCCACCTGGAGTTCTTCGGAGAGAGCGTTGACGACCGACACCCCGACGCCGTGCAAACCGCCTGATATTTTATATGAATTGGCGTCAAATTTTCCTCCGGCGTGCAGGGTCGTCATTATGACTTCCACCGCGCTTTTATTCTCCGTCGGATGCTCGTCAACCGGAATACCGCGGCCGTCGTCAATAACGCTGACCGAGTTATCCTCATGCAGTATAACTTCTATATTTTTGCAAAACCCCGCCAGCACCTCATCGATTCCGTTGTCCACAACTTCGTAAACAAGATGATGCATACCCGACTTGTCCGTCGAGCCTATGTACATGGCCGGGCGTTTTCTCACACCCTCAAGGCCGCCTAAAACCCTTATGTCTTTTGCGGTGTAACCGTCTTCCTGTTCTTTTATTTCCTTCATCTTCTCCTCACTTTTACTTCAATCGTTCCCACTGCTTTCCGCACCGGAAGTTTTCCGTTGAGCTCCCTGAGCATCAGTGCCGAATTCATCTCAATGTCTTTTTTTATTATGGCCGAGGGCACGTAGACAATAAGTTTCTTTTTGTTCACCGCAAACTCATTTATTTCATATTTTTCCGCGAAAGAACATTCGTTCCAGACAGATGAAACGGAACGAATATCTTTCATTTTTTTTTTCAGTTTTTTCAGCAGCTTCCGAAGTTCAATCATGATCTCATGGGCATCACAAGAGACACATAATTCGGATCGGCCGGAGATTTTACAACAACAGCATTGAGGGAATCCGAAAATTCCATAATTATTTTCTTATCATCAAGATGCTTGAAGATATCTATTATAAAACCCGGATTAAACGCGATATTGATCGAACCCCCCGAGGATTCCACATCTATATCTTCTTCGCTTTCACCGAACCCCTGAGAAGCCGCCGAGATGTTCAGTTTATTTTTGGACACCTGGTATTTAACAGACGAGTTCTGCGATGAAATCCCGGAATGATATATGCTGGCCGCGCGCACCGTCGCGTTCAATATTTCATCCTTATCAGCTTCCGCCTTTATTTTAACGTTCTTCGGAATAACATTTTTGTAATCAGGATAAGTGCCGTCTATCAGACGCGAGCTCATTGTTATGTTATCCGTCACGAAAAAGATGCCGCTGTCATCCACGATTATGCTCACTTCCTCTTTCTCGCTGCAGTTGGAAAGAACCTTCTGAAAAATATTCACCGTTTTTGCGGGCACAATAGCGGACACTTTCATATCCTTGGGCATGGAAACTTTTTTCCAGGTTGTAGCCAAACGCTTGCCGTCGGTGGCCACAACAGTAAAAGCGCCTTTGCCTATTTCAAAGTAAACGGAGCAAAGCACATAACGCACCTCATCACGCGATGCCGAGAACATCGTTTTTCCCAGCATCTCCGAAAGATGATATGCCGGAACTTTAACAGATTTTTCCGATGACACAGGCGCTTCGGGAATTTGGGGATAATCCTGCAAATTTCCTTTGGCAACTTCGCCCTTGAAATTACCGCACTTTATACCAATACTGTCTTTTCCCTCTTCAATCGTAATATCCTTTTCTTCCTGAACCCTCATTAAAGCCCCGAAAAGGTCTCCGTGAATAAGAGCTTTTCCCTTTTTTTTGACATCGGCTTCAAACTTGATTCTGGTTGACACTTCCAAGTCAGTGGAAGTTATTGTCACTGCGTTGTCGGCAGCCTCCATCTGAAGAAAACTAAGATATGGAAGCATAGTTTTCGGACTTAGGCAGAGAAGCGCTGTTTGCAGATGTTTGAACAATTCGTTTTTACTGCAGGTAAATTTCATTTTTCCCCCTTTCTTTTTCTTCTTTAAAATAATTAGTCGTAATAGTATTATGGTCTGTGGATATGTGTACAAACTCAATGCTGTTTTCCAAAATGCTTTTATTTGCAGGGATTTTCGGGCTTAACTTTATATTGATAAGTTGTGCATAACTCTTAACCGTATTACCCGTGTCCACAGAAAAATTTAAAAATCGCGACTTATGCACTTTCTTTTACCTGCTTGGTGATTTTGTTTAACAATGCCGCGAAATACGGATCCTTGGTGATTTTATTTTTTATTTTATTTCCGGCGTGTAAGACGGTGGAATGATCCCTTCCTCCGTAAAATTCACCTATCTCCGTTGTGGAAAAACTTGTTAATATCCTTGAAAGATACATTGCTATCTGTCTGGGAAAAACCACAGATTCTGTCCGTTTTTTGCCCTTGAGATCTGCTGAGCTTAAATTAAAATTATTGCTCACAACAGATTGAATGGTGTCAAGGCCTATGTCTTTTTCTATATCGTTTTCCGTTATAACGGTTTTCAGATATTCCTTGGCCTTTTCAATCGTGATGCTTGTTTCGGTCAGAGACGAATAAGCGGCTATGGAAAGAATGGCGCCCTCAAGCGTCCGTATGTTGTTTTTTATGTTTGATGCTATATAATAAAGAACGTCATCGGGAATGTTTATTTTTTCCGCTTCTATTTTTTTCTTGATTATTGCCACCCTTGTCTCAAGATCCGGCGGCTGTATGTCTGCCACAACACCCCACTGAAATCGCGACCGCAGTCTTTCTTCAAGCGAACCCATATCTTTCGGGCTGGAATCGCTTGAAAGGACGATCTGTTTTCTCCTCTCGTAGAGGGTGTTGAAAGTGTGGAAAAATTCCTGCTGAATCATTTCCTTGTTGGCAAAAAACTGTATGTCATCTATAAGAAGGAGATCCACGTTGCGGTATTTGATACGGAATTCGGCGATGCGGTTGTTTTTCAGATACTCTATCATATCATTGGTGAATTTCTCCGAGGTGACATAAATTATGTTAAAAGCCGGAAAATGCTTTTTTATCTCTATGCCTATGGCATTGAGAAGGTGGGTTTTTCCCAGACCCACGCCCCCGTAAAGGAAAAGCGGGTTGTAGGTGTTGCCCGGATTTTTCGTTATGGCCAGGCTTGCCGCATGGGCGAAATGGTTGGATTGTCCTATGACAAAATTAGCGAAGGAATATTTGGAAACAAATTTCTTCGGGAGAAAAAGTGTTTCATCAAGTTCTTTGATGCCGTCGTCGTCAGCCTCAATTTTGTTTTCAATTTTGTCTGTGTAAAATTCCACTTTGAGACACGGGTCGGATCCCTTGAGTATGTTGTCTATTCTTTCGCAATAGTGTTCGCTGAGCCAACGGACAAAAAATTTATTGGGAACTTTCACCCGTAATTTTTCTTGATCTAAACCCGTGGGTATGGTCGGCTCCAGCCACAGTTTATAGGTTTCGTCAGTAATTTCTAAACGGAGATTATTGACAATTTTTTTCCACAAAATTTCAAAATTTTCCACAAATTTCAGTCCTTATCAACAATTTTATCACAAGTTATCAACATCTTATTAACACCTTATTAACAGACACTTTTTGCCTATTTTAGGCATAAGGAAGAATTATATAATAACAACTGGTTTTTGTCAAGGTCTTTGAAGTTTTATATCGGAAAACCGTTGGTTTATTATTTTTTATTTATCCGGATAAACCTTCGCGCAGAAGATCTCTTTCATCAATTATCCCGGCAAGTTTTCCGGACTTATTAACAACCGGAATATTGTCAAAATTGAGTTTGTTCATAATTTCGGCGACTTTCCATGCGGGGGTGGTGTCCATGACGGTGAAGGGTTTTGGGGTCATAACTTTTTCAATTTTTTCGTTCAGCGCCGTTGACCTGTCCTGCATCAGTCTGCGTAAATCACCGTCAGTAAAAAAGCCGATGAGTTTTTTGTTTTTGCCTACGATGCTTACGGCGCCGAGTCTTGAACGTGTCATTTCAAAAAGAGCTTCTTTTACGGAACTGCCCTTTTTCAGCACAGGATTTTCGCCGCCTTTTCTCATGATGTCTTTAACCTGCATGGAAAGTTTTTTTCCAAGAACTCCCCCCGGATGCAGAAGCGCCAGATCAGATGCCTTCAGCTTTTTTTTCTGCATGAGCATTATAGCGATGGCGTCGCCGGTAACCATCATCACCGTTGTTGATGATGTGGGAGCATGATTAAAAGGGCAGGCCTGTTTGGACGCGCTGATGGTAATAAGGCAGTCTGATATTTTTCCCAGAGCCGACTCTTTACGCGCGGTTATGGAGATCACCGGCACTTTCAGTTTTTTTATAAGAGGCAGAAGACTTGTCATTTCCGTTATTTCTCCGGAAAATGACAGAGCCATTATGCTGTCGCCTTTGTTGATCATGCCTATGTCTCCGTGTGCCGCTTCACCGGGATGAATGAAAAAAGCCGGATTGCCGGTGGAAGAAAGAGTTGCGGCGATTTTTTTTGCCACCAGACCGGATTTACCCAGGCCCATAACGGCTATTTTTCCGGTTTTTCTTTTGAAAAGCAGTTCCACGGCTTTTTTCACCGCTGAAGAAAACGAAGGGTTGATGTTTTCTTCAATGGCCATTTTTTCTATTGTGAGAATTTCCCTGACCGTTCTTGTTTTCATTTCGCGAGCTCCTTTACGGCTGAAACAAGTTTATTAAATTCGCTGAAACTCATTACCGACCCTCTGTCCGATTTGGCGGCGGAGGGTTTGGGATGCACTTCCGCGTATATGCCGTCAGCTCCGGCAGCGACGGCGGCTCTTGAGAGAGGAAGGCAGAATTCTTTTTTTCCCGAAGTCCGTCCGCCTGCTCCGCCGGGGAGCTGAACGCTGTGCGTGGTGTCAAAAATAACGGGATAACCCGTTTTCTTCATTATGGGAATGGAGCGGAAATCAACCACGAGATTGTTATAGCCGAAGCTGCTGCCGCGCTCAATAAGGATTATATTTTTGTTCCCCGCGTTTTCCGCCTTTTGTATAAGGAATTTCATATCATCCGGGGCCAGAAACTGCCCCTTCTTTATACTGACAGGTTTTCCCGCCCCGGCCACAGCGGTGATGAGATCCGTTTGCCTGCAGAGGAAGGCCGGTATCTGAAGAACATCCGCGATTTTCGCGGCTGCGGGAATTTGGCTCACGCAGTGCACATCCGTGAGCACGGGGAACCCGAAATGCTTTTTTACGGCGGCTATGATTTCAAGGCCCTTTTTTATTCCCGGGCCGCGCCAGGAAGAACCCTGCAGGCGGTTGGCTTTATCAAAAGACGCTTTGAATATGAGCGGCAATTTGTGTTTCGCGCAGATTTTTACAAGGGCCTCGGCGCTTGAAAAAACCTGCTTTTTATTTTCTATGGAACAGACCCCGGCTATAACCGTCAGACTTTTTCCTATTGTTATGTTGCCGACTTTCACTTTTCTTACGCTCATGATTTGAGCCTCCTGATCACTTTTTTTATATCTGCGGGTGTGTCCACGGCGATTCCGCGGTAGTTTACATAGAGCACTTTTATGGCTATGCCGTTTTCCAGAAAGTTCAGCTGTTCCAGATCTTCGGCCTCGGCAAGAGGGCTTTTGAACTTTGACGATTCAAGAAGCACTTTTTTTCTGTATGCGTATATGCCTATGTGTTTTTTAGCGGCTTTGAACGAGCCGTAAGGCACGGGGCGTCTGGAAAAATAAAGGGCGTTGCCGTTTTTTGCGCTCACCACTTTTACCGTGTCTCTGGACAAATATTCTTTTTCGTCAAGTTTTGCCGATAGCGTTGCCACTTTTACAGCTTTGTCCCTGAATTCTTTTACGAGTCTGTCTATGTGAGAGGGGTTTATGAGAGGTTCATCCCCCTGTATGTTTACGACAATTTTGCAGCTGATGTCCTTGATTACACCGCGTATTCTCCCGCTGCCGTTTGCGGCTGGTCCCGTCACCCGCGCATCGGCTCCGAAGCCTGCGGCCTCATCGGCTATTCTCAGATCGTCGGTGGCAATGATTATTTTATCAAGGGTTTTTGCCTTTGAGACTTTCTCCCAAACCCTGCGTATCATTGTTTTTCCCAGGATTTTCGCCATGGGTTTACCCGGAAAACGTGTTGAAGCCCAACGCGCCGGAATAACTCCGATTGCGTTCATTTTTCAAGTTCCCTTTTTGAGACCGTCGCCGTGCCGAGTTTTCCCACAACGATTCCGGCGGCTTTGTTGGCAAGTTTTGCGCTTTCAAGCGTGCTCATTCCCGAACACAGGGCCGAGGTAAAGACCGCGATGACGGTGTCGCCGGCTCCTGTGACATCAAAGACCTCGCGTGCGAGAGTTTTTATGAATGTCACTTTTCCTTTTTCGAAGATGGCCATGCCGCTTGCGCCGCGTGTTATGAGCAGACTCTCCGGTTTGAGTTTTTTCATTACCGCGAAACCGGCCTTTTTTACTTCAGAATCGCTTGCGGCCCTCATGTTTGTGGCTTTTTCCGCCTCAAAATGATTCGGTGTGAGGCTCGTGACATTTTTGTAATTCATAAAGTGCTCCACCTGCGGATCAACCGTTATTATTTTTTTCAGCCCGGCCGCGGCGGGGATGAGGTAGCTAAGCAGTTTTTTTGTTATGACGCCTTTGCCGTAATCGGCGATAATTACGGCATCGGCTTTTATAATTTCTTTTTTTAGTTTTTTTATAAGTGTTGCGGATGAGTTCCCGTTTAATTTTTCTTCGCGGTCAACGCGTACGACCTGTTGTTTGCGCGCGATGATCCTGGTTTTAAGAGTTGTGGTGTAGAGGGGAAGCCGTACAACGGAGGAAGTGATTATGCCGTGTTTTTTCAGGTGGGAGATGCTGAAATCTCCGTAGAAATCTTTGCCGAGGGCGCCGCAGAGAACGGTTTTCGCTCCCAGCGCCGCAAGATTCACGGCGACATTTGCCGCGCCGCCGGCCTTGAAAACTTCTTTCATGGCTTTCAGCACCGGCACCGGAGCTTCCTGCGATATGCGCGAAACCTCACCGAAGACAAATCTGTCAAGTATTATATCTCCGACGACAAGAATGCGCCGCTTTTTAAAATCAGGCAATTTAATCATACCGTTAATGATAAAAAATAAAAGCCGAATAAGCAACGGGGAAGGTGTTTAACGGGGACGGTTCTGGTTTTTCTTCCCATTTTTCTTAAACCAGAACCGTCCCCGTTTTCTGATTATGTAATCGGCGGCGTCGGCGAGGTTCTCAAAATCGCGGCCGAGGAGTATTCCTTTGATCTTCAGCTTGTTTCCGGGAATGAGGTCCCGTTCCCTGTCTCCTATACACCAGCTGCGCCCGGTATCTACCCCGAAATCCCAGACCGCTTTTTCAAAAAGCAGGCTGTCCGGCTTTCTGCAGGCGCAGTCTTCCTCAGGTGCGTGAGGGCAGATGTACACGCCTGATATTTTTATGCCCTTGCCTGCGAGAATGTTAATTATGGCGTTATTGAATTTATCGGCTTTTCTCCGGCTGAAATAGCCTCTCCCTATGCCCGACTGGTTGCTTATAATGATAAGAATGTAGCCCGCATCCGATAGTTTTTTTAGGCCTTTTTCCGCTCCCGGCAGAAATTTGAGGTCTTTGATTTCGCAGGTATAACCGTTGTCAACATTTATTGTCCCGTCTCTGTCAAGAATAACGGCTTTGTTTTTTCCGCTGCCGGGGAAGATCAGATTCACGATGTCTTCGCTGTAGGAGGATGTTGTTTCAACACTTAATATTTCAGTGTCGAAAACTATGTCTTTGAGTTTAACAGCGTCTTTTGCTGTCGTGAGCCATATGGGTTCTTTAGCCAGTTTGTCAATGTCGCTGCCGTTGTACTTGTGATGGTCCCCGAAAGAGATGAATTTTTTCAAGGTGAAACCGCTGTCTTCAAGCAATTTTTTGAAAGAATCAGGTTTGCCTATTCCGCAGAAAGCGCTTAGCTCTTTAGTTTTTAGCGTTTCTTCCGGCGCTTTTTCCGCAGTTTTTAGATTTATTATGTCTGTGAGATTCAGCTCTGAGTTTATGACAGGAGCATTTGTAAACGAGCGTATTTCTCTTTTTAATTTTTCCACAGTTTGTTTTTTGACCAGATTTGATTTGGTGATGAAAATTATGTCGCAATGCTTAAGGGATTTTTTCCCTTCTCTCATCAGGCCTTTCCACGGAGAGAGAGCGTCAACAATCAGAATGTCTCTGTCTTTTTCCATCGTGAAATTCTGAAAAGCGTCATCAAGGACAAAGAATTCGCTTCTGAATTTTCTGCGCGCGAACTTTATCCCTTCAATTCTGTTTTTGGAGACGATGACGGGGGTTTCGGGAAGTTTTTCCGCCAGCATAACCGCCTCGTCGCCGAAAATTTCAGCTGCCCCGGTTCCCGGTTTTACTTCCGCGGGGCCGGTTATTTTCCCCTTATAACCGCGGGTGATGACGGCTGTTTTTCTTCTGCCGGAGAGTTGTTTGCACAGATCAATGACAAGGGCTGTTTTTCCTGTTCCGCCCGCGGATATGTTGCCGACAGAAATTACAAAACCCGGCATGGTTTCGTTTTGGCGTAAGCCGCTTCTATAAAGAAGGCGGTTCAGCCCTGTTGCCGCAGCGTAGAAAACAGAAACAATTTTAAACATGGGATATTATAACATTTTTGTCTTTTTTTGCTAAAATGGTTCCATGGAGTGGATAGTCAAGTCAACCGGGAAAAAATACGTTCTGCCTTTTGGTGAAAAAACTTTTGTTATGGGGATCATCAACACCTCTCCCGATTCTTTTTCCGGCGACGGGTTGAACTCTTCTGAAGACGCTTTCCGCCAGGCCGAGCGTTTCATAAAAGAGGGCGTTGATATCCTTGATGTCGGCGGTCAGTCGACACGTCCGGGATCCGGGAAAGTGGAAATATCCGTTGAAATAGAAAGAACAGCGGAACTCATAAAAAAACTTTCGTCAGAATTTGATGTTCCCGTGTCCATTGACACTTACAAATCTCCTGTGGCCGAAGCGGCTCTTGCTGCCGGTGCCGCAATGATAAACGATATAAGCGGCGGGATGTTTGATTCCGCCATGGCTCCCCTTGCCGCAGCAGCAGGTCTTCCCGTGATACTCATGCACATAAAAGGAAAACCTGATACCATGCAGAAAGGAGAGATAATTTATGATGATGTCGTTGGTTCTGTGAAAGAGTATCTTTCGGAATGCGTGAACCGGGCTCTTTCCGCGGGCGTTGAAAAAGACAGGATTATAATTGACCCCGGAATAGGTTTTGGAAAAACGGTGAGTCACAATCTTATAATTCTCAGAAGGCTGCGCGAGCTGAAGGAAACGGGTTTCCCTCTGCTGGCCGGCGTGTCAAGAAAATCATTTATAGGAAAAATTTTGGGGCTTCCCGAAAACGACAGGCTTGAGGGCACCGCTGCTGCGGTGACGGCGGCAATATTGAACGGCGCCGACATAATAAGGGTTCATGATGTCAAAGCCATGAAAAGAGTTGCGGTCATTGCCGACGCTATAAGGGGAGGATGAGAAAATGGATTTTCAGCCGAGACTAAACAAGATAGTCAGAAACAGCGTCTTAGCCGTCGCGGGTGTTATTATCATTATGGTGTTACTTAACCACAGCATAAGACTGAATGAAGATGAGTTCAAGCTTCTCGCTTTGCTGGCGGTTCTGGCGGTTATCAGTATTCTTATGTTTTTCTGGGGATGGAGCTTTACGGTATTAAAAGTTTGATAGAAAATATTCCCACATCAAAAATACGTTCTATTCCCATGGGAATAGTGGAACTCAAAGGCGAGGCGTTTGCGAAGTATCCGGTGGAAACAAAGTTGAACAGCGTAAACTGCGTTTTTTATAAATACAAAGTTGAGAAGATGACCGTCAGAGGTTACGGCAAAAACCGCCGGCGGTCGTGGAAAGTGATTGCCGAGGGACAGAGCATAACGCCTTTTTATATCAAGGATTCAACGGGTACCGTGCTGATAGAGCCCTTCAGCTGCGATGCCGCGATTGAGAGAAAATACTATCACTCGGAAGGTTATCATAACGGCGCCAAAAGATACAGTGAATGGTACATCTCTCCGGGGGAAAAACTCTATGTCATAGGTTATGCCGGAAAAAGCGGCGATGTCATGGCCGGGAGAAAGGAGAAACTCCTGACGAGACTGAAAGAAATCAGGGCTTCGGCTGAAGAACGAAAAAAATATGATTTGAACGATGACGGCCGCCTGGATGATCACGAATGGCTGATGGCTGTCAGCGACATCAAAAAAGCCATTTCCATTGAAGAAGGAACCGACGGTCTTTGCGATGTGGCGGTGTCGGGGAGAGGCGCGGACAAGATGCTCATTTCCGACAAGAGCGAGAAAGAGCTTCTGAAAAGATTCACGCTGAAGAGTTTCTTT
>JAYEJT010000116.1:0-2107 GCA_034660675.1 Elusimicrobiota bacterium
CTCCGTATTATCGTCGGCGAGCAGATTTTTTATTATTCCGTCAAGCTCATCCGGCCGGTCAAAAGAAAAAAGAAAACCGTCTTTGCCGTCTTCTATAATCTCCCTGTTGGAAGGAATGTCGCTGGCAATCACCGTTAGTCCGCAGGACATGGCTTCAAGGAGAGCATTTGAAAGCCCCTCGGCGCGGCTGGGAAGAACAAAGTAATCTGACGCTCTGTAAAAACGAATCATATCACTTCGCCTGCCCGCGAATTCAATGTTTTTGATTTGCTTTTTCTCAGCAAGAGCTTTCAGCCCCCTTTCCTGAGAACCGCTCCCCGCGATTACAAACAAAGCTTTTTCATTTGACGCCCCTCCCCAGACATTCAGAAAAAAAGCTATGTCCTTCGGCTCTTCAAGGCGCCCGGCAAAAAGAAACACTTTTTTACCCTGCCAGCCCATTTCTTCTTTCAGCTCTTGCTTATCCGCCAAAGCAGGAGGCGAAAAAAAAGAGCTATCAACGCCGTTGGGAATTTTTATCACATTTTCTTTATTAAATCCGGCGGATACCATCTCAGCGGCGACCTCATTTGAAGGAACCGTGAAAAAAGCGCGGGATTTTTTCAGAATATAAAGTTTGACGCCTCCGCATAATTTGCGGGCGGATGTGCCAATGTCTCCCGTCTTTCCCGCGCCGGCGAATTTCACCAGGCAACCCTTCCCCGAAATTCCGGCGGCAAAAACAGCCGCGAGAGCTGAAGATGTGGCCAAATGAACATGTATTATATCGTATTTAGCGCTATTTAATATCAGAAAAAAGAACGCGCTGAAGAAAAAACCGAAAGAAAATATTCCCGGCAGGCCGAAACCGCGCAGGCGGTAAACCGGCACGCCGTCGAGAATTTCAAAAGGCACCGTGTTTTTCTCCCGCTGCGTCAGCACAAAAACGCCGTTACCCTTTTTAACAAGCTCTTTTGAAAGAAGGCGGCACTGGTTTTCCGTTCCGCCCATCACCGGATAAAACCTCGGGATCAGCATACAGATTCTCATTTCAGAACGGATATGATTTTGCTTATTAACTTGAACTTTTTATCTGACGGCGAATCCGGTATAATCTCTATAGCTTTGCTGACACCCGAAAAAAGTTTTTTCAGCTTCGTCAGTCTTTCCCTGTAAAACTTTTTATCTTCGGCGGATGTTTTGTCATCCGGGGCGGCAATCAGATTTTCCGCTCTCTCCAGCGCCGGAGAAAACTCACCCATTCTTTTGCTCATGCCTTCTTTGAATCTCTTGAGCGCGATTGTCATTATATCCGGATTCGCCTCGTAGTAATCCTTTCTGTCAGAATTGACCCACAGTTTCCTGACAGCTCCCCATGACTCAAGAGCCCTGATGTTCATTGACGCGGAACCCTTGCTTATCTTCAGCTCCCTGACCATGTCGTTCAGAGTCACGGGGCCGCCGCTCATATAAAGAAGAGCGTAGATCTGCCCCGCTATGGGACTGAGGCTGAAGCGGGAAAAACCCATGCCGGCGAGATTTATCACCTCGCTTTTAATGTCAGATGGTTGTTTCTTATTTTTCATATCGTTCAATCCGTACTGAACATATTATATGACGCTCCCGCGCTTTTGTCAAGAAAGAAATTCAATCACTAAAGTTTTGCCGTAAGCAGGCGCGGCAGAGGTACCCGCAGACGAACGCTCACGTGTGCGGTTCGCTGCCTATTCGCTTCGGGAACTGTGTTAAACCCTCACTCATATGGCCCGCTCCGGATACCTCTGCCGCGCCTGCTTTATAAATGCCCTGACGGCAAAACTTCGGTAATTTTGTGTTCTGTTGAAACAGGGCGTGTTTTTTTGTTTAATAAGCAATGGGAAACATTCTTGAATTAAAAAACCTCGGTTTAAAGTTGGGCGGAAAAAATATACTGGGTGACATAAACGCCGTCTTTGAGGAGGGTATAATATACGCCGTGGTGGGGCCCAACGGCGCCGGAAAATCCACTCTCGCCTCCGCTCTCATGGGCCTGCCCGATTTCCGTCACATTGAGGGAGACATACTTTTTGAGGGAAAATCCATAAAAAATCTCGGCGCGGACAAGAGGGCGAAGCTGGGAATAACTCTG
>JAYEJT010000117.1:0-2095 GCA_034660675.1 Elusimicrobiota bacterium
GAAGTATCCCGGACAGAAACTTGTGCTGGGGGTGGAACAGAAAATTAATATAAGCGACAGAATACAGATGTTTATGCGTTTGGCCGATGCGAGAACTGATACTGTTTCATGGAGAAGCGGTTTTTTTCAGCTCAAATATTTTATAGGCTATGATTTTGAAATGTATCTGGAATGCGGGCAATCATGGCCCACGGAATCTCTTTATTCCAGTACGTCGTTTTCGGATAACACAAGTTTGGATTTTGATAAGGTTGTGAAGTTTACGATGAAGATGAATTTCTGAAAAAGAAAAAGGGGACGGAGGTAATTAAAATGCCAAGAATTCCAAGATTTACAATTAATGATGGGTTTTATCATGTGTTGTGCAGGGGGCATAATAAGCGGGAAATATTTCATGAGGATAGCGATTTCCTAAAATATTTAAAAACGCTGAGAGAATCGAAGACCGTATACAGTTTGAAGATTCATCATTTTTCCCTGATGCCCAACCATGTGCATTTAATAATAAATGCTCAGAAAGGTGAGGATTTAACCAAAGCGATGAGGTTTTTAAATCAGAATTACGCTCAATATTACAGAGCAAAATATGGCGGTTACGGATATGTTTGGCAGGATCGATTCAAAAGTTTTTTAATACAAAGCGGAATCTACCTGATTCGGTGCGGCATTTACATAGAACTGAATTCCGTTATGGCCGGACTTGCGAATAATCCCGAGAATTACAGGTGGTCAAGCTGCGGCGTTTATGTTAGCGGGAAGAAAAGTAATTTAGTTGATATTGACCCTGAATACGCGGTAATTTCGGAAAATAAGGATGAGCGCAGGAGAGTGTATTCGGAATATTTACGGGACGGATTAAAAGAAAAAAGATCTTTGAAAAGATATTTCAGGGATGGCGCTTATGGAAACGCGATTTTTATTGAGAAACTAAAAAAGAGCGGTTTACAGCAAAGAAGCTGGCATAAAGGCAGACCCAAAAATGATTAGAAAAATTGGAATACTTGGAAAATTAATTACCTCCGTCCCTATTATTGCTGTTGTTTGGGCGGGGGAATATGAAATAAAGTATTACGCGCCGAAGGCGGTGGAGGTCAGCATAGCCGGGGATTTTAACGGCTGGAATCCTGACGAATTTCCTATGGAGAAAATAGAAGGAGGTTATTTCAGCAAAAGGCTTGATCTTGAGCAGGGCGTTCATGAATACAAGGTGATAATTGACGGCGAGTGGCTGGAGGGGGCAAACCTCAAATACGATACGGCGCTGAGGCGGACAATAATAACTTCAAATTTCGCGTGGTCGCCGAAAATATTCTGGAGAGGAAAATTTCTTGTGAATATTTCCTCCTCCGGCGCAGAAAGCTGCCACTCCTTGCATGGGAAAATAACGCTTAATAAAAATGTTTCAGGGATGTTTCTCATAAACTCCTCAGGCTCGGATGATCGTCTCAAAACATCGTTTGAAAAGTTATCCATTGTTTACAGCAAAGAGCTTTTTAATTTGAACGCTTTTTATAATCTGCGTGTTTTTCAGTCGCCCGACCCCATGAGGCTGCTTCAAAGACGGTTACCTGCGCCTCTGCGCCAGCAGGAGATTATTTTTTACGATGAGACCAATCCCGCCGAAGACTTCGGACTCGGTATGCAGGGGATTTTTGCGGAATTCGGGGGAGGGGACATCGCGAGCGCAAAATTAATAGTCAGCGATGATTATGAGACTGAAGAAGACACGCTTTTTGCCTCTGCCGCTCTGGGCGGGATACGCGCGGAATATCTTTTGAGAAAAGGGATTGATTTTCCTTTCGCAAGTGAAAGTCACTGGTTTCCTGATCCCGATGTTGCGCAGACATGGTTTGGAAGCGCCAACGCTCTTGATTGGTACAAGGGTTTTAATGAGGAAAGAGAATTATCCATTGACGCTTCGGCAGAACAAGGGCAGGCCGCTTATTTTGGTCAATGCGTTCTGTTAAATAAAATGCTTCACGCTGTCCGCTGGAACGAGGGCGGTTCGGGAGACGCGGGCATTGATAAGAAGTGGCGTTTCTATGAAGCTAAAAAATATATTGCCGGCGTGCAATACAAAGGCCCTGTTTCCGCC
>JAYEJT010000118.1:0-2094 GCA_034660675.1 Elusimicrobiota bacterium
TCTCGTCAATTAATTCTCTGAATTACCGCGAAAGAGAAAAAATAAAAAACCAAATAAAAAAATTACAGCTTTCAAAATAATCGCCGATGAAGAAAACACTCTGGACTTAACGATTAAAAATATCCAGGTAAGTTTTTTTCACTACCCCTACCGCCTTCTTAACGAACCTGCCCTATCCCGCGGGTTAAACATTGCATCTCTTGAAGACATCGCCGCGATGAAATTAGCCGCCGCTATTTCAAGGGGAGATAAAAAAGACTGTATAGACCTTTATTTTATTTTGCAGAAAATCACTCTTGAAAAAATATTCCGGCTTTCAGAAAAGAAATTCCCGGATACAAAAAATTTCAAAATTCAGGCGCTAAAAAGCCTCACTTATTTTGAAAATGCCGAACCCGAAAAAATGCCCGTAATGATAGAAAAAGTTTCGTGGAAAAGCGTAAAAGCTTTTCTTGAAAAAAAAGTAAGTGATTATCTTAAATCCCGGAAAATACAAATATTTCAGTCAACAAGCATTTCTTTAATAACGGCCTTGATTTTGTCGATTGCCACTATATGAGTTTTCACTTTTCCTCCAACGTAATTATAAAGTAATTACTGTCATCTGTTAAATTTTTCCGCCCTTCCCGTCAGAAGAGGAAATCAGTTTAATAACTTTTTCTGTTTTAACAGCGAGGAAGAAGCCAATTGCTAAACGAAGGAAAAAAAACCAAACAGCTACTAACAAAAGCAAAATTGAACCGGTAATAAGATATTTTAGAAAGTGCAAAAACAGCAAGATGAATCCCTATAAGCTTAATTCCTATTCGCAGAGCGCTGTCCGCATTAAAAGCAGGCAGGTTATCGCCCTCTTTAATTTTGAATTTATCGGCAAGCCATTCGGTTTTCAGTAATAAAAGCCAAGCTAAAATAACTAAACCTATGGCATTAACTCCCATACCCGCTAAACTCCAATAAATAGAAGTGGCGTTTTTCGGCATCCCTACAAGCATATCCAGATATAATCCGGTATGAAGAAAAAGAAAAAGTACCGAATAGATTATCCATAACCCCATAAACTTGGCGACAATAATAAATAATTTTCTCATTTTACCTCCCGTTTTCCATTTATAACAGTTTATCCAGAATTCTGAGCAGCTCTTCGTAATTTTGCGCGGACGTCACCTTTCCCCGCGCGGCGGCGGCCAGAGCAAAACCTTTCAAATACCAAAGAGCGGCTTTTCTCATTTTTCCTATAACCGACGGTGCGGAAGCATCCGAATATTTCCTGATATAAGAAATATGTTTTTTAAGAACTTCTATACGGTGTTTCTTATCCGGCGGGGGAGGACAGAACCCGTTTTTGAGAAAACTGTTTATCTCTTTGAATATCCATGGATTCCCCATCGCCCCGCGGGCAACGAGAACCCCGTCGCAACCGGTCTCATCCAGCATCTTTTTGGCCAGAGGCCCTGATAAGATATTCCCCGAACCGAAAACGGGAACGCCTACACTTTCTTTCACTTTTTTTATGGCCCCGTAATCCACGCCGCCCGAATACAACTGGGCTCTTGTCCTGCCGTGCAGAAATAATGCGGAAACCCCCGCAGCTTCACAGCCCCTGACTATATAAATGAGTTTTTTTATATCCGGCTCGTCAAAACCTGTCCTGAGCTTCACGGTAACGGGAAAGCCCGATTTTTGAGAAAGAATCTTTATTATCGCAAAAAGTTTTTCCGGTGTTTTAAAAAGAGCGGCCCCCTGTCCGTTGGTGACAACTTTTCTGACCGGACACGCCGCGTTTATGTCTATAAATTCCACATTCGCACGCTCTTTCATTTTGAGCGCCGCGTCAATCATAAGCGCCGGATCGGAACCAAGGAGCTGTCCGGCGATAGGATGATCCGCCTCTGCACTTTTGAGCATATTAAGCGTTTTCTCTCTTTCCCTGACGAGAGCGTTGGATGATATCATCTCAAAAAAAGCCATTTGCGCGCCATGCTCCCTGCATATCAGTCTGAAAGGCAGATCGGAGCAGCCGGCGAGAGGAGCCAGAAAAACTTTCGTGTTAAAAAGCTTGTATAACGGGGGCAGGTCTTGACATGTGACATCGCC
>JAYEJT010000119.1:0-10672 GCA_034660675.1 Elusimicrobiota bacterium
ATATTTTCGCAGACCGCCTTTGAAGAGATCAGGGAAAGTTTCAGGGAACTTTTTCCGGTTTCGCCGTACATAGTTTTTCCTCTGCCGGGGGAAGAAAACAAAATAGAAAGCGAAATCGCGGAGCTTGTAAAAATCGCTGTGGGTGTTGAGATATAGTAAACGGAGAAATAATATGAACAAAAAAGGAAAAATTATCAGAGTGGCCGGGCCCCTTATCCAGGCGGTTGACCTTGAGGGCGTGAAGATGTATGAGGTCGTGAATGTTGGCAAAGCGGGCCTTATCGGAGAGGTTATTGAAATACAGGGGGATGTTGTTTCCGTGCAGGTTTATGAGGAAACGGGCGGTATAGTTCCCGGTGAGCCTGTCACAGCGACGGGGTCCCCCCTCACCGTTGAGCTGGGTCCGGGCCTGATACAGTCAATATATGACGGTATTCAGAGGCCTCTTGAAAAAGTGCGTGAAAAAACCGGCGATTATATATTGCGCGGTGTCAGGGCAAACGGCTTGTCGTGCGAAAAAAAATGGGAGTTTAAACCTCTTGTCAGCAACGGTACGGAGGTGGGGGAATGCTCGGTGCTCGGCACCGTTAAGGAATCCGAAGCGGTGGAAAGCAAAATTATGGTGCCGCCCGGTGTTTCGGGAAAGGTGTCCGGTATCAAGGCGGGGTCTTTTACCGTAAAGGACGACATATGTAAAATAGGCGGAGCTCCGGTTCAGATGATGTTTAAGTGGCCTGTGCGCACGCCGCTTCCTTACACGAAGAAAATACAGCCCTCGGCGCCTCTCGTCACGGGAACGCGCGTCATAGACTCTTTTTTTCCGGTGGCCAAGGGCGGCACGGGATGTATTCCCGGGCCTTTCGGGAGTGGTAAATGCGTTTCAGGAGACACTCCTGTTTTTCTTGCTGACGGAAAAATTATGAAGATGAAGGATATTTATGAAAAATTCAAACACAAAGGGAAGCAGGTAATTAAAAAAGACGAGGATTTTACAGTCATCAATGAGGATCTTTTCGTTTACGGCTGGAAAGACGGAAAAATAGGCAAATTCAGAGCGCGGGCTGTTTACAGGGGAAAATCGGATATTCTTGTTAAGCTCACGACGAGATCAGGGCGAAAATTAAAGGTTACGCCCGTGCACAAACTTTTCGCATATTCTGATTTGAACGAAAAAAGAACGCAGGCCGGAAAACTTAAAAAAGGCGATTATCTTATTATGCCCCGTCGTTTGCCGCGCGAAGAGAAGATAAAAAACGAATTGCCGTGGCGGGAAATATTCGCGGATTTTCGTCTCCCCGACCCCGCGCGCTTAAAAGATTTCCACAGTGTTCTTGAAAAATTAAAGGCGACCCACGGCTCGCTTAAAAAAGTATCGGTTCTTCTGGATATAAGTTATGCCTGCCTGATTGAATACCACTCAGGCCGCAATTTGCCGACACTCAAAATTTTTGATGCCGTTTATAAGCTTGCCGGAATGAGAACGCCCGATGTTTCCTATGTGAAAGGGCAGACAACTTCACCGGTTACGCGGATTCCGCACAGATTAGATGAAAAACTATCTTCGTTGCTTGCTCTCGCGAGCGGCGACGGTCAGGTGAAAGGCAGAAGCGTCAGATTTTATAATAACGATGCCGGATTGAGAAAATTTTTCAAAAATCTGGTGAGAGAAATATTTGAGATAGATTCAAAAGAACATAAAATGCCTACGGTGGAAGTTGTTATAGCGGAAAGCCCGGTTATAAAAAAGCTTTTGGACTATTTCGGGTTTCCCGAATATAAAAAGTCAAGGAACATAACTGTGCCAAAGGGAATTTTGGCCGCGGGGGATAAGGCCGCGGCGAAATATCTGGCTTGTTATTTTGTGTGCGACGGAAGTTTTTCCGCGCAAAAGGGGGAAATTGAAATAGCCACTTCAAGCGGCAATATGGCAAGGGATATGGGTTATCTGCTGCTTAAATTAGGAATAACGGCGAGTTTTAAAAAGAGAAATGCCGGCGGTTTTACGAGTTGGAGACTTTTTATACGGGGCCGCGCTGAAATAGAAAAATTTTACGGAGAGTGTTTTCTGGAAGATACGGTTAAATTTGCGAAAATAAAAGCGTATCTTGCAAGCAGAAAAAAAACATATAATTCATGGGACATTGTACCTATGAGCAAAGACTTTGTGGACAAAATTTATGATTTTTCCGGCAGGCCTTATGCGAAATGGAAGAAGGCCGGAATTGAGATTCATAATTATATTCCCGGCGAAAATATGGGTGTTGGAATGTTTAGGAAACTGGCGGAAGTTTCAGGCAGAAACGATTTAATGCAATACGCGTATAATCACCTGTCTTCTGTTTTTATTGATGAGATCACAGGGGTTGAGATTATTAAAAATTCTTCGGGGAGAGTTTATGATATTGAAGTGGAAGACGCTCATAATTTTATAGGCGGCGAGGCTCCCTCCTTTTATTCAAACACGGTTGTTTTGCATCAGCTGGCGAAATGGTCGGATGCCGATGTTGTTGTTTATGTCGGCTGCGGGGAGAGAGGAAACGAGATGACGGATGTTCTCACTGAATTTCCCGAACTCATAGACCCCCGGAGCGGACGCCCTCTTCTTGAACGAACGGTGCTTATCGCCAACACGTCAAATATGCCTGTCGCGGCGAGGGAGGCTTCCATTTACACGGGCATCACCATAGCGGAGTATTTCCGCAACCAGGGCAAGGATGTGGCGGTGATGGCCGATTCCACATCCCGCTGGGCGGAGGCTCTCCGTGAAATGTCGGGGAGGCTGGAAGAGATGCCCGGCGAGGAAGGTTATCCCGCTTATCTGACTTCAAGGATTGCCGGTTTTTACGAGAGAAGCGGAATAGTGGAAGTCGGTTCGCCCCCGCAAAGAGGTTCCGTGTCTGTGGTGGGGGCGGTTTCGCCTCCCGGCGGAGATCTTTCCGATCCCGTTGTTCAGGCAACGCTTCGTATGGTAAAAGTGTTCTGGAGCCTGGAATCGTCGCTGGCCTATCAGAGGCATTTTCCGGCGATTAACTGGCTGAATTCTTATTCGCTGTACGTTGATGACATCACCGGTTTTTACGAAAAGAACGACATGAAAGAATTTCCGGAGATGAGGAAAAAAGCTCTGAAAATTCTGCAGGAGGAATCTGATCTTCAGGAAATTGTCCGTCTGGTGGGGGTGGAGTCTATTTCGGATGATGACAGGCTGATACTTGAAACGGCGAAGATTATAAGAGAGGATTTTTTGCACCAGCATGCTTTTGATGAACAGGACGCGTATACCGCGGTCAGCAAACAGTTTAAGATGATGGAGATAATAATGTTGTTTTACGACCGGGCTGAAAAAGCGTTAAAAAAGGGAGTGGGCATAAAGCAGATTGTGGATATGCCGTGTAAGGAAAAAATTGCCAGAATGAAGGTAATGAGTGAAACGGAGCTTTCGGGGGTGGAGAAAATCCTGAAAGAAGATTTCGCTTCGCTTTCCGGCCGAAACGGAGGACAGATATAATGAAAGAATACAGGAGCATAAAAAGCATTCAGGGGCCGCTGATAAGAGTTGAGGGCGTTTCCGGTGTCGGCTATTCGGAAGTGGCGAATATCCGCCTTGAAGACGGTTCCCGCCGGATGGGAAAAGTGCTGGACATATCCAGGGAGAGCGCTCTCATACAGCTTTTTGAAGGCACGGAGGGTATCAATATCAGCGGTTCCGGCGTTTCGTTTTTGGGAGAGACTCTTCATTTTGGCGTGTCGGAAGAAATACTCGGCAGGGTTTTTAACGGTGTGGGGAAACCCATTGACGACGGCGGCGAAATAATACCGGATAAAAAAATTGACATAGACGGCGCCCCCATTAACCCTTATGCGAGAGATTATCCAGAGGAATTTATTGAAACAGGGGTTTCCGCGATTGACGCCATGACAACTCTCGTGAGAGGGCAGAAGCTTCCCATTTTTTCGGCTTCCGGTCTGCCTCACAATGAGCTTGCGGCCCAGATAGCCCGGCAGGCGAGGGTGGTGGGCAAGGATGAGAAGTTTGCCGTTGTTTTCGCGGCCATGGGAATAACTTTTGAAGAGGCCCGTTTTTTTCAGAAAGATTTTGCCCGGACAGGAGCGCTGGAAAGAAGCGTGATGTTTATAAATCTTGCCGATGATCCGGCCATAGAAAGAATAGCCACTCCCAGAGTGGCGCTGACGGCCGCGGAATATCTGGCTTTTGAATGTGACATGCATGTTCTGGTGATTTTAACGGACATGACAAATTATTGCGATGCCTTGAGGGAAATTTCGGCCGCGAGAAAAGAGATTCCCGGAAGAAGGGGGTATCCCGGTTATATGTACACCGATTTAGCGTCCATTTTTGAAAGGGCGGGGAGGATCAAAGGGAAAAAGGGTTCAATAACGCAGATTCCCATTCTGACAATGCCCGAAGACGACAAAACCCATCCCATTCCGGATTTAACGGGTTACATAACGGAGGGGCAGGTTATAATCTCCAGAACTTTGAACAAAAAGGGGATATATCCGCCCATTGACGTTTTGCCGTCGCTTTCAAGGCTCAAGGAAAAAGGTATAGGTGAGGGGAAAACCCGGGAGGATCACGGAAATGTGACGGCGCAGCTTTTTGCCTCTTATGCCAGAGGCAAAGAGGCCAAGGAACTGGCGCTGATTCTTGGCGAGGCATCGTTGACGGACGAGGATGTTAAGTTTGCCGCGTTTTCTGATGAATTTGAACAGCGCTTTGTGGCTCAATCCGTGGATGAATCCCGAACGCTTGCGATGACGCTTGACCTCGGATGGGACCTTTTGAAAAAGATCCCCCGAAAAGAACTGAAAAGAGTGAAGGAAGAGCAGATAAAAAAATATATGAAAGCATGAGCTTTAAAAAATTATGAGACTTAACGTAAACCCCACGCGCATGGAGATGCAGAGAATGAAGAAGTCTCTTGTTCTGGCCCGCCGCGGCTGGAAAATGCTCAAGGATAAACAGGATGAGCTGATGAGAATTTTCCTTGAGAAAAAAGATGAGTTTTTTAAGATTTACAGGGAATGTAATGAAGAAATGAAGCACATCATGTCTCTGGCAATTGCGGGGGATGCTTTTCTTTCGGAAGAAAAAACCTCCCAGCTCGCCGCTCTTTCCGCCGCGAGTCTTTCGCTGGAGACAGGCGTGAAAAACATATTCAATTTGAAAGTGCCTGATTTCCGTATAAAACATTCCGGCAAAGAAATCGTGCACAAAGCTGCCGAGAGCGTTGTTTACTGGGATAAGGCGGTGGAGAAAGTTTCTGAACTGTTGCCGAAAATTATTTCGGCGGGTGCCCTTCTTTTTGAAATCCAGGCTCTCTGTATGGAAATTGCCTCAACCCGGCGTAGAGTGAATTCACTGGAATACATAATGATTCCGGATATGACGGAAACGGTTAAATATATCAATTTCAAGCTTGAAGAGATGGAAAGGGCCAACACTGTCAGGCTTATGAAAGTGAAGGAAATGGTGAGGAGCCATTAGCAAGATGCCAATGGTGAGGAGCCACTAATGAAGAAAACAAAAACTTCCGCACTTTCCCGGAAAAAAAATAAGGCAGGGTCCGGCCCCGGACAGAATCATTTCAGCGAACTGATCAAGGTTGTTGAAGGTCTTCATGATTATAATGTTTTGACATATACGGTAAATCGCGACAGGGAGCTTTATGATCTCATTGTGCGGAAAGCCACCGATATTATGGGCACTCAGATAGGTTCACTGATGCTTTTTGACGCGAGGGCCATGAAGCTGAAAATAGTGGCGGCGCGCGGCCTGCCGAAAAAAGTTATTGAAACAAGTTCTCTGAAACCCGGGGAAGGAATAGCGGGAAAAGTCTTTCGTAGCAGGAAGTCTATTTTCTGCGAAGATATTGAGTCCGATAACCGGTTCAAAAGAAAGAGCCGCGTGAAATATTATTCCAAAAGTTTTGTGGCGGTGCCCCTTAAGGTCAAAGGGCGTGTTATCGGCGTGATTAATGTAAACAACAGGACGAGCCGCGAGCCTTTTACGGCGGAAAGCATGAAAATACTGACCCTGATTGCGGATGAGGCGGCGATGACAATAGAGAACAGGCGGCTCCTGCGCAAAATAGAGAAAGCGTATATGGACACCATTGCCACTCTTGCCAAAATGCTGGATGAAAGGATACCTTCCACAAGGGGGCACTCCAAGCGTGTGGCGGAACTTTCGTGTGTGCTTGCAAAACGCATGGGTTTGCCGGAAGAAAGGATACAACTCGTAAAAAGAGCCGCTCTCATCCACGACATAGGTAAGATAGGGATCAAGGATAGCGTTTTACTGAAACCCCGGGCCTTAAACGCGGTTGAAAGAAGAATCATTCAGGCTCATCCGCGCATAGGCAGCGAGATTGTGGATAAAGTGGAATTTTTCAATATATTTGTGCCGATAATAGCGTTTCATCACGAGTGGTTTAACGGAGAGGGGTATCCCATGGGCCTTAAGGGCGCGCAGATTCCGATCGGAGCCAGAATTGTCTCTGTCTGCGACGCATGGGACGCCATGATCTCCAAGAGGACATACAGAGATCCTCTTACAAAATCTGCGGCCATAGCTGAAATTGAACGTTGCAGCGGAACTCAGTTTGATCCCGATGTGGTAAAGGAGTTTTTGAAAATGGCAAAAAGTATGGCGCATAAAACTTCGTTTTCTTTCCGGCGGAAATCGTGAATGAGCTGAATGTTATGGCCACGCCCATAGGTAATTTAGGGGATATGACCATACGTTCGTCCGAGCTTCTGAAGAGAGCGGATGCCGTTATATGCGAGAGCCCGGAAAAAACCAAGAAAATCCTTTTCTCCCTCGGTATAAAAGGTAAGCGTCTTATCAATTATCCCGCCGATAATGAAGGTCGCGTGAATTCGGTTTTCAAAGCCGCCTCCGGCAGCAATGTGTGCGTGCTGGTGTCTTCAGCCGGCACGCCTGTCGTTTCTGATCCCGGACACCTGATTGTCAGAGAGGCCAGGCTCCGGGGGATCCCGGTTTTGCCTATGCCGGGCCCTTCCGCGCCGGCGGTATGCCTGAGCGTGTGTCCGTTTAATGTTAAAGATTATATTTTTGCGGGTTTTCTGCCGCGCGGTTTTTCCGCGGCGGCCTCCGCGTTAAAAAGATATTTTACCCTGGGTATTCCTGTCGTGGCTTTTGCGACAAAAAGAAATATAGAACGTGTGTCCAGGGTTTTAAAAGAATATTTTCCGGGCACTTCTGTTTTCGCCGGACGTGAAATGACAAAAAAATTTGAGGAATACGTCCTTTTTGATGATACGGATTCTTTTTGCGAATGGGCTTCCCGAAAAAAACCCGGAGAATTTACGCTTGTGTTCAGGCCGCCTTTACCGGTTGCTTAAAAGAGAAAAGGTTTTAAATGAAAAGAAAGTCAAGTTTTTTCAGAAAATTTGTTCTTGTGATGATTTTTATAAGTGTGATACCGCTTTTTTTTATGGGTGTGCGCGCGATAATTATAAACACAAAACTTTCGGGGAATGTTGAGCAAATATCGTCCAATTCTCTTGAAACGGCGATTTTAGATAAACAGAACCGTCTCTCGGAGTGGATGGCGGGATCTATTGATGATTATTTTTCCGAGTTGCTGCGTAATGTGCCGAGAATTGCGGAAAGTATATCCGCGGCGGGGCTGAGCGTTGAACAGCGCAGAAGAATAATGATTACGGAATACAACACCGGGAGAGAGTTTCTTGCCATTGCCCTTTTTCGAATGCCCGGGAAAAACCGCATGAAGATTCCCCCCGACTGGAAATGCAATTTTTCAACAATTAAAAAAATGGCCTCGGGTGAACCAAAATTCGCGTTCGGGGAAGTTTATTTTGTGGAAAATTCGCCCGCCATAGATTTTATATACCAGTGTCCCGACGGGAAATATCTTTATATAGCCATCAGCCTTGAATCAATGCTCGGTAAAATAAAGGGTACGCCTTCGCAGATAGGCGAGGAAGTTTTTATCGTGTCGCCGGCGGGAAAAATAATTCTTCATCCGGACGCAGTCAGGATGACCGGCAAAAGGGATATATCGTTCATCCCGCTGATAAGCGAATTTTTGTCTTCGCGGTCGCCGCTGAGCAAGGGGAATTTTAACGGCATTAAAAATATTCCCATGATAGGATCGGTGAGCCCCGTCAGGCTCCTTGGATGGGGCGTTGTGGTCTGGCAGACAAAGACAACCGCATACGCGCAGGTCGCTATGGTGAAGAACGAGATTAAGACAACAAGCCGTCAACTCATAAAACAGACCTATATTCAGATACTTATCATATGTCTGGCCGCTTTTTGGATAGCGTTCGCTTTGGCCAAAAGCATTTCTCATCCGATCATGGAATTGAGTAAAGGCGCTTCCAGGGTGGCGGGCAGGGACTTCAGTGTCAGGGTCAATGTTCAAAGCAATGATGAAATAGGAGATCTTGCCGGAATCTTCAATCAGATGATGGAAGAACTTGAAAAATATGACAGAATGCAGGCAGACAAACTTGATGCCCTGGTATATTCCATAAAAGACGGTTTGATGATGGTTGACCACAGCGGAAAGATACTTATGGCTAACGAGAAAAGCATGTCCATACTTAACATGATGGATTTTTCTCCCGGAGATGATTTGCTGGATGCCGTAAAAAGATCGGTACGCACTTTTCCGTCTGCCTTAAACGCGGCGGATATTATGGATAAACTTCTGGCCAGCGGCGAGGAAAACCCGAAATCTGAAATAGATATGTCTCATGAAGATATGCCTAAATTTTATGAAGTGAGCAGATATTCTGTTACGACCAGGGATAACGTGAATCTCGGCAGTATTATAACATTGCGGGATGTGACACTGGAAAAAGAGCTGGCAAAGATGAAGGACGATTTTCTGCATTCAATCACACATGATCTCAGAAGTCCTATGACTTCCATAAGAGGTTTTCTGGAGCTTCTTCTTGACGGCAGCGCCGGAGAAATAAATGAAGAGCAGGAAAGCTTTCTGAAAATAATGGACGAATCCAGCGAAAAACTGCTCGGAATGATAAATAACCTTTTGGATGTTTCAAAGCTTGAGGCCGGAAAAATGGTTTTAAACCTTAACAAAGCGGATTTGCCGAAAACAGCGTCAACCATTGTTGATTTTTTCTATCCACAGGCGAAAAGCCTGAAAATAGATCTCGGTTTCAGGTGTTTGAAAGACCCTGGTAAAGTAAACATTGACGAAAATCTGATTGAAAGAGTGATAACGAATCTGGTGTCCAACGCTATGAAATTTACCCCGCCCGGGGGGTCTGTGACGGTGGAGATTTTTGATGATAATCCGGAGCCGGGTTTTTTGCGCGTGTCTGTTTCTGACACGGGTAAGGGAATCCCCGAGGGGGAAGTTTCCAGGGTTTTTGAGAAATTCCATCAGGTTGCCGATACCGCGCTTAAAAAAACAGGCACCGGTCTGGGCTTGACGGTGTGTAAGTACATAGCCGAGGCGCATTTGGGCGAAATCGGTGCGGAATCTGTTTTCGGAAAAGGTTCTGTGTTCAGTTTTTTTATACCGAAAGATCTGGTAAAAGAAAACGGTGAGGTTAGCAGGAAAAGTGATTCTTAATACTTTGAAAAACAAAATTCCGGGTGTTTTTGCGGTAGCGCTGGTGTTGTCTTTTTCCGTTGTTGCTTTCGCGGGAGATGGGGCCGCCGCCGAAGATAACGGTCTTCAGATGATAAGAGTGATACCCGGCGACACGCTGCACGCCATTGCAAAGTTGTATCTTAAGGATCCCGACCGGTGGAAAGAGCTTCTCAAATACAATGTGATTGTTTCAGGGGATCCGGATGTTATCCATGTCGGAGACAAACTTCTTGTACCGAAAAAGGAAATCAAAAAATCTATGAGAGCGGCTTTCCTCATAGAAAAAATTGAAAAAGTCAGTTTTCGCGCCCGCGGTGACGCATTGTTCAGGGGAGCCGCGCTTAACCAGAAAATATTTTATGAAGACACCCTGCGCACTTTTGATAATTCATATGCCAGGGTGCTGTTCCCGACCAAGGAGGTGACAAAAATATCTCCCAACAGTCTGGTTGTTATCAAGCCGAGAAAAACGGATCAGGAGATAGAACTTATCAAGGGGGAGGTTTTTTTCAAAAAGACCAAGATCCAGACGCCGTCGGCGATTCTGAATCCGCAGAAGAGCGGTCTTTATAAAGCCGTTGTGGATGAAGATAAAGGCACGAGGATAGATGTGTTCTCGGGCAGGGTTGATGTTGAGGACATCGACGGCAAGGGTAAAGTGAGCATGGGGGAGGGTTTTTCTTCAAAAGTAAAATTCGGAGAACTTCCGATGGAACCGGTTAAAATTGATTTGCCGGACCCCGGGGAATTAAAAGCGATGAAAAGCGAAATAACGCTTCCACCCGATTTCCAGATAAGTGTTGCCGATATTGAAACCGTGGGAGTGTTTAATCCCGAAGATGTTAATTTCGTAAATGAGGTGAAGAAGAGAGGTAAGATCAGGCGGAAAATAAACTTTGTGGAAATAGCCCTGGATGAATATTGTTCACAGATTATAATGAGGCTGAAGCCGCTGGATGTGCAAAAGAAAATTAAAAAACTTGCTGATGGAAAATATTATTATCGTATGGAGTATGCCGGAAGTTCTTCCAAAA
>JAYEJT010000120.1:0-10331 GCA_034660675.1 Elusimicrobiota bacterium
AATATAATAATCGCCCGATGCCATTGATACATTAATATCCGTGCATGTAATTTTTTCGCCGCTCGCTGCGTCCCAAAGATCAATTTCTCCCAAAGTTAAAGTTCCCGCTGTAGGATTAAAAATTTCAATCCATCTTATAGCTCCGTTTACGTACACTTTTGTGATAACCAAGTGATCATTTGCCGCATAAGTGGGGGCGGCAAGAAGGAGCAAAACAAAACTCAGCGCACAACTTTTTAAAATTATCTTAAAATTTTTCATTTTTTCCCCCTGTGACGGTTTTTTATTATTTTCAAACTTGCGATTTCATCATCTAAAAATGTCTTCACTCCCATTCTGCCGCTCCACTCTTCAAGATATTTGTAATTAAGTTTTCGGGTTTGCAGCAGAGATCTCACGTCATCCAGATCTCTCCCGCGGCCGGAGATCAATTTCAGAATTATAAGGTCTTCTCTGCTGATAAGGTAAACGGATCTCCTGTCTATTTTTATTTTTCTGCGGCGTTTCACAGCATTTAAAAGATATTCGCCTTCCGCGATAAAAATATCAATATAAAGATTGTCCTTCATCAAACACATGAAGCTGAATCCCGAAATTTTTTTCATGCCGCCACCCTGAACCTTAAAACCAATTTTTCTAAGTTTTTTGAGCGCCATATCCAGTTCACTCATATCTTTTATCAGTATCAGCGCGTCAATGTCGTATGTCGCCCGCGGAATAACATAATAGGAAACAGCGACCCCTCCGATAAACGCGTAAGGAATTTTCTTATTCTCAAATATACCCGCCGTTTTTATAAGAGTTTTCAGCAAATTCATTCTGCCATCCTTATTCGCCTGAAAATTTCTTTTTCTCTTTTCTTTTTTTCTTCATACGCCTTTTTCAAAAAATCCCCTTTTCTCACTTTAATCCAGAAACTTGAAAGTTCATTCCATATCTCAAAATTTTTCGCCGAAGCTGCGCGGCAATTACTCTGCACTGCCGACACTTCCTCTTTTTTAATTATTTTCTTCATTTTAACCTCATAATTTTCATATCAGGGAAAGACCCAAAAATAATTTAGAGATTTCGCTGAGACGAAAATCAGTTATAACAGAAAACGCTACTCGCGCTTAATTGAATATTTTGAACGGGATATTCCCGCTGTGAAAAAATTGTCCGCGCTAAAAAGCTGTTTGCTGTTCGCAGCCTTATTAAAACACGGAAAATCAGATGAAATGAAATAAGCAACAAATTTTACGCCGTCACCGGCCAAAGCCAAAACTTCGTTCACGTCAATGTCAAAGGTGGCTGAAAGTGTGGAACTGTCATCAGGCGTTTCAAGAAGAAACGCGCAATCGCTGGCTATACTGCCTGAAGCGCCGGCAAACGACTCCGCCGGAAAAAAGATGGCAACGGCAACAAGCGCCATAATCATGAAAATCGCTTTTTTCATCACTATATTGTATTCCTTAATGCGCGGAATTGTCAAGAGGCAACAAAGAAGTATGATTTCTCCCTAAGTTTATTGCATAGCGAACCCGCCGGATCCGGATGGAGCAGAGACAGAAAGTCCGCCGGATGCGGGGCTATTTGATTTATGCGTAATGCGCAACATACTTGCTCACCAGTTCACGTATCATTTTCTGGTACTTAGTGTGGTATTGCTTTGCTTCATGTTTGAAAAAGATTATGTCTGATTTTTTCAGGAATATGGTAACCTTTACAGTTTCTTCGGGAACAACTAAGTTCTTGGGTGAGGGCAGAAAATCTTTGATCCTGGTCAGTCGCCCAAAAGGTTTATCTAAATCAACCGTTCTATTTTTCATAATACTTTGCCTCCTTTCTCCAATATCCAGCTCCAAAGATTCTGATTTTATTATGCCGGAAAGTAAATCTGATTGTTAATATTTTACCGTTAACTTTCCCAACACAGAAAAACCTTTCTTCTTTTTTGCTATGCTTTTCATCTATGTAAATCTTTCTTTTGTTATCCTTAAATGCCTTAGCTGCCGTAGGGAAGTCAACACGGTGTTTACGAATGTTAATCCGCTCTTTTTCTTTGCTCCATATAAAACTACCGTATTTTTTATCCATAACTTTATCCATACGATTATACATAATCGATTTGATATGTCAAGGAGTTCCCGCAAGTCAGGAATTTTACCATGGGCCGCCGGATGTTGACCCTATTTAAGTGCCGATACGATTGCGTTTTTCTGAATTTCAAGAATATCTTTTATTGCGGCTGAAGCCATTTCGGTCAATTCTTTGAATTGTGAAGACGTAAACAATTTCTCCTCTCCGCTGGACTGTATTTCGGCGAAGTTTTCGCCGTCTCCCACGACATTCATATCGCAGGTGGCCATATAGTCTTCCTCGTAATTGAGATCCAGAAGGGCATTTCCCTCCACAATCCCGCAGCTGACAGCGGCGATGTGCTCGGTGATAGGAAAAGTGAAGATTTTTCTGGCCTTCTGCCGGCGTTTGAAAAAAATGTAAAGAGCCGCAAAAGCTCCGGTGATTGACGCCGTGCGCGTTCCCCCGTCTGCCTGCAGAACATCGCAATCCACTTTTATGGTTTTTTCGCCGAAAGCGCCAAGGTCCGTGACACACCTGAGACTTCGCCCTATCAGACGCTGTATTTCCTGTGTGCGTCCCGAAATTTTCGCCCTTTCCCTGCGGTTACGCGGAATCGTGGCATAAGGCATTATGGAATACTCGGCGTTGAGCCAGCCCGTTCCCGTGCCACGCAGATAAGGCGGTACAAAATTATCCATGCTCACGCTGGTGAGCACCTTCGTGTTCCCGAAAGACACAAGTGTGATCCCCGAAGGCACACCCTGAAAATCGGGAATAATCTCGATTTTTCTCAACTCATCCGCTTTTCTGTTTTTTCTTGACATTTATCACTCCCTGCGCAATCAGAATCAGCGTTACAAACAAGGCCGATACCGCAAGCGCATATTTCCTTCTGTGTTTCTCATTCTCAAAAAGAAGCCTTTCTTCCGACAGCAAACCCCTTACAGCATATTTTTTAAATTTTCTCGTATATCTATCTTTCTCCAGAAGAACGCACTCGTCACCCGATAGCGGATAAAAAGAGCAGTGATCGGAAGATGAAAGTTTTTTATACAGAAAATTAAGATGATTTTCATCGCGCAGATAAACGGCGCGGGGAGAGAAACTTTTGAGAAGCGCTTTTTTTACATCATCTCCGGCATTCTCCCCGTCCGGGGCTATAAGATATTTCACCCCTTCATCCCCCCTTATTTTTTTAACCTTAAGATCCCGTATCAGAACAGTCTGATGCCGCTCGTCAAGAAAAGCTATTTCTTTCGAGCCGGGATAAAAAACAAGTATTCCGCCGGAATATTTACCCATAACGATAAACTCCCCGTTGATGGAGTAAATATTAAAAATTTTCTTCTGACCCGCCGAAGCGACACCTATAATCGCCCTGCCTTTCCCTGCGCTCGCGGAAAATATGATTTTATTGCCGGTGACATAAATTTCATCTATGCTGTATGGAAGATCCGCAAAAAGAATTTTTGGAGCGCCGGAGAGTTTTCCGTGAAGAATATTGGATTTTCCGCCGGACATCACGACAACGGCGCAAGATTGTCCGTCGCTGTCAAAAGTCTTCAAAAAGAGTTCCCCTGACCATCCTTTTTCAGGTGAGTCGTCGGTGGTGTAATAGCGAAAATTTTTTTTCTTTTTTATATCCACAAACCAGAGAGAGTTCCGCAGCCTGTACGCGGCGAAATTTTTTCCCGCGGTGTTGATGGAATTAAAATAATCTTCCTCTTCAAGCAAAAGAGATGATTTTCCGTTTTTCTCGCTGGCAAGATAAAATTTACCGTTCATCTGAAAAAACGCGAGAAACGCCCCGTTCATCGGAACCGGCCTCCCAAAATAATCTCTGATTCCGGAATAATCGGCTTTGATTCCGAGACTGGAAATAATAACATCCAGCGATTTTTTTATATCGAACCCGTCCCCGGCTTCAAGAAAAACAGTTTTTCTCTGACTGTCAAAAGAGTTTTTCACACCGGGCATAATCATCACATTTATTCTTTCCGCTCCCGCCCGCGAAAGAATTTCATCCAGCAGATTTGAAAAAGAATTTATTTTTTTGTTCCGAATTGCGGCTCGGTATTTTTCCAACTCCGTCAGGGGTTCCGGATACTTCCACGTGACGCGGAAATTTGCTCTGTTCAATGTTTCTTTCACCATTTCCAGCTTCGAAAACCCGCCCCCGATAGCATTCCCCGCAGCGCTCCACAAAACCGCGACGGCAAACAAAGATTTTATCAGTTTCATTTACGCGCCAAGTGATTTAAGGAATTCGGCGGTTTTTTCCTTTTTTGAATTAAAGTTACCGAGAAGCTCTTTTTTCTGCTCCACAACGGAAGACTTCGCCGACCGGATGAAATTAGGATTGGAAAGCAGCGCTTCCAGTTTAGCGGTATGGGTTTCTATTTTTTTGATTTCAAGCTCCGCTCTTTCCTTTTCCGCATCCATATCAATGAGCTCTGACACCGGCACGAAACATTTAAGAATCGGCGTGGCAAAACTCACCGTGCCTTTTCCCGGAGAGGAAGCGAATCCCATAGATTCCGCACGGGCAAGCGGCAAAATAAAATACTCCGCTTCCCTGAGTTTTTTTACGACGGAATCATCCGCCTCAACAATAATTTTCACCTTTACGGAAGCGGGGATGGTCAACCGGGACCGTATGTTCCGCACACCCTGGATCAGAGCAAACACCGCGTTCATATCGTCCCGCGAACCGGGAAAAGACACATCCGCATCGGGCCATGCGCAATCCATAATACTTTCCGGTTCCCCGGGCGTTTTTATCTGCCCGTAAATTTTCTCCGTTATGAAGGGGATCACCGGATGCATAACGACAAGCAGTTCTTTGAATATTTTGCCCACAACCGCGGCGGAAACGCTTCCCTGACGGAATTTCAGAATTTCAAGATACCAATCACAGAAAGATGACCAGAAAAATTCATACATGAGCCTGCTGTACCTGGCAAGATCGTAAGAATCAACGGCTTCTTCCGCGGACTTTATAAAAGCCGAGAATTCAGACACTATCCACCGGTCGGGCAGATCACTCAGTTTTTCTGTATCAACAGCTCCGTCTTTCCCCAAACGCTGTACGACAACCGCGGCATTTGAGATTTTGTTCATAAAATTTCTTGATGCAATAAAATTTTCATCCGACGCCAGCAGATCATGCCCCATAACAGCCTGTTTCGTGAGAGCATACCTGAGACTGTCCACCCCGTATTTGGAAATCACTTCCAGAGGATCTATTGTGTTGCCGAGCGATTTTGACATTTTCTTTCCGTGTTTGTCCCTGACAATACCGTGTATGTACACATCCGGAAACGGAATATCACCCGCGAATTTGATACCCATCATCACCATGCGGGCAACCCACAGATAAAGTATTTCATGCCCCGTGACAAGAACGGAAGTCGGATAATAATACTCCAGTTCACGCGTTTTTTCAGGCCAGCCTAAAACCTCAAATGGCCACATCCCCGACGAAAACCATGTGTCCAGCACATCAGGGTCCTGTTCAATATTATTTCCGCCGCAAACAGGGCATTTTTCCGGTTTGTTAACGGACACAATCACACCGGCAGACGGTTCTTCCGATTTTCCCTGACAGTCTCTGCAATAATAAACGGGTAGTCTGTGCCCCCACCATATCTGGCGCGAAAGGCACCAGTCCCTTATCTCTCCGAGAAAATTCAGAAAAGGTTTCTTCCAGTGTTCCGGATGAAATTTTACACTACCGTCAGAAACGGCTCTTATCGCAGGAGCGGCAAGCTCCTTCATTTCCAGAAACCATTGAAGCGACAGCATAGGTTCTATGGCTTCGCCGCAACGGTAACACACCGATACGGAATGTTTCAAATCCTCTGTTTTTTCCAGAAGCCCGTCTTCTTCAAGCATCGCGCAGACTTTTTTCCTCGCCTCGTATCTGGTCAAACCGGCAAAATCAGCGCCGGCGGCATCCGTCATTATTCCTTTCTCGTCTATCACTTTTATCGTTTCCAGATTGTGCCGGGCGCCTATTTCAAAATCATTAAAATCGTGGGCAGGCGTCACCTTGACGGCGCCGGTGCCGAATTCCGTCTCCACAATACGATCGGCGACAACAGGGATATCTCTCCCCGCAATCGGGAGAACAAGTTTTTTCCCTATTATGCCTTTGAACCTCTCATCCTTGGGATTCACCGCCACGCCGGTGTCTCCGAGCATTGTTTCCGGGCGGGTTGTAGCGACAACAACCCATTTGTCCTTCTCTCCGGAGACAGGATATTTTATATACCAGAGTTTTCCCTTTTCGTCTTTGTACTCCACCTCTATATCCGACAAAGACGTGCCGCAACGCACACAGTAATTGATGAGCCGGTTACCCCTGTAGATTTTACCCTCTTCATAAAGTTTGATAAAAGCTCCGGTCACAGCGCGTGAACAGGTGTCATCCATCGTAAAATGAATGTTGTCCCAGTCGCAGGCGCAACCCAGTTTTTCCAGCTGTTCCAGGATAGAACCACCGTAAAGTTTTTGCCATTCGTTTACCCGCCGGAGAAATTCTTCCCGTCCCAGGTCTGTTCTGTTTTGCCCTTCTTTCGCAAGCTGTTTTTCAACAACATTCTGCGTGGCTATCCCGCCGTGATCGGTGCCGGGTGCCCACTTCACGTTCTTTCCGCGCAGCCTGGCGCAGCGTATAAGAATATCCTGAAGCGTGTTGTTAAGAGCGTGCCCCATGTGCAAACGGCCGGTCACATTCGGCGGAGGTATGGCTATGGAAAAAGGTTCTCTGCCGTCAGGCGCCCCGGAAAATTTCCTGCCGGTTACCCACCTTTTATAAATTTCATCTTCAAAACCGGGTTCATACTTTGCTGATTTTTTATTTTCCATAATATTTTGCGAACACCTCTATTATTCTGCTCTGCGCGGGGGTGTATTCCACACAGGAAACCACCCTGTAAAAATCCTCCAGATTATATTTTTTCAGCGCCTCTTCGTCTTCCGAAACAATAACAAAATTTTCCACTTTTTCCAGATTGATTCCGGTAACAACATCAAGAAGGTTCATTTTAAAAAAAGCGTCCACGCACACGGGATCAAATTTTACGCCGACTCCGTCTTTTAATATTTTAAGCACACCCGCGATAGGCATGGGCTCCCTGTAATGCCTCTTTGAGGTCAGCGCGTCAAAAACATCACAAACCGCTATTATTCTTGAAAAAAAAGGTATAGCGGCGCCTTTTAACCCGCGGGGATAACCGCTTCCGTCAATGTTTTCGTGATGAGAAGCCGCAATTTCCGGAATCTGGCGGAATTCTCTTTTGAAATATATTTTTTCGAGTATCTCACGGGTAAACACCGCGTGATTCTTTATCTGCTCAAATTCTTCATCGGTGAGCTTTCCGGCTTTGGCGAGAATGTGTTCCCTCACACCGATCTTCCCCATATCATGCATCCACGAAGAATACTTCAGAAGTTCCAGTTCATGCGGAAAAAGTTTCATCGCCTCACCGGTTTTGATTGAGAAAAATGTCACCCTTCTGGAATGTCCGGCTGTCAGATAATCCCGCTTATCCAATGTGTCAGACAAGGTGTCTATAAAACTTTCAAACATCTTTTTCTGCTCATCATAGAGAAAAGCGTTTTCAACGGCGTCGGCGGCCTGACGGGCGAGAAGCAGCAGTATTTTTTCATCTTCACCGTCAAAAACACCGTCTTTTTTATTAAGCACCTGAAAAACACCGATACTCTCTCCCATCTTGTTTTTCATGGGACACGAAAGAATTGTTTTTGTGATATAGCCGGTTTTTTTATCCGTGGAAGTGTCAAATCTGTCATCGGAATAAGCGTCTTTTATGTTCATGGTCTCGCCGCTGCGCGCAACGGCGCCGGCTATGCCTTTTTCCATGGGAATTCTGATCTCGCGCAATCCGAGGCCATCGGCTATTTTGCTGTAAAGAGTATCTGTGTCAAAATCCCTCAAAAAAACGGTGCATCTTTCCGCGTTAAGGATGTTGCGGGTTTCACCCATTATCAGTTTTAAAAGCTCGTCCAAATCCATTATTCTGGATGAAACTTCGTGTCCGAAATCAAGAAGAGACTGCATCCTCTCTTTCTCTTTTCTCAGCTGTTTAAGTTCTTCGTTCATAATTATTTTTCCAGCAATTTCCAGACACCGCCCTTATCCGGGCCGATTCGTTTGAGAACGCCATTTTTTTTTAAACTTTTGATCTGCCACTCAACCCCTTTTTCGCTCAATCTCATTTTACTTGCCAACTCCTGTATAGAAATATAGGGGTTTATTCTCATAACGTCAATAATTTTCTCCATAGTTTTCCCCCTGGTTTTCCCCGCCTCTGTCATCTTCAGATATTCTTCACTTTATCTGAAAACAATATAAAAATGAGTACCGGTATATTCTATCTTCGGATAAGGGGTATATTCCTTCTTGCAAATACTCCTCATTCTTTAAATTTTACCTTTCCTCAAACACCAGCAGGACATGACTATTCCCACAGGCATTGTCGCCATGTGCGCCGGAAGCTCGCTTATTCTAACACAAAGCGCCGTGTTTTTTCCACCCCAACCGCCGGGGCCTATACCGCTTCTGTTTATTTTACCGTAAATTTTCTTTTCCATATCCGACATCGGCTTTCTCACGTCTTTGATAAGCATCCTCTCTCCCGCAAGCAGCGCATCGGACGGAGTACCGCCTATTCCAACACCCACAAAAACCGGCGGGCAGCAGTGGGGCGCTTTTGAAATTACAAAATCCGCTATCTCCAGCGCAAGAGCGTTTTCGTTTGCCGAGGGATTGGCCATAATAAGACCTGAGCAATTCATCGCGCCCCCGCCCCTTATAATAAATGACGGCGCAAAATTATCCGGAGCGAAATTGATTGAAGGAAGATTTCTTTTGTCCACTTCCCTGTCAAACGGCCTTTTTACCTGGGAATTTCTCAAGCACGAGTATGCCCGTCCGGCCGCTTCTCTCAAAGATTTCATATCCACTCCCGCATGCACGTGAAAAGAGACGGTCCCTGTGTCCTGACAGAGCGGGTGCGATTCCTTTTTGGCCACAGAAATATTTTCCTTTATAAGTTTCAGAAATTCTTCACCCCTGACATTATTTTCGGTTTGCGCCGCTTTTAAGAGCACTGTTTTCACATCGGGAGGAAGCTCACAATTCGCACGGAAAATTTTTTGTTCCAGTTTTTTTGTTGTCATTTTATCGGCATCCTCATTCTTTCATCTTCTCCATCATAACAATGGCCTTGGCGTTGTTTTTGTCTCTTTTGAGCACTTCCCTGAATTCCGCGGCCGCCTCTTTGAGACGCCCCTCGTAAAAATATGTGTATCCCAGATTAAAGTGGGAATCCACCATTTCGGGATTCAAAGACAGCGCGTTTTTATAAGCCTCAATCGCGCGGGGCCTGTTTCCTGTCTCAAAAAAAATATTCCCTATGTTGTTCCACAAACCCGGAGACGGTTTTATTTTTACAGCTTTTATAAAAGCGTCCGCGGCAAGCTTCCATTTTTTTTCCTTGGCATAAAACCAGCCAAGATTATAAAGCGCGTCATAATCCCCTGATTTTCCCGTCAGTGAGCTTTTTAGTGCCGCTATCTTGCCGCCTTCCACTTTTTCATGAAAATCCGGCTCCGCGGAAGTCGCCTTCAACGCTCTTAACGGCATAAGCATTCTTGGTATAAAAAAAACAAGCATCACCACTGAAGCGAGAGCCGGCAGCAGCCTCTCAAACATTGATGACTCAAAAGATATTTTCCTTTTTTCAGAATCTTCCGCCCTGAAAAGGGCGAAAACAAAATAAAGCATGGCCGCTGTTATTATATATCTCATGTTGACTGAAAAAAGATTATTAACGAGTATGCCCGCAGCCGACGAAACATAAACTGGCTTTTTGCAATTTTTGAAAAACGAAAAAAGAATCATAAAAAAAAGAAGAATTCCCGGCAAACCAAGTTCTGCGAAAATTTCCAGATATTCGTTGTGGGCAAAATTCACAATATTTTTTTTCTGCGGATATATTTTTTTGAGTTCCTCCGACGCGTAATCCGGAAAACTCACCGCGAAAGCGCCCGGACCCACCCCGAGCGGGTTTTTGACGGACATAACGAGAGTGTCGCGCCAAATCAGAAACCGCCCAATATCCCTCATCCAGAAAGCGCGGGTCATATACCCCCCTAAAGCGGCGGCAACGCACAACGCCAAAACTATTGTTTTTATACTGCGGATTCTCTTCCTATACATGGCAAACAGATACACGGCAATA
>JAYEJT010000121.1:0-2017 GCA_034660675.1 Elusimicrobiota bacterium
CGGCTGCGGTTATTTTAGATTTACAGTTTCCGCGCGTCCCGAGAATGAGATTCCTGAGGGGCTTTTTAAGGCGGGTTTTTCCTTTATCTGATGCTGAACCTTGTGAAGTCCGCCTTCGGAGGGCTGAGATTTTTCAGTCCCGGATTTTTGTATTTTCTTCCGTTGGCGCTTCTGCCTCTTCTGATACATCTGCTGAGCAGAAAAAAGGCGGTTGTCTACATTTTTCCGTCGGTGAGTTTGCTTAAAAAAGATGCCTTGAGCCGCACTGCCGATTTCAATATAATGAGTGTTCTGCTGCTGTTGATAAGAACGGCGGCCTTGTTTTTTCTGGTTCTGTATTTTGCGGGCCCCTCTTTTGTGCTGGGTAAAAAACAAGCCCGCAGCGGAGAGACAGCTGTGTTCGTTGATTATTCTTATTCAATGAACAGGGATGTCGCAGGATCCACTCTATGGGAAGAGGCGCAAAACACAGCAGGCGCGATTGTGAATTCATTGAGAGCTGAAAAACCGTCGCTGTTTGTTTTTAACAGGGGTTTTTCTTTTGCCGGCCGTGGCGCCGGCGGTTTGGATGGGCTTTTCGCGAAAAAAAAGCCGGCGGATGTTTCGGCATGTTTTTCGGAAGGTTTATCGCAATTTTTATCGGATAACAGATCTATAAAAAGGGTGTTTGTCGTTTCGGATTTTGCTCCCGGGGTTTTCAGACAAAAGGTCCGGATTCCGGATGACACACAGATCATCTGTCTGAAAACGGGCTCGGACGCCAAAAATTTTTATGTAAAATCATGTAAGATCTTTGACAAGCACCTCGCCGTTTTTCCGGCGTGTTTGCCCGGCGGAAAAGAGGATTATGCCGTAAGCGTTTTGTGTGGTTCCCGCAGGGTTAACACGGTCACGGTTTCCGCGCAATCGGGCTCCATAGCGGTGCCCCGGGAGTATTTATCCGGCAGAATAGAAATTGATAACGCGGATGTTTTGCCGGAAGACAATGTGTTTTTTTATTCCCGTCAGAACCGCCGAAAAACGGTGGTGCCCGTTCTTCACGGCGGCACAGGGCTGTTTTCCAAAGACGGGGCGTATTTCATCAGAAAGATAATTGAGAGGTCTCCGTTTTTCAGCGCCGGTGTAACTTCCGATCTCTTCCGGTTCAGGAAAAAACTAAAAACAGCGGCCGCGGCCGTTATGACAAATCCCTCAGGCATTTATCCGGAATTATCCGGCGAAATCCGCGAATGGGTCGCCCGCGGAGGTTTGCTTATTTTGTTTCCGGGGGGAAAAACGGTGCCGGAAGAAATGAACAGAGAGTTTTCGGGTTTTCTGCCCGGACGGCTGTATCCCGTAAAAGGAGGAGGCCTTACCGGTGTTTCGCTTGACATCCCGTGGGCGAAAGATGATTTCACCGCGGAGCATTATGAAAAGCTCGATGTTTTGAAATTTTTTCCCGTCAGGTGCAGAGAAGACGCTCTTGAACTGATAAAAGCCGGCGGGGAAACTGTTGCTTCGGCTGTCAGATTCGGAGACGGCGCTGTGATCCTTTTTTCGGTATCGGCTGACATGGAATTTTCCAATCTGCCTGTTGTTTCGGGTTTTCCTCCTTTTTTGTTGAGGTCACTGGAATATTTCGTTTATGAGAGGAAGGAATTCAGAAGAAATTATTTTGTCGGCGAGAAAATACATCTTCCGGCAGATGTTAATTCTCTGATGCTGGCCGGCGCGGAAATTGAAATCAAAAATGCGGATGACGGTTCCAAAATCAGCGCGCCGGTTGATGAACCCGGCCTCTATGACGCGGCAGGCGCCTCCGGCGTTGAGCGTATAGCCGTGAATCTTGTCAGAAACGGAGAAAATAATCTTTCCGCTATGACGGAGAGGGGGATAAAAAAGCTTTTTCCGGGCGCGGAAGTTTTTAATATCAACAATCCCGAAAAAGAAATTGCTCATATTCTACGCGGGAAAAACATGTCGGCCGCGGTTCTCTTTATTTTTATGGCGCTTCTCTGCGCGGAAATATTTATCGCTC
>JAYEJT010000122.1:0-10226 GCA_034660675.1 Elusimicrobiota bacterium
GGTGACAAAAGTTTTTTTGAAATAACGAAAAAAATACATAACTCTCTTCACGGCACGGCTGTTGATTTAAAAACCGGTGATTATGATTATTGGGACAAAATCGTTTCGGAGCAAAAGGAAGTTCTTAAAAAAGGAATGGATGTTTATGTTGTTCACGACCCCCAGCCTCTGCCTCTTGTTAAATTCAGAAAAGAATTCGGGGGGAAATGGATATGGAGATGTCATATTGATCTTTCATCGTCTGTGGAGGCCACCTGGGAGAATCTTGAAAAATACGTGTCCATGTTTGACGCGGCGATTTTTCACTGCCCCGGTTATGCCAAAGAGCTTGATATAAGGCAGTTTATTTTTCCGCCGACAATAGATCCTCTCAGCGCAAAAAATACGGGAATGGATTTTTCCGAAATAGAGGATGTCAGAAAAAAATATGAGATTGCTGATGATAAAAAAATTATTGTACAGGTCGGGCGTTTTGACAGACTGAAGGATCCTTTCGGGGCGATAGAAGCTTACAGGATCGTCAGGGAAACGCATCCGTCTGTTCTTGTGCTCGCCGGTTCATACGCGGATGACGATCCCGAAGGGGAGGAGATTTTCAGGGAAGTTCTCTCCGCCGCGGATGGCGATAAGGATATAAAGGTGCTTAACATCCCCGTTACAGAGAACAGCCCGCGTGAGATAAATGCTTTTCAGCGCATGGCGGATGTTTGTCTGCAGATGTCTTTTCGCGAAGGTTTCGGCTTAACCGTGGCGGAGGCGCTCTGGAAAGGAACCCCCGTGGTTGCGAGAGATTCCTCCGGCATTATGCTTCAGATCCTGCACGGTATCAACGGGTTTTTTGTAAAAACGCCTTCCGGCGCGGCGTACAGAATAGACCAGATTTTCGCAAGCGGTGAAATGAGGAACAAGCTTTCCGAATCCGCGAAGGCTTATGTTTACACTCATTTTCTGCTCCCCAAGCACCTCAAAAACTGGATTTCCTGTTTTAACGCGGTTCTCACAAAGAAAACAAAAGGCATCGTTGAACTGTAGCCCGCTTTAAAATTTTACCTTAATAGTTTTACCGCAGGCAATCACGACAAAAGTATCCGTAGACGGACGCTCACGTATGCGGTTCGTCCTCCCAGGCGGACTTTCAGCTGCCTATTCGCACGCCTTCGGCGCACCTTCGGCTTCGGGCACTGTGTTAAGCCCTCACTCATATGGCCCGCACGCCACGGCGCACTTACAGCTCCGGATACTTCTGTCATGCCTGCTTTATAAATGCTCTTATGGCAAAACTTCAGGCTCCATTAATTAACTCTTGACAGGCGAAACACATTTTTGTATTTTAGCACCTGAAACGGATTGGTGCTAAGCCGTAGTTGGTTTGGTTGATTTTAGGTCGGGAATAATTTCCCGGAAGAAATAAGACAGGAGGAGAGATTTATGAATCTTGAAATGCTTGGAGACAGGGTTTTGATTGAGCAGGAGAAGGGTGAGGAGAAGACCAAGAGCGGTATCATCATCCCCGACACGGCGAAAGAAAAACCGCAGAAAGGCACGGTTGTGTCTGTTGGTGCCGGAAAAAGAGATGATTCCGGAAAGATTATTGCCATGGAACTGAAAGAAGGCGACAAAGTGCTTTACGGAAAATACGCGGGCACAGAAGTGAAAGTTGACGGAAAAGATTACGTCTACATGGATCAGAGCGACGTTATCGCGAAAGTTAAATAAGGGGGATAATAAAAATGGCTAAACAGTTAAGATTTGATCATGAGGCGTTTTCATCGCTTCAGAAAGGTATTGAGCAGCTTGCGGCTGCTGTGAAGGTGACGCTGGGACCGAAAGGCCGTTTCGTCGTGCTGGATAAAAAATTCGGATCACCGACGATAACCAATGACGGTGTGACCGTGGCAAAAGAAATAGAGCTTGGCGAACCTTTTGAGAACATGGGCGCTCAGCTTGTGAAGGAAGTGTCTTCCAGGACAAACGATGTCGCCGGCGACGGCACAACGACAGCCGTTGTTCTGGCCGAGGCCATATTCAAAGAAGGCCTCAGGAACATCACCGCCGGAGCAAATCCGCTTCATCTGAAAAAAGGTATGGATAACGCTGTGGTGGTTGCCGTGGAAGAAATCAAAAAACTGGCGAGGGAAGTGACGACCAAAGAAGAGATATCACAGATAGCGTCGATTTCGGCAAACTCAAAGGAAATAGGCGACATGATAGCTGACGCCATTGACAAAGTGGGAAAAGACGGCGTTATCACTGTTGACGAGGGAAAAACATCTTCCACTGTGCTTGAGACTGTGCAGGGAATGCAGTTTGACCGCGGCAACATATCGCCTTATTTTGTAACGGATGCGGATAGAATGGAAACCGTTATGGAGGAGCCTTACATCATAATAACGGACAAAAAGATCTCGTCCATGCAGGAACTTCTTCCCGTTATTGAGCAGATAGCCAAGGCCGGAAGGCCGTTTGTGATTGTTGCCGATGATGTTGAAGGAGAGGCTTTGGCCACGCTGGTGGTGAACAAACTCCGCGGCGTGCTCAAATGCGCGGCCGTGAAAGCCCCCGGCTTCGGCGACAGGAGAAAAGAGATGCTCTCCGACATAGCTGTGCTCACGAAAGGCACTGTCATCTCCGAGGACGTGGGAATGAAGTTTGAAGAAACCAAACTTGACATGCTCGGCCAGGCTAAGAAGGTGACGATAGACAAGGAAAACACCACCATCATTTCCGGCGCGGGAGATAAGAAAGATGTGGGCGCGAGAGTGGAACAGATAAAGAAACAGATAGCGGAAAGCGATTCCGATTATGACAGGGAGAAACTGGAAGAGAGGCTTGCCAAGCTTTCAGGCGGAGTCGCCGTCATAAAAGTCGGCGCGGCTACCGAAACCGAAATGAAGACCAAAAAGTTCAAGGTTGAGGATGCCAAGCACGCCACGATCGCCGCTCAGGAAGAGGGCATTGTGGCCGGAGGCGGAGTCACGCTCCTTGCGGCCATAAAAAAGGTGAAGGCCATAAAGTGCTCCGATCCCGAAGAGCAGACGGGCGTGAACATAATTGCCAAAGCTCTTGAAGCCCCGATGAGGGAAATCGCGCGGAATGCCGGCGCCGAAGGCACCGTCGTCGTGCAGGAAGTGATGAAGATAGAAGCCGGACACGGTTATGACGCCGAGAACGGTAAATTTGTTGACATGCTCGAAACCGGTATTGTGGATCCTGCCAAGGTTGTCAGGGCTTCGCTTGAAAACGGCGCTTCCATCGCGTCAATTCTTCTGACATCGGAATGCCTTATAACGGATATTCCGGAAGAGAAGAAAGACATGCCAATGCCCGGTGGAATGCCCGGCGGAATGGGCGGCGGTATGCCTGGAATGATGTAAAAAAGTAACGGGTTTAAAACCGTTTTCCCGACGGCTTCGGAATGTTTTATGAAGTTGCCGGAAAAGTTATGCGGGGACGCGCTTTGGCGCGTCCCCGCTCTCATTTTATCAAGGCTGAGAGTCCGCTGTGGCGGAATGTCAGTCTCTTTGTTTTGTGACATATATCACCTTGTTTGAATCCGGTTAAAAATGCACACTCAAGCAGAGTTTTTTTTATGAACAGGAAAAAAAGGGGTAGAAAGTGAAGCAAAACAGGAATTTAAAACAGACAAGCGGTGAGAAAAAAATTCTTGGCCCGGCGGAAGCGGCAGGCCTTTTAAATGTGAAGGTGTCTATTATACGCCGGTGGATGAACACTGGCCTGGTAAAAAGCCGCAAGCGGCAAAACGGCAGGCCTGGCGTGAGCAAAAAAGAAATTTTGTCTTTTGCGTCAAAACTCGGGATGAACTGATGTTGGAGAAAAGAGCAGTGTCTCCCGATGTGCTCATTGTTGATGACGATGTTAATCTCATCCCCTGTTTTAAGTGTTTTATGGAGGAAAATTATCCGCTCCTCACGGTTGATTTTGCGTTAAACGGTTTTGAGGCCGGTATAAAGCTCAGCCGCTCTGTCCCGCCGCTTTCGCTGCCGTATTTTTTTACAGAGTTAAAAATGGCGGAGATAAAATGCTCAATGTTTACACGGCTGTTCCTCTGGAAACCGCCGAAGAAATAATAGCCGAGTTTGAAAAAGAGAATCCCGGATTGAAAGGGAAAATCGCCATAGCTGACCCGTCACGTTCGGGAAGCAGCAGGTATATGACATGCTGCTTACTGTTGAACAAAAAATTCGGATGGGGGTATTTTGTAAAACTTTACAGAAATAAATGTAAACTCGCCCAAAGCAACACGGCGCTGATAAAGCAAATCGCAGCCGGGGAAATTTACATGGGCATAACTCTTGATTATAATGTGAGAAAATTACTTTTGGATTCTCCGGACGCTCCTGTGAGCTGTGTTTTCCCCGCAGGCGGGGTTGTGTCCATGGTGAGCCCTATAGGTTTATGCGAAGGCTGCGCGCATGAAGACCAGGCAAAAAGGTTTATTAACTGGGTGCTTTCCGTGAAAGGCCAGGGTTTCATGAGCAAAAAAATGGGCATCATGCCTTTAAGAGACGATGTCCCTTTGCCGGAGGGGGTGCCGTCTCCCGAGGATTTTAAAATTTTATCGTGTTCCCCCGTGTGGATATTCAAAAACAGTGTGGCGTGCGGCAGAATATTCAATGATATTTTTCAGGGGAAACCTTTACCGGAAATTAACACCGCCCTGGCCGGCGGCCGCGGGGAATACAAAAGAGAGGGAAATGCGAAATGATGAAAAAAATATTCTTTGCGGGAATTGTTTCCGGCTTTTTCCTTTTTTCGGGCTGCGGAAACGAGAAAGAACAGGGCCTGAAAGTGAATCTCTCCGCCAGGGAAGTTGACGGGGCCTGTGCGGCATCCTACATGGTTGAAAATTCCCCCGTTAAAGATAAGGTGAAAGTGATAGCCGTTTCGCCTCTTTTCCCCCGGCAGCCGGTTGTTGCCGGAAAAAAAATGAAAGCGGAGTTGAGAAAGGCTGTGAAATCCGTTTTGCTGAGCATGCACAGGGACGAAACCGGGAAAAAGGCGTTGAAAAGAATGAGTGTCAGCAGATTTATTTCCACGGAAGATTCGGATTATGATTTTCCCCGTGAAATAGCGGAGGCCGTAAAATGAGATTGAACTGGTTTAATTTCCGTAAAATAAGTATGCGTAACAGAATTTTTACGGCCATGATGATATTGACCATGTGTATCTGTTTTCTTGTAATTTTTATTGTAAAAAATCTTCTCCCGCCCGCCCTGGTCGAGGCGAGTAAAGACACGGGGATTCTCACAGCCAAAAGTCTGGCTCTTCATTCCTTTGATGACATCGTAACGGAAAACTGTGCTGCAATCCGCAGCAGGATAAACGAAGCGAAGGAGATAAATAATAAAATCGAGTATATTTTTGTTATGGATGAATCTTTTAATATCCTGGCTCACACTTTTTCCGACGGATTTCCCATGGCTTTAAGAACGCTCAATAACGATGATTCCCGTAACGGCGGCGCTGTGATGCTCCTGGATACGGAAGAGGGCGGTATTTATGATATTGTCGCGCCCGTGAAGGCAAACGGTGATACGCTGGGTTATGTGAGAGTGGGTTTATCCGATAAGAATATTCAGGATTTGTGCGACAGGACCGTCGCAGCCGTTTTGTGGGCGGGTTTATCGTCCGTGCTCCTGGCTTCTTATTTGAGTTTTCTTTTAGCCGAAGCAATAGCAGGGCCCGTTGAGGCCATACACCGGGCTAGCGAAGACATCATGATGGGGGATTTCTCGGGAAGGGTGCGTACGCCGCCGGTGCCCTGTTGGGAATTTACGCAATGCGGCGAAAAGGACTGTCCCGTGTTCGGAAATAATGATCTGCCCTGCTGGTGCACAAGCGGAACGCTGTTCTTTGATGAGATCCGCGGAAAAGATTACGCCGAGAAAATAGATTACTGCAGAACCTGTCCGGTGTACAGGAAATATTCGGGTGACGCCGTCCAGCAGCTTGCGGAAACCTTTAATCTGCTGACCCGCAGGCTTAATAACAAGTTTTCTGAATTGGCGCGAAGTCGTCAGCAATACAAAGAACTTTTTGATAGCGCTCCCATTTCGCTGTGGCGGGAGGACATATCTCTTGTGCGCAAACGCATTGATTCCCTGCGCGCGGAAGGCGTAAGTGATTTTGAAAAATACTGGAAGGAACATCCCGGGCGCGTCAGGGAATGCGCGGGACTGGTAAAAGTTCTTGATGTGAACAAAGCCACCCTGGAAATGTACGGGGCAAAAAACAAGAACGACTTTTTGAAAAATAGCCCGTCAGTTTTTACGGAAGAATCTTATAAAGGGATCGCCCGGCTGCTTACCGCAATAAGCGGCGGTGCGGTTTATTCCGAGATGGAGGGGGTAAGCAGCACTTTGACGGGGGAAAAGCTCAATGTGATCATCAAATGGATTTTGTACGGAAAATCAAAGCTGATTTTTGCCGTGCAGGATATCACTTCTCAAAAGAAAACGGAAGAAGACCTGCGGGTTTACAATGTTATGAACAGGCTTTTGTTTGAAGCTTCCATGGATGCGATAATGACTCTTGAGTCGCCGTCATGGCGGTTCACTTCAGGAAATTCCGCGGCCGTAAAGTTATTCGGCGTAAAAGATGAAAAGGAGTTCGTATCCCACACCCCCTGGGAATACTCGCCGAAGTATCAGCCCGACGGGCAGCTCTCTCAGGACAAGGCCGGGAAAATGATTGATCAGGCGCTGAAGGAAGGGACGAATTTTTTTGAGTGGACGCATAAAAAACTGAATGGTCCGGATTTTTACGCTACTGTTTCGCTGACCAGGGCCAGCATAGGAGACAGAATATTTGTACAGGCTGTGGTCAAAGATATTACTGAGCGCAAGAATACATTTGAAGAGATGATAAAAAAAGAGAAAAAACTCATGCACGCTCTTTCCGTAAAGTCCAAATTTTCGGCCATGGTGTCGCATGAACTGCGCACGCCGCTGACAGCTATAAAAGAAGGCCTTGACCTTATCCGCCATGATGCCAAACTGAAACTGAGCGTTGAGCATAAAAAACTGCTGAGTATAGTGAAAAGGAATGTGGACAGGCTTCACCGTATGATAAATGATGTTCTGGATTTCAGTAAGCTCCAGTCCGGCCGCATGGAACTCACTTTTAAGAAAAATGATAAGGGTTTCGGTGAGGGACACAGGCTCCGGACTGAAGAAAAAACAACTGGATATTGTGTTTCAGCAGTATGTTCAGCTGCCAATGCTGTCATACCGTAAGCCCGGCGGTACGGGGCTGGGCCTTGCTATTTCAAAAGAGATTGTGCTCTCGCACGGCGGGCATATCTGGGCGGAATCGGAAACGGGCAGGGGTACCGAATTCATATTTGTGCTGCCGCTGGAGCGGCGCGGAAAAAGGAGCTGAATAAGATGATAAAAAAAGAGAGGGTTATGATCGTTGACGATGAGCCGGACATGCTCACGATTATTACGATGAGATTAAAAAAATGGGGCTATGATTCAGTGTGCGCGTCATCCGGGCCGGAGGCGATGAAAAAAATAAAATCCGAAAAGCTCTGCATGGTTCTGCTTGATCTGGCGTTGCCGGGTATGCAGGGGGATGAGATCTGCCGTAAAATAAAATCCGGTAAGAACACTTCATCCCTTCCTGTCGTGGTGGTGTCCGCAATCAGAGATGATTTGGCGGGAAGAGCAAGGGCCTGCGGCGCTGATGACTGGCTGTTGAAGCCGTACGAGCCTTCCGAGCTGTTAAAAAAGTTAAAGCGGTTTTCCCCGCGGGGTCAAAAGAAAAGCCCCGCCGGAAAAACAAAAAAACTGAAGGGCCTGGAGAAAATACGGCCGGAATACATAAAACACAGAAAAGAGGATTTGAAAGAAATACTGAAAAACATCAAATCCGGAGATTTTGAAAATATAAAGGTCATGGCTCACCGGATGAGCGGATCCGGCGCGATGTACGGTTGTGAGAATATCTCTAAGCTCGGTATGCTCATGGAAGATGCCGCCGTTTCGGGAGATGTTCCGGGAATCGCGCGTCTCGCGGACAGGCTCGCAAAAGTGCTTTCAGCGCGGCCCCCGAAAAAGTAAATTTCTCATTTCCGCTGTTTTCGCTTGTGCATTCCCCAGATTTATATATAATCAACATTACAAAATCAAAGTTTTACCAATGGGGGCGGTTCCCATTGCCGCCAAATTAAATTGAGGAAAAATAAAATGAGAAAAATTAAAAATATCGCAATCATCGCGCATGTGGATCACGGCAAGACCACTCTCGTTGATGCCATGCTGAAGCAGACCGGTGTTTTCAGAGAAAATCAGGCTGTCGCCGAGAGAGTGATGGATTCAAATGATCTTGAAAGGGAGAGGGGTATAACAATTTTTTCCAAAAACGCCGCTTTCACCTACGGGGATTACAAAGTGAATATTGTGGATACCCCCGGCCACGCCGATTTTGGCGGAGAGGTGCAGCGCATAATGAAGATGGCGGATTCCGTTCTGCTGCTCGTGGACGCCTTTGAGGGCCCGATGCCGCAGACAAAATACGTGCTCAAAAAATCGCTGGAGCTGGGCCTCAGGCCCATTGTCGTTATAAACAAAATAGACCGTCCGCGCAGCAGGCCGCTTGAGGTGCTGGATGAGATTTTTGATTTGTTTATAGATCTGGACGCTGATGACAGACAACTTGATTTTCCCGTTGTGTACGCTTCGGCTAAAGACGGTATCGCAAAATATCAGCCGGATGAGGACGCAAAAGATCTGGTGCCTCTTTTTGACACAATAATAGAGAGTGTTCCCGACGCCGAGGGCGATGAATCCGCGCCGCTCCAGTTCCTGGTGTCCGCCATAGAGTATGACAATTATATAGGGAAGATAGGTACCGGAAAAATACACAACGGGACTCTCCGCCGCGGAGAAAAAGTTGTGCTGTTAAAAAGAGACAAAAGCGTTGTGGAATTTACAATAACGAAGCTTTTTGTTTACGAGGGGCTGACCAAAAAAGAGGTGGAAGAGGCTTTTGCCGGAGACATCGTTTCTGTGGCCGGAGCGGAAAAGATTGATGTCGGAGAAACCGTTGCTGATCTCGCAAATCCCGTGGCTCTTCCCGCGATTGATATAGACCGTCCGACGCTGTCCATTGAGTTTATGGTCAACGATTCGCCGTTTGTCGGGCAGGACGGGAAAAATGTGACGTCCCGTCACATATGGGACAGGCTGCAAAAAGAGCTGCAGAGCAATGTGAGCATAAAGGTTGAGAAAACAGCTTCCGCCGACAGCTTTACGGTGAAGGGCAGAGGCGAACTTCAGCTTGCTATTCTCATAGAAAATATGCGCCGCGAAGGTTTTGAGCTTCAACTCTCAAAGCCCCGCGTTATAATGATAGAGATAGGCGGTAAACACTGCGAGCCGTTTGAAAATGTCGTCATTGATGTCGGTCAGGAATACACCGGCGTTGTCATAGAAAAACTCGGCAAAAGAAAGGGCGAGATGCAGAATATGACGCCCGGAAAAGACGGTAACACGAGGCTGGAATTCCGTATTCCCTCCAGGGGGCTTCTTGGTTACAGAAATGAGTTTATAACAGACACACGCGGCACGGGGATCCTCAATCACAGTTTTCTTGAATACGCTCCTCACTGCGGGGCGATGCCGGGTAGAGTTAAAGGAGCGCTCGTTGCCATGGAAAAAGGCGTTGCCGTTGCTTACGGCATAGCAAATGTGCTGGACAGGGGCGTGTTTTTCGTTAAACCCGGTGACGAAGTTTACGCAGGCATGGTCGTCGGTGCGCACAGCCGCGATAGCGATCTTATCGTGAATGTTTGCAAGAGCAAGAAGCTCACCAACATGCGCGCGTCGGGTTCTGATGACACAGTAAAACTTCCCCCGCCGAGACAATTCACGCTGGAGCTGGGGCTGGAATACATCAATGACGACGAGCTCATGGAAGTGACGCCTTCAGCCATAAGAGTCAGAAAAAAAATACTGGATCACAGCCTCCGTAAGCGCGCCTCAAAAAAGTAAACAAAAAGGGGACGTCCACAATACTTTATTGTGGACGTCCCCTTTTTGTGTGGACATCAGCGCCACAAATTTATATAATGCCTTGGAAAAAATCAAAACAGGAGGGGGTAAATCCGTGCGCGGGTAGAAACTATGAGCATACTGACAAAAAACGAAATTCTGGATGAGATGAAACAGGGCGGTATAAAAATTGAGCCTTTTGACGAGAAA
>JAYEJT010000123.1:0-1949 GCA_034660675.1 Elusimicrobiota bacterium
CTGAAGCAAAAACGCATTTTCAAAAAGCCATGAGGGCGCAGAAAGAAATATTTGTAAAAGAACACGAAAAAATGAATCTTTCCGATGAGGATATTTTCAGGGAATCATGTAAGGATATGCTGCCGAATTGGGCGAAGAAAATATTGGGAGAAACTCGTGGCCCGGCTTGAAAAGGAGCTGGGCGGTTATGTGAAATTTGAAAGGACGGAATCAAAAGATATAAGCGCTATGCCCGCGCCCACAAAGGAGAAAAGGAAAAAATTTGAGCAAGAGCAGAAAGAGCTTTTATCCAGGCCGGAAGTCAGGGAGTTTCTGCGGAGAAAATAGGAGCCATGCCCATTAAGACAGAGACAAGTGCGGACATTGTAAAGCTGCTGGCGCTCACGGACGAGAGAGCGATTGGCGTGCTTTTCGCGTACGCTGATGCTGTCAGGAAAAAGGAAGCCGGCGATGAGGTGCATCTGCGGGCGATTATAGAGTTTTCAAATTACTGCGTTAACGATTGTCTCTATTGCGGCCTCAGGAAATCCCGCAAAAATCTTCACCGCTACCGCATGACGGATGAAGAGATATTAGCTGCCGTCCGCAAAGCGGATGAGCTGGGTTATAAAACCGTTGTCCTTCAGTCGGGGGACGATTTGTTTTACAGCGCGGATGATATAAGCTGCCTTGTCGGAAAAATAAAAAATCAATTTGATATGGCTGTCACTCTCAGCTGTGGTGAGAGGTCTTTTGAAGAATACAAAGAGATGAGGGCCGCGGGAGCGGACAGATATCTTTTGAAACACGAAACGGCCAACAAAAAACTTTATGAAAAGCTTCATCCCGGCCAGAGTTTTGAAATGAGGCTGAAGATTCTCGGCTGGCTTAAAGAGCTGGGTTTTCAAACCGGCTCGGGCAGCATGGTCGGCTTGCCGGGGCAGACGTTGGAAGATATAGCGGAAGACATTTTGCTGTTTAAGAAGATGGATATAGACATGATAGGCATAGGGCCTTTTATCCCGCACGGGGACACTCCTCTGGCCGGCAGTTCCGCGGGTACGGCGGATATGGTTTTAAAAACTCTGGCAATCACGAGAATAGTTACAAGGAACACTCATCTTCCGGCGACAACGGCTTTGGAAACCATAGATCCGCTGGGAGGGCAGAAAGCTCTTGAATGCGGCGCGAATGTGATAATGCCGAATCTTACACCGCAGAAATACAGAGAGGATTATCAGATTTATCCCGGGAAAATATGCGTTTTTGAAACGGCGGATGACTGCGCTTCCTGCGTCAGGGGCATGGTGAAATCCATCGGGCGTACGGTTTCGTCAGGACGCGGCGACAGCCTCAAAATTAAAAAAACTCAATAAATTGAGCAATGCAAGCGCGGCAGATGGTATCCGGCGTGGCCCATATGAGCAAGGGGTTTGCCCGGTTCCCGAAGCGATATAGGGAGCGAACCGCATACGTGAGCGTCTCCACCTCGGCGGACATTCTGCATCGACGGATATCTCTGCTGTGATTGATTAAGAAAATATCAGTGATTCTATTTTTCGAGTTCTCTGAGGATTTTTTCAGGGCGGAAAGGCCATCCCTTCATCCAGATGCCGGCGGCATCGTTTATCGCCAGCGCTATGCAGGCGGAAGCCCCGTCGCAGGCCAGTTCCCCTATTGATTTTCCGACGTAAGGCGTGATGGGGTCTGCGACTTCTATGAGATCCACCTCAAAATCTTCAGGCATGTCGTTAATGTTCTGTATGGGATAATTTGTAAAATCGTCGGTGAGACATTTTCCTTTCTTGTCAAATTCCATTCCCTCGTAGAAGGTGTGTCCTATTGTTTTGAGAACGCCGCCGTAAACCTGACCTTTTGCGAGGTCAGGATTTATGGGCACGCCGCAGTCGTGGAGAGCGTAATACTTGTTAACTTTTAACATACCGGTGCGTTTGTTCACCGAAACCTGA
>JAYEJT010000124.1:0-9964 GCA_034660675.1 Elusimicrobiota bacterium
CAGAACAAAAAACTGATATATTATTTCAGCCACCGACGACACCCCGGGATCAACGATGTTATAATCCCCGTAATTTCTGTTGTCGGGATGATGATCTATGTTAAACACCTCAACGGAATCAAGTTCCTCTTTCGTAAAAGTGAAACCACTCCTCGCGGGAATGAAGCACTCAAGAAAAATTATCCCGTCACGGCCGGAAACGGGTGGACGTTTTTTCGTTTTTATTCCGGAAACGCCCAGAAAAGCTATCTCGCGGGGAATTTCGTCACTCTGACAAACGGTCACTCTCGTGCCGAGACGCCTCAGAAAAGACGCCAGCGCCTGCCCCGAACCTATTGAATCTCCGTCGGGACCGGAATGACCCGTTATGAGGACATTTTTCAGGCCCGACAAAGCCTTAACGGTTTCTGTTATGGATCTGTCCATCAGAAATCCTCAACATCTATCACGGAAAGCCAACCGGCGAGGGAGACAGCTGCAACCAAACCGGCACCGCACAAAACAAAAGCCCAGGTCATCGGGACAATAGTCAAAAGCCATGCGACAGTTCCCATAACCGCGCCCGTGACGAACACCCTGAAAAGTATCTGTTTCCTCGTAAAACCAAGTTCCAGCATCCTGAGGGCAAAATGATCCCTTGACCCCCTGAAAGGAGAAAGCCCCCTGCGGGCCCTGTGTATCATAACGAATATCACGTCAAAAAGAGGGATACCCAGAATAATGAGCGGCGCGAAAACACCTATGGGATGCACGCCGGAATACTTTGCGCCGAGAGAGATAGCAGCCATTATAAATCCCAAAGTGAGACTTCCCGTGTCGCCCATAAACACTCGCGCCGGCGGAAAATTATAAACAAGAAACCCGGCGGCAGCCCCGAAACAGGCCACCGAAGCAAAATTAACATAGAGCTGCTCGCTGGGAAGAGACACCATAAAAAAGAAAACGGCGCACATCATAAGAGATGTCGCACTCAACCCGTCCATGACGTCTATGATGTTGAAGCTGTTTGTTATCGCCAGAATCCACAGCATTGAAAAGAAATAATTAAACACCGGATTGGCAAATAATTTTATTGAAATACCGTATTTAAAGAGCACTGACGCCGCTATCATCTGAATAAAAAATTTCAGTTTGTAATCCAGCGGCGAAATGTCATCAGACAATCCCAGAAGAAAAATTATTCCCGAACCCAGAAAAATACCCCGCAGCGTGTAAAGAGTACCTGTTGGAAAATCACTCACAAAACGTATCAGCGTCAGAGACAGGATAATACCGGCAAACATAGCCACGCCGCCCAGATAAGGCACAGCCGACAAATGCGTTTTCACCGCCGTGCTCGGCGTGTCCATCACGTTAAACTTCCGTGCAAGCTTCACACACAACGGCATAAGCGCTACTGTCACGGCAAACGACACAATCAGCGCAATAATATAATAGATCATCTTACAGCCTTTCCCCGCCTCACGGATATATGCCCCTCAGCCGTACGGCTTTGGCCACTCTTCCGACGGCAATTTTGTAGGCCGCAAGACGCATACTGCATTTGGTTTTTTTCATCGTGTCCCAGACAACATCAAAAGCCTCTGACATGATATCCACTAATTTGCTGTTTATCTGTTCATGTTTCCAGAAGTTTGACTGAAGGTCCTGCACCCATTCAAAATATGACACCGTCACACCGCCGGCGTTGGCCAGAATGTCAGGAACAACAACAACATTCATCTCCTCAAGAATCCTGTCCGCCTTCGGCGTCGTCGGCCCGTTGGCGCCTTCAATAACATAAGAGGCCTTTATTTTCGCGGCATTTTTAACCGTTATCTGCCCCTCCAGAGCCGCGGGCACGAGAATATCGCATTTGAGTTCCAGAAGCTCTTCATTAGTGACAGCATCAGCATTCTTGAATCCTTTCAGCGCACCGTTTTCTCCAGCATATTTTTCGGCGGCAGCAACATCAATGCCTTTAGAATTATAAACACCCCCCGACACATCGGAAACAGCTATCACACGGCAGCCGAGTTCCGAGACAAGTTTGCTAAAAGCTCCGCCGACATTCCCAAAACCCTGCACAGCCACGGTCACATCTCTCGGTTTTTTCCCTATTTTCTCCAGAAGTTTTTTAACAACTATCATCAGTCCACGGCCCGTCGCTTCAGGACGACCCTTTGAGCCGCCTATGCTCACGGGTTTTCCCGTGACAACCGCCGGCGACGAATAACCGACATTCATGGAATATGTGTCCATTATCCAGGCCATCACCTGGGGGTTTGTGTTGACGTCGGGCGCCGGAATATCTTTTTCCGGCCCTATCACTATACTTATCTCTGATGTGTATCTTCTGACCATTCTTTCCAGCTCTGATTTTGAAAGCTCAGCGGGAGCGCATGTGATTCCGCCCTTGGCTCCCCCGTAGGGTATATTGACAACCGCGCATTTCCATGTCATCCACATGGATAAGGCCTTCACCTCGTCCAGCGTCACCGCCGGATGTATGCGTATGCCACCTTTGGCCGGGCCTCTGTCCAGATTGTGCTGCACCCTGAAACCCTCGAAAATTTTTGCTCCGCCATCGTCCATCTTCACGGGAACTGAAACAATCAGACTTCGCTTGCATTCGCTGAGTTTGCTGTGAATCCAGGGTTCCAGATTTATGCATTCTGCCACATCCGCGAGCTGTTTCTTTGCCACCTGCCACGGATTCATAACACCACTCTGACGGGATGTTTTTGTCATGTCTTGCCCCCTTTAAGGATATTCAGGATAGCAGCTATTTTCTCTTTGAGTTCCGACCTTTCAACAATCATGTCTATCTGCCCCTTTTCGAGAAGGAATTCAGCTTTCTGAAAACCTTCCGGCAGTTTCTGCCTTATGGTCTGCTCTATCACACGCGGTCCCGCAAAACCTATCAGCGCTTTCGGCTCGCTTATTATAACATCGCCTAAAAAAGCAAAACTCGCGCTAACACCGCCCGTCGTGGGATTTGTCAGAACGGATATAAACGGAAGACCGGCTTCATCCAGTTTTGCCAGAGCGCCGGAAGTTTTGGCCATCTGCATAAGAGAAAGAATTCCCTCCTGCATCCTCGCTCCTCCGGAAGCCGACACAATAACAACGGGAAGTTTTTCCTTTATCGCTTTTTCAACAAGCATGGTGATTTTCTCACCGACGACAGAACCCATACTACCGCCCATGAAAACAAAATTAAGAACGCCGATGCAGGCGGCGGCTCCGGCAATTGTGCACATACCGCAGATAAAGGCGTCATTGTCTCCTGTTTTTTTCTGGGCTTCTTTAAGTTTTTTTGAATATTTTTTCACATCATAAAAACCCAGCGGATCAGCCGGCTTTAAGTCCGAAAAATATTCCGTAAAACTGTCTGTGTCGGAAAGCAGATTCAGATATTCTTTTCCCCCTATACGAAAATAATTTCCGCACTTCGCGCAGACATAGGAATTAGCCACCAGCTGCTTTTTATATGTGATCTCGTTACAGGCGGCGCATTTCATCCACAAACCATCCTCGGATTTTTTTATAAAAAAGAACATTTTAACTCCTTCACCAGAGCCCATGGTTTTTTTCCTTTGTTAAGCTCTTTCTGAACGGCGCTGCCGACTATAACGCCGTCAACATACTTCTTTATGGCTTTTATGTGCCCGGGCCGGGATATGCCGAAACCGCTCATGACGGGAAGAACGGACGCCGCCGACACCTCCTTAAGACGCGAGCCGAGCCCCGCGGGAAGCTTATCTCTCGCGCCGGTTATTCCCTCCACGTTGACGTAGTAAAGAAATCCGTCGCCATGATATGAAATCTCTTTTATTCTGCCTTTGTCCGTCGCGGGAGCGACAAGAGGTATGAAAGCGAGGTCTTCCGCCCTGCATTTTGCCGCGAAACTTTTGGTGTAAGGGTACATCATATCGGGAATTATCACTCCATTTACGCCACTGGCAACGGCGGCCTTTATGAAATTGTCCCCACCGTGACGGAACACGAGATTGCTGTAAATCATAAGGACAATCGGCACCGGCACATTTTTACGCTCACTCTTTATCATGGCCAGCACTTTTTTGAGAGTGACACCGTTTTGCAGCGCTTTCCCGTAAGCGTCTCTTATAACAGGGCCATCGGCGAGAGGATCGGAATAAGGCACGCCTATTTCTATGATGTCGCAGCCGCTTAAAGGAAGTTTCCTCAGGCACTCAACCGACGTTTTCATGTCCGGCGCACCGGCAACAAAAAATATGTTGAGAGCTTTTTCTTTCCCGAAAACCGAAAATCTTATGTCATTGGAGACGTTTCCCAATAGCGACATTCCTGTACGTTTTTGTTTTTTCATGTTTTGCGGCCTTCGACTATGCTGCGCTCTATCGCCAAATCCTTGTCTCCGCGGCCGGAAAGGCACAGACAGATAAGAGCGTTCTTTTTTGTTCTGGGAGCGAGCCGTGAAAGATAAGCCAGGGCGTGAGAAGATTCAAGAGCCGGTATTATTCCTTCAAGTTTTGAAAGGCGTTCAAAAGCCCTGATCGCCGCAGCGTCGGAAACGGTGACATATTTGGCGCGCCCGCTCTCATAATAAAAACTGTGCTCCGGCCCCACCGACGGGTAATCCAGGCCCGCCGCTACGGAATGAGTTTGCAGAATCTGCCCTTCCTCATTTTGGAGAAGATAACTCCTCGCGCCGTGGAGCACCCCCGGAGAACCAAAACATATTGAAGCCGATGTGTTTTCGGGAGCGCCTCCTGTACCACCGGCTTCAACGCCTATGAATTTCGCGGCGCTCTCATAAAAAGGATGAAAAAAACCTATTGAGTTGGACCCCCCGCCAACGCAGGCGATAAGATAACCGGGAAGACATTTTTCCTTTTTCATTATCTGTTTTTTTGCCTCATCGCCTATAACCGACTGAAAAAATCTCACCATCAGAGGGTACGGATGCGGGCCGACACAGGAACCTATCAGATAATAGGTTCCCGAGGGGTCAGCTATCCAATCCCTTATGGCTTCGCTGACGGCCTCTTTCAGCGTCGCATCTCCGTTTTCAACAGGCACGACTTTCGTACCGAGAAGCTTCATGCGGGCAACATTGACAGCCTGCCTTTCTATGTCAACACTGCCCATATAAACAACGCATTTCATGCCGAACAGAGCCGCCGCCGTGGCCACAGCCACGCCGTGCTGTCCGGCGCCGGTCTCGGCTATGATTCTTTTTTTGCCCATGCGCCGCGCCAGAAGAATCTGGCCGAGGACATTATTTATTTTGTGAGAACCCGTGTGATTGAGATCCTCTCTTTTCAGGTAAATACGGCGCTTATGAAAAGCGGACAGCCTCTTCGCGTAATAAAGCGGCGTCGGCCTCCCCGCGTAATCGGAAAGAAGCTGCGCGAGTTCTTTTTTGAAACCGGCGCTGCGGACGGCATCGTTAAAAGCCGCATCCAGCTCTTTGAGCGGTTTGTGTAAAGTTTCCGGCACAAACTGCCCTCCGAAAGAACCGTAGTAAGCTTTTACTTTCCCCGCCTTAAACGATCCTGATGTACGCTTTGCTTTTTTCATGTTTTTACGCACTCCTGACAGCCCTTATAAACGCTCTGACCTTTTCAATGTCTTTGCTCCTGGGAGTCTTCTCAACGCCGGAGGCCGAATCCACCGCGTACGGCGCTATCTCCCGTACGGCTTCCGCCGCGTTTTCGGAATCCAGCCCCCCGGCCAGAAACATCGGCACACCGATCTCTTTTACCTTCCGCGCGATTTGGGGCGAATATTTCACACCCGTTCCCCCGTCAAGGCCGGGCAAAAAACTGTCAACGAGAAAATAGTCCGCGCATTCAGCGTAAGGCAGAGCCCTTTCCACGGAATCTCCGTCGGAAAACCTGAAAGCTTTTATCACTTTCACGCCCAGCTCTTTCACCTCTTTTACAAACTCAACGCTTTCATTGCCGTGGAGCTGATAAAAACCTATACCTGTTTTTTTTATTATTCTCTTCACATCATTTAACGCGGGATTGACCATAACGGCCACGGAATTTATGTAGGAAGGTATAATAGGAACGAGTTTTTTGAGAGCGTTTTCGGAAACAACTCTTTTGGAACCCGAAACAAGATTAAAACCTATAAAATCCACATCCAGCATGGATATAAAATTCACGTCCTTTTCATTCGTCACACCACACACTTTTATCATCGTCTTCATTTTTTCATAAACCCTTTTATTTTTTTCACCGCCGAAGGAACATCTATGCCCGCCACTTCTTTCAGTTTCGCTATTGAACCATGCGTTACAAATCTGTCGGGAATGGCTATCCGCCGCACGCGGCCGCGCAGAGAAGGTTCCAGTTCCTCAAGCACAGCCGAACCGAAACCGCCGAGGACGGTGTTTTCTTCAAGCGTCACCAGGATTTTAGCACTTTCCGCCGCCGCTGTTAATGTTTCGGTGTCAAGAGGCTTGGCAAAACGCGCGTTTATAACACCGCATTTTATACCCGCTCCCTCAAGTTCCCGCGAAATCAAAAGCGCCGGATAAACCATGCTGCCGAGCGCCGCTATGCACACATTTCCCCCGGGAACGAGGATTTCCGCTTTGCCCTGTTCAATATATTTAAAATCACCGTCAATGCTCATCTCCTCGGCCTTGGCTCGGGGATAACGCACAGCAGCGGGACAGCCGTATTGCAGCGCCGAGTAAAGCATATCTCCCAGCTCTTTCGCGTCCTTAGGCGCGGCAACCGTCATACCCGGAACCATACGCAGATATGAAATATCAAAATTACCGTGATGCGTGGGACCGTCATCACCGACAATACCGGCCCTGTCAACGGCAAAAACAACAGACAGGTTCTGCAGACAGACATCATGTATTATCTGGTCAAGAGTTCTCTGAAGAAATGTGGAATAAAGCGCAACAACGGGTTTTATCCCCTGCGTAGCGAGACCCGCCGCAAAAGTAACGGCATGCTCCTCGGCTATACCGCAGTCAAAAAAACGCTCCGGAAACTTTTCGGCAAATTTTAAAAGCCCCGTTCCCGCCGGCATGGCCGCCGTTATGGCCGTAATATCTTTGTCCTTTTCGGCAAGCCGGCACAAAGTCTCTCCGAAAACATCCGAATAGCTTTTTGATGATTCCGGTATTTCGCCTGTAAGAGCGTTGAAAGCGCCTAAACCGTGGAACGCCGCGGGATTCTCCTCGGCCGGTTTATACCCTTTACCTTTCTTGGTTATGACATGCAGGAAAACGGGCCCCTTGATTTTTTTTATTTTTCCCAGCAGGAATATGAGGCGGTCAAGATCGTGGCCGTCCACGGGGCCGAAACAGGAAAAGCCCATTTCCTCGAAAAACATTCCCGGGAAGAGAATCGTTTTTAGGCGCCTCGCTATCCTGAGCATCTCAAGGCCCACGACCTTCAGCCTTTTAAGAAAATTTACAACAGACTCCTGGGTTCTCTGCACAAGCCCCAGCGTGAATATCCTTGTCAGCATGCTTCCCACGGCACCCACGCGCGGAGAGATAAACATGTTGTTATCGTTAAGTATGACCAGCATATCCCGGCCGGAGCAGCCCGCGTTGTTGAGACCCTCATAGGCCAGCCCTCCCGTAAGAGCGCCGTCGCCTATAACCGCTATCACCTTATTTTTTCTCCCTTTTAAATCTCGAGCGCAGGCCATGCCGTAAGCCGCGGAAATGGAGGTTGAAGCGTGCCCCACGCCGAAAGCGTCATACTCACTTTCGGCTATTTTCGGAAAACCGGAGATTCCCCCGAACTGGCGGTTCGTTTCAAAACGCGCGGCCCGGCCTGTCAATATCTTGTGCGCGTAAGCCTGATGACCGACGTCAAAAATAATTTTGTCTTTCGGGCAGTCAAAAACATAATGCAGAGCCGTTATCAGCTCCACAGCCCCGAGGCTGCCGCCTATGTGCCCTCCCGTTTTGGAACAGGTGTCTATAATTTTTTCACGGATCTCACCAACAAGAACGGGCAGAAGGTCCCTGCGTATGAGATGAAGCTCTCCAGGCGAATCTATCATGTCTAATACGGCCATATTTAAAACTCCCTTTCTCTTAATTTATCGAGCAGCGACGAAAGAACAGAAGTATCACAGGAAATTTTATTCAGAAAACTTTCCGCGCAATCCGTTATTCCGCCGGCAATCTTCTGTGCGGCGGGCAAGGTGTAAAATCTTAAAACCGTCAGCTTGCCGTTTTTTGCGTCATTTCTGGATTTCCTGTATTTTTTTCTGTCTCCTGTCCTGTCAAGAATATCATCTCTCACCTGGAAAGCCATACCTAAATTGCTCCCGAAAGACGCCAGATCCGTCAGATCTTTCCCCGAAACCCCGGCGGCGGCAGCGCCGGCGGCGGCAACAGACGCAAAAAAAGCCGCTGTTTTGTTTAAATGTATATACCACAAAGCTTTTTCCGAACGCGCTTTTTTGCCTTCCTGCTCCATATCGGCGGCCTGCCCCGCAATCATGCCGGGGGAACCTGTTCCCGCGTTGATTATCGCGGCCGCTTCGGGAAAAGAGCTGTAAAGAATTTCCAGGCCCCGGGTGAGAAGAGCATCGCCGGCAAGGATTGCGACGGAAGAACCGAATTTTTTGCAAACCGTGGCCTTTCCGCGCCGGATATCATCGCCGTCCATTATATCATCATGAACAAGAGAATAGGCGTGAATAAACTCTATCCCGCAGGCGAAATCCCGCATTTTTTTCTTTATACCCGGGGGAATATTTTTTCTCATCGACGAAACAACAGCCATAAAAAGAAGAGGCCGTATCCGTTTCCCTCCCGTTTTTATGCAGTACACAAGAGCCCTGTCCAGATCTTTTGTTAGGGCTCCGCCGGAAGGCAGAAGCCTCAACAGATTTTTTTCCAGCGCGGGCAGATTTTTTCCCGCAAATTTATCAAAGGCCGAAGATTTTTTTAATGATATCCCGCGCATTTTATCTCCCGCTACCGCCGTTATGAAAATATGTCATTCGCCGAATTTTTCTGTCTCAAAGAGTCCGCTTTTTTTTGAAATAATTTCTATTTTTCTCTTTGCCTCTTCTAAACTTTTTTTCATGGTAGATGCCTTTTCTATGCCCTCTTCAAAAAGCTTTATGGATTCGTCCAGCGGGCTGTCACCCTTTTCAAGAAGCGCCACAATTTTCTCAAGGCGCCCCAGCTCCTTTTCAAAATCCTTTTTCAAAACCTGTTTTTTTTCGCTCATGTTGCTATTTCTCCTCTGTGCCCAGCACCTCGGCTCCGAAAGAACCGCGCCCGAGAAGCACATTGATCTTATCGCCTGTCTTAACCTCAGAAGATGTCTTTATCACAGAACCGTCATCTTTCTGCGCTATTGAATACCCTCTCGCGAGCGTGCTGGTCGGGGAAAGAATCTTCAATCTTTCCCCCAGCGCCTTCAATTCTTCATTATAATTTTCAAACATTCTGTCTTTCGCCGTCACAAAACCTTCAAAAGCAATGTCAAACCCCTGCTCAAACCTCGACATAAAAAGTGCCGGCTCTCTCAGATACGGCCTCCGCAAAGCGGCTTTCAGTCTGTCATCCATGCCGGTAAGTTTTTTACTCAATCCGTTTTTCATTCTCACTGTGGCGTTGTTCACGCTTTTTACGAGTTCTTCTTTCCGGCCCAGCACAATTTCCCCGGCAACCGACGGGGTGGCCGCCCGCACATCGGCGACAAAATCGGATATCATCCAGTCCACCTCATGCCCCACGGCCGATATGACGGGGATCTTTGACGCGAAAATCGCCCGCGCCACGACCTCCTCGTTGAAAGCCCACAGGTCCTCAAGAGAACCACCGCCCCTGCCGACGATGAGAACGTCTATACCGGGAAACTGGCTGTTCATATCCTCAATGGCCGCGGCAATTTCTCCGGGAGCCTCGGCGCCCTGCACCCTCACGGGATTGATTATCACATGGACATTTGAAAATCTTCTTTTCAAAACGGTGAGAACATCTCTTATCGCC
>JAYEJT010000125.1:0-41299 GCA_034660675.1 Elusimicrobiota bacterium
TTCTTAAATAATTCAGTTCGGGCTATTTTCATGAACGAAGATCTTTTATGAGATCATTAACACCGGAGAAGTTTTTGAATTTTCCCTCTCTTATTTCCTGCGCAGATTTTCGTTCTCCCTTCTGCCATTTCTCAGCCCACCACCAGGACTGTTCAGGATCAATTAAACCAACCTTACAGGATATTTTTATCTCGTTTGCTGTAAGACCCTTGGATTTAAGTATATCTTTGTTAATCTTCTCAATTTTTCGTTTAGCTCGGAAAAGAATATTTTGTTCTTTTCCTGTAAGCGGTGGAGCGGAGATTCTATTTGTGAGTTGTTTGGGAATTAAAATTATTCTTCCCTTTTCAAAAATTGCCTCCATAAATTCCCCTGGTTTTAAATAAAGCTGCGCAAAAACATCCCGGGGAATGGTTACCTGGTGTTTAGGGCCTATTTTAACTGTGGACATTTTTTTGCCTCCTGTCTCTGGGTTTTCCACATTGCTTACTTTCTTACTTTAAGTATAATTTAATTTTGTGAGCATGTCAAGAGAGAGGGAAACCTCCTTTATTTTGCTCTGGGATGGGTTTTGTCATATACGTCCTTTAACCTTTTCGTCGAAATGTGCGTGTATATCTGCGTTGTTGAAATATCCTTATGGCCTAAAAATTCCTGTATGGAGCGGAGATCGCATCCCCGGGAAAGCATTATCGTGGCAAAACTGTGCCTGATGCTGTGGGGGCTGACATGCTTTGAAATAGCCGCCTTGTTCATGTGCTTGTTGAGGATGGCTCTCACCGACACCGCCGATAACCTCGTGCCGTTTTTGTTGAGAAAAAGAGCTTCCGGTTTTTTAGGCCTTCTTTCCAGATACCTCTCTATAGCCTCAACGGCCGTGTCCGTTATGTAGCAGAATCTCTGACGGCTGCCCTTTCCCGTCACCTTCACCGTGGAACTCCACACATCCACGTCAGAATGCCTGAGAGAGACAAGCTCGCCGACCCTCATCCCCGTAGAATAAAGAAGCTCCAGAATCGCTTTATCGCGCAAGCCCCTGACCGAACCCGTATCCGGCGCTGCCAGAAGAACACTCATCTCTTTTTCTTCAAGAACCGTGGGTATTTTCTTTATTCTTCCCGGCACCGACACCCCGTAAAAAGGATTTTCTTCCATGACACCCTCTATTATTAAAAAGCGGAAAAATGATCTTATTGAGGAAAGCATCCTTCCTATGGACACGGCCGAAATGTGACGTCCGCCGGGGCGGAGCCCTTCTCTCACACGGCTTATGAAACGCCTTATCTGTCTTCTTTCAAGAACGGCAATATCAATTTTTTTGTCGCGGGCATAATTTAAAAAACCGCTTATATCTTTTCTGTAAGCCCTTATGGTGTTGGGGGAGTAATTTCTCTCGGCAGCGAGATAAATCTCAAAATCTTTTAAAAAGATTAATGCCTCAGACGCTTTCATCCGGCTTTTTTTCTTCGGATTTTGTTTCTTCTCTGTAAGGTATTATGCTTCTGCATGAGGGAAAACCGCTGCAGGCGTAAAAGGGACCCCGCCGGGCAACACGCAGAACCATGGGTTTGCCGCATTTGGGGCAAAACTTTTTCTCCGGCAGCAATTCGCCTTCATCGGAAAAATACACCCTGTACACACAGGCCTTGTAACCCGCCCCGCAATAAAGGAATTTGCCGTTCGCCGAATATTTTTCCACAAGATTCGTGCCGCACCATGGACATTTTCTGTCCGTTACCCTTTTCATCGTCTCTATATTCGTTTTGGCTTTTTCAAGAAGCACTTCAAATTCTTTATAGAAATTTTCAAGGATTTCCTTTTCCCCCACTTTCGCATCGGCGACATCGTCCAGTTTTGATTCAAGTTTGGACGTGAATTCATAATCCGTGATAAGCGGGAAGTTCTTTTCCAGCACGTCAGACACCACCCCGCCTATTTCCTGAAGCAGCAGCTGCCTCTTATTCCGCACGACATACTTTCTTCTCAAAAGAGTTTCAATTATGGAAACATAAGTGGAAGGCCTTCCTATTCCCTTGGCCTCCAGCGTCTTAACAAGAGAGGCCTCGTTGTAATGAGGCGGGGGCAGGGTTTGATGCTCGCTGGTCTCGATTGCGAGAAGCCGGGCCGAACTGCCGACGGTCAGTTTTTCCATGAACTCAAAAAGACCGCGGCCCGCTCTGTCGGCCTCTATCCTGTCAGCGTAAAGCACAAGAAAACCGTCTTCTTTCAAAATGCTTGACACAGCTTTAAAAGCGCAGTCTTCCCCTTCCAGACGGACACTGTGCGTGAGGGAAAGCGCCTGCTTCATCTGAGACGCCATAAAACGCTGCCAGATAAGATGATAGAGTTTAAACTGCTCCGGGGTAAGATTATCCTCTATGTTTTCCGGCACAACATCCACCTTCACCGGACGGATCGCCTCATGGGCTTCCTGGGAATGGGCTGTTTTTGTTTTGTAAACCGGTATTTTGGCCGGGAGAAAAGATTTTCCGTAACGCTCCTCCGCCAGCTTTCTCGCCTCAGCCTGAGCCTCCTTAGACACCGTGACCGAATCCGTACGCATATAGGTGATAAGGCCCGTCCGGCCTTCGGGAAGATCTATTCCCTCATAAAGCTGCTGAGCGACTATCATCGTGCGGCGGGAAGAAAATCCCAAAACCGTGTTGGCTTGCTGCTGCAGCGTTGAGGTGGTGAAAGGCCGGGGCGGCGAAATCTTCTTTTCTGTGATATTATTTTTTTTCACCGCGAAATCGCTGCCCTTCAGATTCTCTATGCCTTTCAGCACAGCCTCGTCACTGACCCGCCCGTCTTTGAGTGTCTCGCCTTTGGCTTTTACCAGATCCGCTCTGAGTTTGCCGTCCGCATTTTCAAAATCAGCGGCAGCCTTCCAGTAAGTGACGGGATTAAAAGCGCGTATTTCTTTTTCTCTCTCGGCTATCAGCTTGAGCGCAGGTGACTGCACCCTTCCGGCAGAGAGCCCCGATGCGATTTTTCTCCACAAAATAGGGCTTATCTTGTAACCGACAATTCTGTCCAGAGCGCGGCGCACCCTGTAAGCTTTAACGAGATTCATGTTCAGCTTGAGCGGTTTTTTAAAAGCTTTTTTTATGGCTGATGCGGTTATCTCGTGAAACACCGTGCGGCGGGTCCTCTCCTCCGGGATTTTGAGAAGTTCTTTCACATGCCAGGCTATCCCCTCGCCTTCCCTGTCTCCGTCAGTCGCCAGATACACAAGATCGCTGTTTTTATAAGCCTCTTTAAGTTTGGCAACCAGTTTTTTCTTTGCGGGTATCACGCCATAAGCACTTTTGAAACCTTTTTTGATATCCACGCCCAGTTTCTTTTTCGGCAGGTCCCTGATGTGTCCCATAGATGACATTATTGTATATTCATCCGTGAGAAAATTTTTTATTGTCTTCGCCTTCGTCGGAGACTCCACTATTACCAGATGTTTTTTTCCGCCGCAGGCGGATTTCGCTTTACTCAACATTGCTTACCTCTTTATTTATTTATTTTTTTCTGACGAATTTTCCTCCGGCAGAATTATCAATAAATCCATTTATTTGAAGATTTGTCAAGACTTTAAAAATTTCCGCCACCCCCATTCCGCTATCCTTCTTTATCCGGTCAAGACTCACGGGCTGCCACCTTATTATGTCGTACAGCTTCTTTTCCCCGTCGGAAAAAGGCTTTTTTACCACAGCGGCGGGAATCTTCTGTTCCGTATTTTCAAACCCCGCGAATGAAAGTTCCCCCGTAATATCATCCGCGCTCTCCACAAGTTTCGCCCCGTCTTTTATAAGCGCGTGACACCCCCTGTAATTATTGTCAAAAATGCTGCCCGGCGCGGCCCACACGTCACGGCCCTGTTCCGCGGCATAGGAAGCCGTGATCAGCGTACCCGATCTTTTTGGGGCCTCAGCGACAAACACGGCACAGGACATGCCGCTGATAATTCTGTTTCTCCACGGGAAATGCATTTTAGCGGGCTGTGTGCCCATAGGATATTCGCTAACCACAGCTCCGTTACGGGTTATTGATTCCACAAGCCGCGCGTTTTCGCGAGGATAGACCACATCAATCCCCGAACCTATAACCGCCACCGTTTTTCCGCCTTTCTTCAGCGCCGTTTCGTGCGCCCTCGTGTCTATGCCCCTGGCCAGACCGCTGACAACAGCAAAGCCCGTTTCGCAGAAAATGCCGCTGAAATATTCGCAAACCCTCTTTCCGTATGCTGAAGCTTTTCTCGTACCCACAACGGCTATCATCCTTTCGGAAGGCTCCGGAATTTTCCCCCTCACCCTCAAAAATAAAGGCGGCGCGTTTATTTCTTTCAAAAGAGACGGATATTCCCCGTCATCAAGAAAAACAAGACGCGTGCCTGTTTTTTCCATAATCTTAAATTCTTTTGCCGGGTCAAACACCGTTTTTCCCAGAGAAAAAGCCCGTTTGCCTATCACGTTGGCAAGCTCTTCTTTGTCCGACGACAAAATGTCGAAAGGGTCGGACCTGAATCTGTAGAGTGCCGTCAGATCAGACTGCGTGATGGATTCGGAAAGCGACAATTCCAGCCATTTGTTTCTGTCTTTCTCTTTCATCATTTTATCCCTCCCCTTTTTTCAGTTCTTTCGCGGCGGCAAGCGCCACTCCGGCGTCACCGTCCGCGGCAAGAACGGCCAGCAGATTCAAAGCATCGCGCGTTTTGATCTGCCCGCACACCCACACAGCCGAAATTTTCTGCCACCTGTCATCGGATGAAGCCATGTCTTTGAGCACCTTCAACGCAAGAGAACTTTTGTGTTTGAACATAATACTGACCGCATTCCCCCGAACCCGGTTGTCTTTATGGTAAAGATAGGGTTTTATAAACTCAACGACATCTTTCGGCTTTTCCAGAAACACTTCGGCCAGCTCTATAACATCCGCCGTGAGCCGCGGGATAGGATTGATGTCGGTGAATGCACGTCCGCTCTCAACCAGTTTGATGCTTAAGTTTTCCGGCATATTTTCCGGCGAGATCAGTTTGAAAAGTTCTGCCGCGCGGTCCGCGCCAAGCTGATTTTTTACAACTTCAGGGTCACATTTCAGAACATTGGCCAGCATCATTTTTGCCCTGACATAATTAGCGTACACTTCCTTTCCCGATGCTTTTTTATAACGCGACACAAGATACACGCCGAAAATTAAAACCGCGTTAAAAGCTATGCTCAGCCAGATCCACTCCGGTATTTCCGCGACCTGACGGACAATCTCTTTCGTTTTATATTCTGTGCGGGTTTTGTATTTAATTTTTGTCACCGTTCGCGTTTCCGGCTTAGGGAAAGACTTGAAAACGGGTTTCTTCATGGGAAGTCTCTGTTTTTTTATTTTCTGCGGAGCAACGCTCACTTTTTTTATTTTCCGCGTGGCCCTGTAAAGAGCCGCGGTTTTTGCATCGTCCGGATTCAGTTCGTAAGCTCTTTCGGCGTATTTTCCGGCTGTTTCATCGTCACCCTCGTCAAGAGCCTCCTTTGCCAGTTTCAGAGTAACCCTCTGATAAAGAGTTTTCGCCTTGCTGTCGCCGGGATTTTTCTTCAGGTATTCCGCAAGCAGGCTTTCGGCTCCGGTGAAATTCCCGCGGGCAAAACTGATTCCCGCTTTTGTAAAATCATTCGCGAATACAGCGGAAGGGAACACCGAAAAACAGATAAGAACAAGACCAAAAAAAAATCCGCTCATCGGTAAAACAGTATGTAGAACTGAAAACCGATAAAGGCCGCGGCAGCAAACGAAATGAGAAACACAACAAGAAGCCAATCCACCTTTCTTTTTTTATAATTCAGGCTTTTTTTCGCGGCCGTGGCCACGGCGTAGCCAAAGGCCGTTGCCGACACAAACCTGTCTTTCTTTTCCAGAGAAATGGCGCGCATGATCACGTTTTCCAGTTTCGGGTGTATGGAAGAATTCCGGCGCGAAGGGGAAACAACCTTCAGGGACGTTAATTTTCCCCGGGCAAAAGACACGATGTTCTCCCCTTTATACGGAAGAGAACCCGTCAGCATTTCGTAAAGAATAACACCGGAGGCGAAAATATCCGTATCGGATGAAATATCCCCTTCCAGCCTCTGAGGGCTCGTGTAAGAGGGAGTCCCTCCTATTGAAAGCGCATTCTTCCATGCGGCCGAAGTTGCGCGGGAATAATATGAAAGTCCGAAATCCAGTATTTTGATACCGCCCGAAGAGAGCATAATTATGTTTTCCGGTTTCAAATCCTGATGTATCACGCCCATGCTGTGTATGTATTCAAGCGCGTCTATCATCTGCATTATTATTTTCAGGGCGCTGGAAACAACGAGCCACCTGTGCTTCTCTATAAATTCAGCGAGGGTGGGCCCTTCCACATATTCCATGACGATATAAGGAAAAGATTTTTCTCCGTCATGGGGATAAATATTAGTTATGTTCTTGTGATTCAGCAACAGGCCTATCTCTTCCTCATGGTTGAGCCGGCCAAGCGCGTCGGGCGCACGGCGCAATTCCTCTTTCAGTATTTTGAGCGCCACCACCTTGTTGTCCTTAATCCTGACAGCGCGGTAAATCTTGGCCATCCCGCCTTCGCGCGCGGCGCTCACAATCCTGTAAGCGGAATCTATTACGGTCGCGTGCTTCATTACGCTCCTTTCCCCAGTCTCTCGGCGAGCGCCGCGGGTAAACCCGCATCGAGAATGGCCTTCTGAACAGAGCTTACGTCATATTCGATTCTGTGAAGAACAGCTTCGCCTTTCTCATCATCATAAATCACGCAACAGGCTCTGGGATTACCGTCCCGCGGCTGTCCCACGGAACCGACATTTATCAGATACTTGGAGTTGGGGCTGATCTCCACCGGTTTTAGAGGTATGAAAGCTCCGAAATCCACATTACCTCCGGTTCCCCTGAAATAAAGAGGCTGATGCGAATGCCCCACAAAAAGAATGCTCCTGTCCTGTTTCCGCATTGACGGAAGATAATCCTCCGCCGTTTTTATATACTGATCCAGCGGATCGATAAGAGAACCGTGAACAGCTATAAAACCCGGCCCGGCAAGCTTGTAATCCAGGCCCATAAGAAAAGAAGATGCTTCCGCCGTGAGCTGATTTTTTGTCCACTTGATTGCGTCTCTCGCTTCATCGTTGAATTTGGTGAGATCCTCCAGCCCCAGCACCGCCCAGTCGTGATTACCTGCAACGCAGATAACATTCTCAAGCGAACTGATTATTTTTACGCATTCGTTGGGATAGGGTCCGTAACCGACGATATCGCCGCAGCAGACATATTTCTCGACACTGTCTTTTAGAAACCCGAGCACCGCTTCAAGAGCCGGAAGATTCGCATGAATATCCGAAAAAATTCCTATTTTCATTTATCGCTCCCTTTTCTGTATTCCCTGTATTCTTTCACCGATGCGTAAAGTTTTTCAGCAATGAGCTGTCTATTGGAACTTCTTTTCAGTATTTTCCTGTCCTTTTTATTTGTCAGAAAACCTATCTCGACGAGTGCGGCCGGCATGTGAGCGCCTTTCAGCACATAAAAGCCCGCCTGCTTAACTCCCCTGTTATAAGCAAACATCTTGCCGAATCTGTTTTTTAAAAAGGAGCAGCACTCCGAAGATTCGTTCATGAATTCATTCATCGCCATGGACCATAAAATCGTATTCACCGGCGTCTTAGACACATTCTCCTCCAGCTCCACGACGGCATTTTCAGTGTTCGCCACATTCTGGGCTTCATCATCGGAGGCCCGGTTGCTCATAAAATACACCTCAAAACCCCGCGTTTTTTTCTTGTACGAGGCGTTGGTGTGTATTGAGAGGAAAAGATCCGCATGGGCCTTGTTGGCTATCATGGCCCTGGAAGATAGAGGAAGAAAATTATCCGATTTCCTGGTTAAAATAGCGTTAAAATTCCTGTCTTTTTTAAGGAGCTTATAAAGTCTCAAAGCTATATCCAGCACAATGTCTTTTTCTCTTGTCCCGTCACTGGCCACAGCCCCCGGGTCCTTGCCGCCGTGGCCGGGATCTATAACAACGGTCTTTATGGCTCTTTTTGTTTTTCTGAAAGTCTGTTTCGCCGCGGAAAGCCCGCCGCGGCGGGAGTCCTGTTTGCCGTTAGAAACCCTTTGGCCCGCGCGGCGCGCGGAAGACACGGCTGTCTTTCTTCTGCCAGCGGGTCTTTTCCGCGCAAAACCCTCCTTCGTCACATCCAGCACCTTCGCGGAATAATCCCACCCCACTCTTACAGCCGCAAAATGCTGAAAGGATTTTGTGAGCACAAGTTCCAGCGGAAGCCATGATTGGCCGTCAACGAGAAAAGGTTCCTTATTCAGAGAGCAGAGACGGCCGTCTATATACACTTTTTTGGAATGCATAAAAAGTTTCAGATGCCTTTCTTTTGAGTTAACAAGGTTTATGCACTTGTCCTTTTTCAGCCATTCCGCGCGAAGTGAAAATATGTTTGCTATATCCTTTGTCCCGATATAGCCCATACCGGATTTCAGCATTATGTTAAAAGAACCCGCGGGAGAAGAATTTTTCAATAAGTGCACCCTGACAATTTTTACTCCGGCGTGCGCGAGGGCGCAAAAACCGAAAAACAGCGCCGACGCTGCAAACACGTTTAAACCTCTCTCTCTCACTGTTTTGTTAACCCCTTTTCAAGCCTTTCATCTCGGCAAAATTAAGCCCTTTCTTCATATTAACTTTAAGCGGCACCGTCAGCTTGACGGCATTCTCCATAAGACCGCACGAAATTTTAGCAAATTTTTCGGCGTTTGACTCGTCAATCTCAAAAAGCAGCTCGTCATGAACCTGAAGTATCATTACGGCTCCATATTCGTCAAGATGATGATATATATCAATCATCGCTTTTTTGATTATATCCGAGGACGTCCCCTGTATGGGCGTGTTTATCGCCGCGCGCCGGTCAAAAGGCGTTTTGCCGTACAAAATCCTCCGGCGGCCGAAAAGCGTTTCGGTGTAACCCCTGCCGAAAGCCGCTTCTGCGCTGTTTTTAACGTATTCTTTCACTCCGGGGAATATCTTCCAGTATTCCTCTATGATCCCGGCGGCCTCCTTACGCGAAATCTCAAGATCCGCCGCAAGGCCGAAAGACGACATTCCGTAAACAATTCCGAAATTCACGGTCTTGGCAATACGGCGCTGTTCCCTGCTCACATCGTCTATGGGCGTGCCGAAAACGAGCGAAGCCGTAAAATTGTGGATATCCTCGTCTTCCGTAAAAGCTTCTATCAACCGGTCGTCGCCGCTAAAATGAGCCAGAACGCGAAGATCGATCTGGGAATAATCGCCCGAGAGAAAAGCTTTCCCCTCGTCGCAGACAAAAGCCCTCCTTATCTCTCCCGCCATTTCGCCGCGGGCCGGTATGTTCTGCATGTTGGGCCGCGCCGAAGAAAGCCTTCCCGTTAAGGTTCCCGTGGAATTAAAAGTCGTGTGAATCCTGCCGTCCGGGCCCGCGAGCGCCGGCAGAGCGTCTGCATAAGTTGATTTCATCTTCGCGAGATGCCTGTATTTCAGAAGTTTACCGCAAATTGGATTTTCGGATGCAAGGTCCCGCAGCACCTCGGCATCGACCGATGCGCCGGTTTTCACCTTTTTCTTTGAAGTAAGCCCCAGCTTCTCAAAAAGTATGCGCCTCAGCTCCACATTTGAATTCACATTAAATTCCTCTCCCGCCAGCTCAAGAATCTCCCTGCGGATTCTCTCAATATCTTTTTCAAGAAAAACGGAGAAAGTTTCCAGCGTCGCACTGTCAAGCTTCACACCGTGAAATTCCATGTGGGCCAGCACCTTCGCCAGCGGTTTTTCCATGTCCCTGTAAATGGGCATCAAACCCATTTTGTCCGTTTTTTCAGACAAGGTCTTTTCAAGTTTAAACATAAGACCGGCCCCCACGGCAAAATCCTCTTTCTTCCCGGTTTCGGGAATATCCACGCCGAGAAATTTTGAAGCGAGCCTGACAACATCCTGCCGGGGCATAGAATCAATCACATAACCCATGAGAGAAAGATCGCATATTTCGTTTTTTACGGCTATATTCTCCCTGAGACAATAGCCCAAAATCCGCTTTGAATCATCAGTGACAATTTTAATTCCGGGATTGGAGAATATCGCCTCAATCTCCTTTTTATAGGACTGGCCGGCTCCGAAATCAAGCTCCGTCTGCATGGTGTCGGCAAAACCCGTCTTGCCGCCTCCGGCAAAAGCTATTCCGTTCAGTTTTTTACCTTCCGCAAAACTGATTGCCACGGTGCCGCATTTTTTGAAGAACGAAAGATCTTCCGTGAAAACAAAACGTGAAATTTCCCGGGGCACCGATTCAGTGTCCGCTCCGCCGTATTCTTTTTTGAGGGAGGCGAAACCCCATTTTTCGGAGAGTTTCACCACGTCCCCGGGCCTGATCTCCGTTTTCATGTCTTCGTCGTCAAGCGGCACGGGCAGATCCTTAAGCAGCGTCACGAGTTTTTTGGAAAGAAAAACATTCTCTCTTGACGCGACCAGTTTTTTCCGCAGAGACTCTTTCACCGAATCTATTTTTTCGTAAACGCTCTCTATGTTTCCGTATTCGCTTATGAGAGCTGTCGCGCCTTTCGGACCTATCCCCGCGGCTCCGGGTATGTTGTCCGATTTATCGCCTACCAGCGCCTGCCAGTCGCAAAACTGCCCGGGAGTAACTCCGTATTTCTCCGCAACCCCGGCAGCGTCCGTAATTATTTTTTTCTGCTCGTTTAAAATTCTAACATTGTCTCCCACAAGCTGGCAGAGATCCTTATCCGCCGACACGATGTATATGTCATAATCGTCTTTGAATTTCCCGGCCATTGAGGCCGTCAGGTCATCCGCCTCGTATCCCGGGGCGGAGATTGAGGCTATCCCCAGTCCTTCCGTCACTCCTCTCATGTTTTTCATCTGAAAGACAAGAGTTTCGTCAGGAGGCGGCCTGTTTGCTTTGTACTCGGAGTATTCGCTGTGCCTGAAATTTTTCCCGGGAGAATCAAAAACGACGGCCATCCGTTCGGGCTTGTGCTTTTTCAGGATACCGAGAAGCATTCGCGAAAAACCAAACAGCGCACCCACAGGTTCGCCGCGGGGCGAAGAAAAAGGGGGAAGCGCGTGAAAAGCCCTGTGTATGTAATTGTTGCCGTCCACTATAAACAGTTTTTTTCTATCGGTCATTTGTCTGCTCCTCCGCGCGCAGCGGGGTTTTCAATTCGTAACCGGTCAAAGCGGGTTTTTTGAACAGTTTCCTTATGCTGCTTCTGTACACATAAACCTCATAACCCATGAGCGCCAGAAACAGCGCCGTAAAAATATAGGAAAGGGCTCTGGCGAAAAATCTGGCTTTTATTTTTATATTAAAAACAAATCTGCACAACAGGTAAGCGGCGCCCGCGATTAAGACAGATAGAATAATCGTATTCTTAGAATGATAAAAAAACACCGTCAGCACCGCGATTTTTGACGCGAAGAGCCGGCCAACCGACAGCCAGAACAAAACACCCGCGGCCATACCTGTCAGCTGATAGGGCAGAAAGGTTTTTATTTCTATTCCGCTTATACCGGCAAAAAGCATGATAAAAGGCCTTATGCCCAGGAAAAAAGGCCTCATTATAAAAACTTTTTTGTAGCCGTATATTTTGAAAAAAAGCGATATCTTCCTCATTCTTCTCCGGTTCACCACGATTTCGGCGTATTTTGAGGACAGTATCCGGGGGCCGTAGAAATATCCCGCGAAATAAGGCACCATATCGCTGATAAACGCTCCTATAAAACAGAAAAAAAACATCGGGGCGATGTGCGCAATCGCCTGACTCGTCAGAAAACCCGCCGCAAGAAGCGTTATCTCCTCAGGAAGAGGAAAACCGCAGCCCGAAAGAATAAGGAGAATGAACACCCCTATATATGCAAACGATGAAAACAGCAGAATGAATTTTATCAGCAGACCGCCGCTCATAAAAAAGGGGACGTCCACAATTCTTTTATAAAGGAAGGCGCCATTTTATATCTCACCGCTTCTGCGTAAAATCGCAGGCCACGGCAAACAGCTTTTTCCGCTGAACACACCCCGCACCCCTCTTCTCTGATTAGCTCTATCATAGTAAACAGAGTTTAACATAAAATTTCCCGTTCAGGAATACCGAAGCGCAACGAAAAAAGAAATACACGGTATCGGTTGACAGTTGATTGCGCTTTTAGGAAAATCAATACTGAAAAGGAGAACAACCGTGCTGAAATTAGTTAAATATTTTATTGAAAGCAAAATTGCGGTAAACGTGTTTGTAACAGGCATGTTTTTACTGGGTATCGCCGCCATCAAAAACATACCGCGGGAAGGAATGCCCTCTATGGAAATGAACCAGATACAGATCACAAGCGTGTATCCGGGCGCCGCCCCGGAAGATGTCGAACTCAATGTCACCTTACCTATTGAAGAAGCCCTGAGCGAAATCGCCGGTATAGATTATATTGAATCGGCATCAGCGGATAACATGTCCTCCGTTTTCATCCAGCTTGATGAAACTTACTCAAAAAAAGAAATAGAGAACACGGTGCTGGATATAAGAAAAGCCGTGGACGCTATCAATGACCTGCCTGTTGAGATGAAGGATGATCCGCTGGTAAAAGAAATAAAAACAAGCGATGTCCCTGTTATAGAAATAGCCCTGTCACACGCCAATCACAAAATTCTGAGAAAAAAATCAAGGCAGCTCGAACTGGCTATTGAGAAAATACCCAACGTGTCAGGCGTTGATAAAATCGGTTATTTTGACAGGGAAATCCACATCGAGGCCGATCCCTCCGCTTTAAACGCAGCCTATTTTTCTCTGCAGGAAGTGGCCGAATCCATACGCAGGAGAAATATCAGATCAACAGCAGGTACGCTGGAATCCTACAGAGGCCTGAAAAACATAATGATTCTGAACAAATTCAAAGACCCCATGGAAGTAAAAAATGTGATTCTGCGAAGCAATTTCGAGCAAAAAAGAGTCCGGTTGGGCAGTGTCGCAACCGTAAAATTGACAGAGGAAGATCACAAAATAAAAATAAGGAATAATGGCAAAAAAGGCATGTCCCTCATGATAAAGAAAAAATCCAATGCGGACATAATCAACACAATTAAAAACGTGAAAGCCGTAACAGCCGAAATCCTCGGAGACGAATTCTCTTATTCATATGTGAATGACCAGTCTAAAACAACAAGAATGAGGCTCCGCCTTCTGCTCAATAACGCTTTCGCCGGTTTTGTCATCGTTGGAATACTACTTTTCATCTTCCTTGACAAAAAAGCGGCCTTTTGGACCGCTTTCGGAATACCTTTTTGTTTTATCGCGGCCTTCTCCGTATTCCCGGCGCTTGATTTGACTTTCAGTTCAATTGCTCTGGCCGGCCTGATAGTCGTCCTCGGAATAGTTGTTGACGACGCAATAGTGATATCGGATAAAATCATCTCCAACCGCGAGCGCGGTCTCCAGCCGAAAGAAGCCGCCCTGACTGCGGTGAAAAATCTTCTCATACCGGTGACACTGTCCACTCTCACGACGGTCATGGCCTACCTCACGCTGATGTCTCTTGGAGGCCGGCCCGGTAAATTCATAACAGCCATACCCGTGATAGTGATAACAATACTAACCGTGTCGCTCATTGAATCTTTCTTTTTTCTTCCGCATCACATTTCCGCGGGGAAAAACGCAGCCGCGAAAACAAAACCCGGATGGATGGTAAAAATGGAGAACTCCTACCGCAGATCGCTCAGCTTTGTCCTGAAAAACAAAACTCTTTTCCTTTTTTTTTCAGTCGCCATCCTGACGGCATCCGTGTTATCCGCCAAATTTTTCCTGAAATTCAAAATGTTTCCGCAGTCGGCAATAGAAACATTCTATATCAAAGTGGAATGCCCTAATAATTACAACCTTGACGACACCGAAAGGGTTGTAAAAACCATTGAAAAAATAATAAGCAAACTGCCGGAAAAGGAACTGGAATCTTTCACATCCAGAATAGGCCATCATTCAACATCAAAAACAAAAAATTACGGGGATCACGAAAACTGGGCCATTGTAAATGTTTTCCTCACCCCCGACATAACCAGAAAAAGGACAGCCTCGCAAATAATAAAAAGTGTCAGGAAAAAATGTGCGGCACCCGACGGTACCCGCATATTTTACGAAACAAAAAAAGTGGGGCCCATACACGACAAAGCCGTTATGATACACCTCAGCTCCAACAATAAGAAAAGTTTAAATCAAGCTGTCAAAACCACAGGTAAAATTTTAAAAGATATGAAAAAACTCGGCATCGCCGACATAGACAATTCCAGAAAATCCGGTAAAGACGAGCTTGTTGTTAATATCAATCATAACAAACTGGCATCGCTGGGTATATCCACGGAAGAGGTGGCCCAGACATTAAGGATAGCCTACGAGGGGTATGTGGTTACCGACATGCAGACACTTGATGAAAAAATAGATTACCGCCTTTTGCTCGACCCTGCCAGCAGAAAAAATGAAAAGGTGCTGAAAAATATCAGCATCAAAAATAAAGCCGGATATCTCGTGGCACTGGATAATTTTATTCATTTTAACACAAGAACATCTGAACTTGAGATACTTCACCGCAACGGCATAAGAAGCGTCACCCTTTCCGCATCGCTGAGAAAAGCAAAAATATCCGCCATTGAAGCGGCCCGCATAATCAAAAACCGTATAGACAGTTCAAAGACGATGCCCGGCGATGTAACCGTGGAAATAGCCGGTGAAGCGCTGAAAACCAGAGTTATTTTAAAAGACATGAAAACGGCGGCCATGATTGCCGTGACCGGAATATTTCTGATACTCGCTTTGTTTCTGAATTCATGGAAAAACGCTTTGATAATAATAGCGGTCGTTCCTTTCAGTATCATCGGCATAATTGCCGCTCTTTTTATACACAGCCAGCCCATATCAATGTTCGTGATGCTCGCGGCTGTTGGGCTGAGCGGGGTGGTCGTAAATGATTCCATCGTTATGGCCGACACACTCGCCACCACCGGCGAAACCGGAATAGATCACACAACAGGCCTTGCCTCACAAAGGTTAAGGCCTATACTGCTGACAACTTTGACAACTCTGGGCGGTCTTTTGCCCATGGCTTACGGGCTGGGCGGTTACGAGAAAATGATCTCCCCCATGTCGCTGGCCTTCAGCTGGGGCCTCTTATTTTCAACGGCAATCACCTTATATCTCATCCCGCTTTTGTTTACCCTGTTTGCGGATAAGAAAAACTAACACCCTTCCCCCGATATTAGCTTTTAGTGGTATGACTTTCTCGCTTTTTGGTCGCTCTACGAGCTGAGATTATACGAATAATAGAATCATCTTCACGATAACATGGTTACAATGACTACCATAGATCTGGATTATTAAGAGAATCGACACATGCTATTGCGCCACCCCCGGGGAAAACAGCAGAATTCAGTTTCAGGGCCTGCCAGCCCTCAGGAAACTGTAGAGTATATTGGGGGATAAAATTTTTGGCCGGGTCTGTTTTAAAACCAAACCGGGAATAATATTGAGGATCGCCATAAACGAAAACAATAAATGAACCTGTGTTTGAAATGATATCTAAACCATACTTGACCAACGAGGAGCCAATTTTGTTTTTTTGAAATTCCGGAGATACAGCTAACGGGGCGAGAATATAACCAAAATGTTCATTAGTGCTTTCAAAAAAAACCGGGCTGAAGGCAATGTGGCCTACTATTTCATTATTCTCTATGGCAACAAGAGAAATTATTTTAACAGGATGATCCTCGTTTAACAGATCAACTGCAACATCAGATACCAGCCGGGCCTCTGATTTGCCAAAAGCCCGGAGATACACATTCTTAATGTTTTCTGCATCATCTATGGTTGCTTCTCTTATTTGCATAGGTTGCTATCAATATTATTAACACGCATGCTATATTTTTACCATTTTTGGCTTAAACAGCCAATATGTAGAATTATGATAAAGCGTAACCATATCGCAAATATCATATTTTCTGCCAAATTACGCATATTAACCGTGTGTTTGTTAATTGGCCAGACGCTGTTATTTTCGGTCGCTGGGCTCGAGATATTTGCCATTAAAGGATTTCGCGAAAGCGGCAATATCAGACGGACGTCCGGCGTGTTCTCATATCTTTCCCTCTTAAATACATAAAGTTTGCAAAAAGCAAACCTTTTTATACCGTCCCTATGACGCCCAGCGGAGAGTAATCTTGCGGTGAGATTGCACACAATCTCTCAAATACAAATTGATCAGGTTCTGGTAGGGAATCCCCGTTTCACTGGCCAAAGATTTGAAGTAAGAAAGAATATCCACGCCCATCCTGATAGTAATTTGCTTTTTCAATCTCCGGGCATAGGGATTTTTGTGCCCTTTCATTTTGGAAAAATCATATTCTTTTTTCATCTTAACCTCCATGGTATACCTTTCTCTCTTTTTTGGTCGCTTTACGCGCTGAGATTATACGAATAATCGAATCACCTTCACGATAACAATGACACACAACCAGAACACGAAGGCGAACACTCAATCCCACAAGGATAAATCTTTTTTCATCTGCGGAATGCTCCGGATCAAAATATTCTATGGCGATATCATCGAAAAAAACTGTTTGCGCTTCCTCGAATGATATCCCGTGCCTTTTGCGGTTTATCCGGGTTTTACCCTCATCCCAAACAAACTTAAGTAATCCCATATTTACAGTATAACTACATTGTAGTTATTTGTCAAGGGCCCCCGAACACTGTTATTTTCGGGAGCTGTTTTTGAGATACCGACCGGTAAAGGATTCGGGGCAGGAAATGATGTCTTCGGGGGGACCCTGAAAGACAAGACGGCCTCCGGCCTCGCCGCCGCCGGGGCCGAGGTCTATTATCCAGTCCGCCGTTTTTATGACATCCATGTTGTGCTCGATGACAACGACGGTGTTCCCCTTGTCAGTAAGACCGTTAAGGACGCCGAGAAGTTTTTCAATATCGGCAAAATGAAGGCCCGTCGTGGGCTCATCCAGAAAATAAAGAGTCCTGCCCGTGGAGGTCTTGCCCAGCTCCCGCGAGAGCTTCACCCTCTGCGCCTCGCCGCCCGAAAGAGTCGTTGCACTCTGCCCCAGTTTGAGATAACCCAGACCCACGTCCTGAAGCATTTTCAGCTTGCTCATTATTCCTTTGTGTGCTGAAAAAAAATCAATCGCCTGATTAATGCTCATTTCCAGAACATCGTAGATATTCTTACCCTTGAATGTCACTTCAAGAGTCTCACTGCTGTAACGGCTGCCGCCGCAAACATCGCATTTCACATAAACATCGGGTAGAAAATTCATTTCCACTTTTATAAGACCATCTCCGCCGCAGGCCGCGCAGCGCCCGGCCTTCACATTAAAACTGAACTGCCCTGCTTTATAGCCGCGGGACCGGGCAAGAGGCATGGCCGCGAAAAGAGCCCTGATTTCACCCCATGCTTTTGTGTAGGTGGCGGGATTGGAACGGGGCGTTCTTCCTATGGGCGACTGATCTATGACAAGGGCCTTGTCTATTTTTTCAAAACCCTCTATCGAACAGTGAACCCCCGGCTCTTCCCTGCTGTCATAAAGTTTTTTTCGCAGTGAACGCATTAAAATATCGTCAATCAATGTGGATTTTCCCGAGCCCGACACCCCGGTCACGCAGGTGAAAACACCAACCGGGATATCAACGTCTATGTTCTTTAAATTGAACTGTTTCGCGCCTTTTATCCTGAGGAAACCCCTATTCCGCCTTTTTGTTTTTTTGACGGCAACGGGATTCCTGAGATATTTTCCGGTGAGGGATTTTTCACTTTTGAGCATGGCCTTCGGGGTTCCTTCGAATACGACCTCGCCCCCCAGAACTCCGGCGCCGGGTCCGAGCTCTATGATCCAGTCGGCCTCGCGCATCACAGCTTCTTCATGCTCCACAACGCAGACGCTGTTTCCGGTGTCCCTCAGTTTCATGAGATTTTCCATGAGAGCGTGAATGTCCTTCTGGTGCAGACCTATGGTTGGCTCGTCCAGAACATAAAGAACGCCTGACAGCCCCGAACCTATCTGCGTGGCGAGCCTTATTCTTTGAGCCTCACCGCGGGAAAGCGTACGCGTCGCTCTGGAAAGCGTGATATAATCAAGCCCCACGCCTGAAATAAAACCGAGACGGGAATTTATCTCTTTAAGCAGAGGCTGCGCTATTTTCGCGGCTGCGCCTTTAAAAGAAAGAGACAGAAAAAATTTTCTGATGTCTGAAACGGGCATATCACAAACATCCGCTATTGATTTTCCTCCCACTTTCACGGCAAGGATTTCATCTTTTAGCCTCTTTCCCGAACAGGCGGGACAAATCTGTTTTCTCATATACAGACGCGAAAGTTCGTCCCTGACAAAATCCGATTCCGTGGAAGCAAATCTTTCTTTGAGAGATGTGACAAGCCCCTTGTAGGGCGAAGCAAAATTTAAAAGCGGCACGGTGCCGTGAAGCACAAAATCCCTCTGTTTTTTGGTCAGCTTTTTCCATTTCACATCCATAGGGATATTCCTAATACCGCAGGCTTCCTCAAGTTTTCCATAATAGTATCCACGGGCGGAATGCACCCATCTGTGCGTGCGGGTGGTAACAGGAGAAAACCACGGAATAAGCGCGCCTCCGGCCAGCGTCAACTCAGCGTTAACAGCAAGATTCTCGTCCACGCTCATCACCTCGCCCAGACCCGTACATTCAGGACACGCTCCGTAAGGACTGTTAAAAGAAAAAGCCCGCGGTGACAAATCCTTTATGCTCAAACCGCAGTGAACGCAGGTGTGATGCACGCTGTAAAGCTTAACCTTTTTTCCGGAAACAAGTTCGCACACACCGTCCGAAAGAGCCAGCGCAGCGTTGAGAGAATCAGCCAGCCTTTCCTTTCCCGCGCGAAACCTGTCTATTATCACACTGATATCGTGTTTCTTTTTTTTATCCAGTTTGATTTCGCCGTCGAGGTCACGGACACTCCCGTCAACCGTCACGGAAGCAAAACCCTCTTTCCTCAGCTTAAGAAAAAGTTCTGAGAAAGCCCCCTTCTTTCCGCTGACGACATTTGAGCGCAGCTCTATCTCTTTACCCTCGTATGACGAGAGGATATCGCTGATAATCTCGTCGGGAGACAACCCTTTTATCACTCTTCCGCATTTCGGACAGTGGGGGATTCCCACACGCGCGAAAAGCACTCTCATAAAATCATGTATTTCGGTTGATGTCGCCACCGTCGAGCGGGGATTGGCGGAACCGCCTTTTTCCTCAATGGCTATGGCGGGAGAAAGATTGCTTATGCTCTCCACATCCGGTTTCTGAAGCTGTTGGAGAAATTGCCGCGCGTAAGCCGAAAGAGATTCCACATAGCGCCTCTGTCCCTCTGCGTAGAGCGTGTCAAAGGCCAGAGAGGACTTCCCCGAACCTGACAAACCGCAAATGACGACAAAACTGTTTTTCGGAATACTGAGATTTATACCCTTGAGGTTGTGGGTACGGGCGCGGACAATGACAATATCGTCTGAACTTTTTTTCATAAAACCGAGGCTTTGCCCCGTTTCTTTTTTACGACGGTGTCTTTTTTGAATTTCGCTTTCGGCGCTCCCTGATAATCAATCATAAAATGTGTGCCGCGGGATTCTTTTCTGGACAGAGCAGATTCAATGGTTAGCTCCGCCACCTGCGCAATGTTGCGTAATTCTATCAAATCGCGCGTGACAAGAAAATTCCAGTAATAATCATCTATTTCCTCCAAAATATTTTTTATCCTGTTCCGGGCACGGACAAGACGCTTCATGCTCCTGACTATACCCACATAATTCCACATAAAACGGCGGATCTCGTCCCAGTTATGGGAGATGACAACGGCCTCATCGGAGGGACGGGCACCATAGGTTTTCCATACGGCGATCTTCGGAATCTTCTTTTCCTCATATGCGCATTGCGAAAGAGATTCTGCGGCGCGGGAGGAAAAAACCATGGCTTCAGCAAGTGAGTTTGAAGCCAGCCTGTTCGCGCCGTGGAGCCCGGTACAGGTCGTTTCGCCGGCGGCAAAAAGATTCTTGATATCTGTCTTTGCGTTCTCATCCACAGCAATGCCGCCGCACATATAATGCGCCGCAGGCACGACAGGAAGCGGATTCTGCGCCATGTTAAAACCGTATTTTTTCACATTGGCCAAAAGATACGGGAATTTTTTTCTTACGAAAGCGGCCCCTTTGTATGATATATCCAGATAAACAAAGTCATCGCCCGTTTTTTTCAGAACGTCATCTATTGCCCGCGCTACAATGTCGCGCGGAGCGAGTTCCTTCATGGGATGATAGTCCTTCATAAACCTTCTGCCGGATCTGGTGAAAAGCCTGCCTCCCTCTCCGCGAACAGCTTCTGATATAAGAAAACTTTTGGCTTCCGGATGAAACAGGCATGTGGGATGGAACTGCACGAATTCCATATTGAGTATGCGGCAGCCCGCTCTGTAAGCCATGGCAATGCCGTCGCCGGTGGAGACATCCGGATTTGATGTGTATAAATAGCTCTTCCCTGCGCCGCCCGACGCCAGAAGGGTCGCGCGGGCCTTAAAAGCCTTTATGCGCAAACTTGCCTCGTCCAGAACATAAGCGCCCCAGCAGGAAGCATTCTTTATTATCAGATTAACGGCAATGTGATTCTCAAATATTTTTATGTTTTTCCGCCGCCTCACACGCCTGACAAGAGCGTCCTCAACCGTTTTTCCCGTGTGATCATCGGCATGCACAATGCGGCGGCGGGAATGGCCTCCCTCAAGATGAAGATCGTAACCTTCCGGGCTTTTATTGAATTTCACACCGTACTCTTCCAGTTCTCTGAGACGCCCGGGCGCCTCCCTCACGACGATATCCACAATTCTCTTTTTTGACAGACCACCGCCTGTTTTCAGAGTATCCTTTTTATGGTATTCAAAAGAGTCTTTTTCGGACGTGACGCATGAAATACCGCCCTGCGCGAAAACAGTCTCCGAATCGGACAGCTTCCTCTTCGTTATAAGAGCAATTTTAAGATCACGGGGCTGTTTCAGCGCCGCTAACAGCCCCGCCAGCCCCGAACCTATTATCAGAATATCTGGGGTCAGGTCTTGACATTGGACATGTTGGCAATGGGGACGGTTCCTATTGTGGCAATAGGAACCGTCCCCATTGCTCTTTAACACTGTCAAGACCTGACCCCCCTTTTATTATTTGCGGCCGCGGCTCATGGCGACAACGCCGGCCCTCACCATTTCTTTTATACCGTAGGGTCTGAGGAGTTTGAGAACCCCCTCAAGTTTGGTCTCTTTTCCGGTAAGTTCAAGCGTTATTGTGTCGGTGGACATATCCAGAATGTTCGCGCGAAAAATGTTGGCTATTTCTATTATTTCGCTCCGCGCGCTTTTGGAAGCATTCACCTTGATAAGCATCAGATCCCTGTCTATGAATTCCTCATTTTTAAAATCAATCACCTTTATCACATCCGGGAGCTTGTTGAGCTGCTTCACAACCTGCTCAAGAGTTTTGTCATCGCCTTTGACGACAATTGTCATTCTGGACACATCGTGGATTTCCGTTTCCCCCACTGTCAGCGACATTATGTTAAATGCCCGCGCCGAAAAAAGCCCCGAAATTTTAGCCAGCACCCCCGGCCTGTTCTCAACCATAGCCGCTATAGTGTGTTTCATTTTATTTCCTCCAAATCCTTTTTACGCCAGCTCCAGAATGTGGTCTATGGGGGCGCCTCCCGGCACCATTGGAGAAACGTTCTCCTCTTTCGCCACCTGAAAATCCATGACAACCGTTCCTTTTGCGGCAAGGGCTTTTTTTATCGCCCCCTCAACTCCGGATTTTTTTTCTATTCTCATGCCTGTGAGGCCGTAAGCTTCCGCCACTTTCTTGAAATCCGGCCAGTATGATTTGTTATCGGCCATACCCAGGAGCACGCCGCTGTAACGGCGTCCGTAAAAAAGCTGCTGCCACTGCCGCACCATTCCCAGGCAGGAATTGTTCAGTATCACAACAATAACTTTTATCCCGTAAACTTTCGCCGTGGCGAGCTCCTGTATGTTCATCTGAGTAGAACCGTCACCGGCAATATCCAGCACTTCTTTTCCGGGACAGGCCCGCTTTACGCCTATGGCGGCCGGAAGACCATAACCCATTGTGCCAAGGCCGCCGGAGGTGATAAACTGCCGCGGCTTATCGTATTTGAAAAACTGTTCCGCCCACATCTGGTGCTGCCCCACTTCCGTGGCCACTATAGCTTTTCCTTTTGTCAGTTCGTAAAATTTCTCAATGACAAACTGCGGCCTCAAAACAGAATCTTTTTTGTACATGAGGGCTTTCTTCGACGACACTTCCAAAACCCGTTTCGTCCACACAGCGGGTTTCTTTGTAATTTTTCTTTTAGATAAAATTTCCAGCATCTGGCGGAGAACAACTTTGCAGTCACCCACAACCGGAATCTCGGTCGGCACGTTTTTGGAAATTGACGTCGGATCTATGTCTATCTGCACAACTTTCGCATGGGGGGCAAAAGCCGAAACCTTCCCCGTCACCCTGTCATCGAAACGCGCTCCCACTGCAAAAATCAGATCACAGTTCTGCAAAGCGAAATTGGCGGCCTGTGTGCCGTGCATTCCGGGCATACCTATAAAAAGTTTATCAGTGCCCGGAAAGGCGCCTATACCCATAAGAGTCAGTGTCACGGGGATCCCCAGAGACCTTGCCAGCTGGGTCAGTTCCTTATCGGCTCCGGAGCTTATAACACCTCCGCCGGCGTATATGACCGGTTTTTCAGCCCTCATAATCGCCTCAAGCGCCGACTTTATCTGACGGGGATGTCCTTTAAAATTCGGTTTGTAACCTCTTATCACACAGTCCGGTTTTTTATCATATTCGCAAACGGCATTCTGTATATCAACCGGTACATCAATCAGCACTGGCCCCGGACGGCCGGTGCGGGCAAGATAAAAAGCCTGCGCTATGGTTCTTGAAAGCTCTTTCACGTCGGTAATAAGAAAGTTCTGTTTGGTCACGGGCCTCGTTATCCCTGTTGTATCAGCTTCCTGAAAAGCGTCGTTCCCCACAAGGTGGGATGCAACCTGTCCGGTTATGGCAACCATGGGTATGGAATCAAGCAGCGCCGTGGCAAGACCCGTCACAAGATTTGTGGCCCCCGGCCCGGATGTGGCAACGCACACCCCCACTTTTCCGGAAGCCCTCGCATAACCGTCGGCCATGTGGGCAGCGCCCTGCTCGTGACGGGTAAGAAAAAGTTTTATCTTTTTGTTTGAATAGAGTTTGTCAAACAAAGGTATTACGCTGCCGCCTGGAATACCGAAAATTGTATCCACGGCTTCTCTTTCCAAACTTTTCAATATGATTTCCGCGCCACTGAGTTTCATAAAACCTCCTATACACCCTCGATATCTATTAACTCGGAATTATAGCAATTAAAAAACTGCCGCGCAAAGGACACTATTTTTTCGCGAATAAAGCCATCGGCAGATTAACCGTTTCCTGCCTCAGTTTGTTTTCGGACAATAAAAGCCCCCCGTTTTTATTCAGGTACAGCCCCCGTGGAAACCGTAACTGAATAACTGAAAGCCAGGCACCATATCTTATTCAAGGACAGCGCCGGTGGACGCGGAAGTGACAAGGCGGCTGTATCTGGAGAGCCAACCTGTTGTTTTTTTCTTTTTCAGTTTCACTTTTTTCAAACGCTCTTTTATTTTCTTATCGCTCAACGCGACGCTGATCTTTCTGTTTTTTATATCTATGGTGATCTTATCCCCGTTTTGGAGAATCGCTATCGGCCCGCCCTCGGCGGCTTCGGGTGAAATGTGACCTATGCAGGGCCCGCGCGTACCGCCGGAAAATCTGCCGTCCGTTATAAGAGCCACAGAAGAACTGAGACCCATGCCCGTTATGGCCGCGGTGGGAGAGAGCATCTCGCGCATACCAGGACCGCCTTTCGGCCCTTCATATCTTATGACGACAACATCGCCTTTCTTAAGTTTTTTCCCGAGAATAGCGGACATGGCGGATTCCTCTGATTCAAAAATCCTGGCGCGGCCGGTGAATTTCATCACGGATTTGTCAACAGCGCTCTGTTTGACAACAGCTCCGTCGGGAGCAATGTTCCCTCTGAGAATGGCTATGCCGCCTTCCTTGTGATACGCCTTTTTGAGCGGCCTTATCACATCTTCATCAATAATATCAGCCGCGCGGGCGAGGGCTTTTACCTTTTTTCCGGACACCGTGGTGTTGTCCTTCAAAAAAGGAAGAAGCCTTTTCAGAACGCAGGGTATGCCGCCGGCAAATTCAAGGTCCTCCATAAAATACTCACCGCCCGGCCTTATATTGGTTATGTGCGGCACTTTTCTGCTGAGCTTGTCAAAAAGCTCTATACCGGCATCCACTTTTGCCTCGTGGGCTATGGCAGGAAGATGAAGAACGGTGTTCGTAGAACCGCCCAGGGCAAGATCAGTCACAACGGCATTGTTAAACGCATTTGCGTTCATTATATCACGCGCTTTTATGTTTTTACGGACAAGCTCAACAACGCGCTCGCCTGATTCATAAGCAATCCTTTTTTTCTTTGCCATTCCCGCAATGCCCGTAGCGCATCCCGGCAGACTCATACCCATGGCCTCTATGACACAGGCCGTCGTGTTGGCCGTGTACATCCCCTGGCACGAACCCTGCCCGGGGCAGGCTTCAATTTCAAGATTGTCCAGTTCACAGCGTTTGATCTTTCCGGCCTGATAAAGCCCCACAGCCTCAAAGGTGTCTCTGACAAGAGAACGCCTCTTCCCTTTATAATTTCCGCTCATCATGGGCCCCGCCGTCACAACGATGGAAGGAATATTCAAACGGGCCGCGGCCATTAGCATACCGGGATTTATTTTATCACAGTCCGTCAGAAGAACAAGACCGTCAAGCTGATGCGCAAGCGTCACGGTCTCCACGGTATCGGCGACAAGCTCCCTGAGCGGCAGAGAATAACGCATTCCCTCATGACCCATGGCTATACCGTCACAGACAGCAGGCACACCGAAAACAAATGAAGCCCCGCCGCCGGCGTATATGCCCTTTTCTATATGCCTTTCCAGATCCCTCATGCCGACATGGCCGGGAACAAGATCCGAAAAACTTGACGCTATTCCTATGGCGGGTTTTTTCATTTCCGATTTTGAAATCCCCGTTCCATACAAAAGAGCTCTGTTGGGCGTTCTCTCAAAACCTTTTCTCGCTTTATCGCTTCTCATTTTTTCATCCTCCCTGCTTTTCCGCTTATTTCCCAATGCCCGCTTTTCGCCGAGCCCACGCGTTTTAATCTGCCCTGCGCTTTCAATTTTGCGATATGCCTCTCGACAGCGCGGGGAGTAACTTCTAATATTTTCGCTAAACCCGCCGCGCTTATTCGCCTATCATCACTTATAGCCCTCAAAATCTTCTCCGAACTCTTCTCCGAACCTTTCTCCGAACCTTCCTCCGAACCTTTCTCCGAACTTCTCCTTTCTTTAATGCCGGATTTAATATCTGTTTTCCAATGCCCGCTTTTCGCCGAGCCCACGCGTTTTAATCTGCCCTGCGCTTTCAATTTTGCGATATGCCTCTCGACAGCGCGGGGAGTAACTTCTAATATTTTCGCTAAACCCGCCGCGCTTATTCGCCTATCATCACTTATAGCCCTCAAAATCTTCTCCGAACTCTTCTCCGAACCTTTCTCCGAACTTCTCCTTTCTTTAATGCCTGATACCGGCCTTTGAAAAGTTATTGTAAAAAACAGATCGCTTTCTATTTTAAAAGCGGGAAGCCCTGCCTCTTTAACCGCTTTTCTCATACGATCTATCCCCGTGCCTATACGCTCCGCTTTATCCATACGGTCAAACATATCAGCAACAATTTCATTCCTTCTCACGGATATATTCATTAACACTTCAGGATTTAGCCCGTCGGGAAGATGCCCCGGATTACGTATCACAACCTTGTCTTCATGGACTTCAACCATTATACTTGTTCCCCGCATATTGTAATCCCGATGAATAATTGAGTTTACAACTGCCTCCCTCAAAGCTTCAATTGGAATTTCATAAATATCCCGTCTGTTTACTCCCTTTATTTCACTTCGCATATTCAAATGTTTTTGTAAAAAAATTATCGCCTCATTAAATTGTGTCAGCAAATCGTCTTTAACATCTTTACGGTCATATATGTTAACCCTGCCTTCTCCTTTGAAAGCAACAAGAGTCATTTGGCAATGGGGTATTATATCTCTCGGCTTTTCCGCAAAGAGCAAAACCCCCGCATTTTTAATAGATCTTTTTGTTACAAGATTAAGACTTGATAAAACATCCTGCTTCACAATTTTTTTTACGGCTATTCCCGCTTCTTTAAAAAATGCTTTTATCTTTTCGGTTGAAATATCGCGCCAGGAAACATCATTATTACTTCGTTCTTCAAACGGAATATTTGCCGTGTTTTTATACACCATCCTGATTTCTTTCTGCGTCATCTTTTGTGTTACCGCATCAAGTCTCCGGTAATAACCTGATGAACAGCTGTACGGTTTTTCGCACCCGCTTTCAACAGACACGATAACAATTTTTCCAAAATGCTGTATTTTCTTAATTTGTATTGACGGCTCACATTTACGCGCAAGATCAATTATTTCCGCCTTCATTTTATTCGTTAACTTCTGCCCCATTATCTCGCCATTGTCCTTAACGCCTATAAATATATTACCGCCTTTTGTATTCGCAAAAGCAACAATATCCCTGACAATTTTTGAAGAATATTTCTCCTTAAACTCAACCGAAAGACCTTCTCCTTCATTGATTATAAGATTTAGTTGACTCTCTTTCACGTTAAAACAATCCTGATGCCCGCCCTTTTGTTCGAATTATATATTATTTTCACTCAAGAACAGCTTGGCGGCGCATCCTGTTTATAAGAGTATCATCTATTCCGGGAAGCCCGCTGATTTCACTGAGCTCCCATATCTCGCCCATTTTTTCTCTGTACTCAATAATACTTTTCGCAGCCCGGCGCGTTATGTCGGGAAGCCCCATCAGTTCATCTTCTCCGGCTGTATTCAGATTGATCTTGCCCGCGGGGGTCGCCTTCACAGACTCTTCATCCGCCGGATCAAAAGATATAACTTCTTCTCCGGCGCCGCCGGAATCGGATGAAGCGGCTTTTTGTATCAGTTCGTCAAGAGAAAAATTTTTCGTTATTTCTATTTTAGGAGGGGCCAGAACCGCTGTTATTTTACCGGACTCCCTGACGGGTATCCTTTTTATTTTCAAATGAATGATCACGGAAAGAAAAGAAAACGCTATGCCCATGAGTATAAACGCGCCCTGGCGGGGACTTATCTGTGTGTCACCTATTCTCATTTTACCTCCCCATTTCTATTTCTTAAGCAGCTTGTAAACAATACTTTCAACAAGCGCACTCCATGATGCCTCTATGACATCCTCCGAAACGCCTGTCGTCGTCCACCTGTCGCTGCTGTCCGCGGATTCAATAAAAACCCTCACCGCCGCGGCCGTGGCATCCGCGGGATTGAGCACCCTTACTTTAAAATCAGTGAGCGAAATTTCCCCGACCTTCGGAAAAAAAGGCAGCAGCGCTTTGCGCAGACAGTTATCCAGAGCATTGACGGGACCGTCTCCCTCGGCGACTTCATAAACGGTTTTTCCTTTCACCGCGAGTTTTACCGACGCCTCGCTTTTTTTCCGGCCGCCGGCGTATTCAAGGATGACCCTGCAGCTCTTCACGTCAAAGAACAGGGGCACCTTCCCCTCTATCCTTTTCACAAGCAGTTTGAGCGACGCGTTTGCCGCTTCATACTGATAACCTGCCGCTTCGCGGTTTTTTATTTCTTTGAGCACCTCGCTCAGATTTTCTTTGTCTTCAAGCTTGATATCAAGCTGCTTGCTCCTGGCTTTTAAATTCGCCTGCCCCGAAAGATCGGATATCAGAACGCGTCTTTCGTTACCCACAGCCGCCGGAGACAAATGCTCATAAGTTGAAGCGTTTTTCAAAACGGCCGACACGTGTACACCGCCCTTGTGGGCAAAAGCCGAACTCCCCACAAAAGGCTGCTCCTTTTTGGGTATAAGATTTGCCACCTCGTCGATATAACGGGACACTTTCGTGAGTTTCTTTATATCCTTCACGGAGATATTTTTAACGCCGGCCCCTCTTTTTAAAACGAGGTTGGCCATCAGCGAAGAAAGATTCGCGTTACCGCACCTTTCTCCCCAGCCGTTGATTGTGCCCTGCACCATTTCGGCGCCGGCGGAAACGGCCGCAAGAGAATTTGCCACAGCAAGATCACAGTCGTTGTGCGCATGAATACCGAATTTCAGATCAGGCAGCCGCGTCATCGCGTCTTTTGTTATGTCGGAAATTTCCTCAGGCATACTGCCCCCGTTTGTGTCGCACAAACATATCCAGTCGGCCCCGCCCTCCGCTGCCGCGTCCAGCGTTGAAAGAGCGTAATCTCTGTTTTCTTTGTAGCCGTCAAAAAAATGTTCGGCATCATAAATAACCTCTTTTCCCGTTTTTTTCAGATATCTGACAGAATCTTTTATCATCTTGAGATTCTCGGAAGGGGTTGTCCGTAAAGCGTCTTTCACATGCATCAGAGATGTTTTTCCGAATATACAGAAAGCATCGGGTTTCGCTTTTATAAGCTGAATGAGGTTTTGATCATCGGCCGCTTTTATATTTTTTCTGCGGGTGGAACCGAAAGCAGTGAGCAGGGAAGGCTTCAAAGATATCTTTTTCATCCTGCTGAAGAATTCGGCATCTTTGGGATTTGAGCCGGGCCAGCCGCCTTCTATATAATGCACGCCGAGTTTTTTGAGAGCTCCGGCTATGTTTATCTTGTCTTCAACACCGATAGACACCCCTTCGGACTGCGTGCCGTCTCTGAGCGTCGTATCAAATAGAACTATTTTTCTGTTTTTCATAATTTAAATTCCTTAGCTATCACTTTTACGGCCCGGGCAGTGTTTTTTTCCTCTATAACACAGGATATTTTTATTTCCGAGGTAGAAATCATTTCTATGTTTATTTTGTTTTTCGCAAGCACCCCGAAAAGCCTCGCCGCCACGCCGCTGTGCGTCTGCATTCCGCTGCCGACGATGGAAACCTTGGAAATATTTTCCTTAATCAGAAGTTCCCTGATGTTCATTTTTTTTCTCACGGACTCAAGGATTTTACGGGCTTTTTTTATGTCACCGCGCTTGATGGTGAATGAAATATCATTAACGGCCATTTTTGATTCGGGAGAACTTTTTGCGGATGACTGAATTATCATATCAACGCATATGTTTTTCCGGCTGAGAGCCGCAAATATATCCGCGGCGACACCGGGTCTGTCAGGCACGCCCGACACATTTATCTTTGCCTGATCCTTATCTTCCGTAACACTCCTGACAACCAGTTTCTCCAGCAATTTATCCTCCCCGCAAATAATGGTGCCTCTCTTCCTGCTGAAAGTGCAGGCCACCTCAAAAGGCACTTTTCTGTTTTTTGCCAACTCCACGGCGCGCGCCTGCATAACGCCGGCTCCGGCGGATGCCATTTCAAACATCTCGTCATAACTTATTCTATCAATTTTTTTCGCTTTGGCGTAAACTTTCGGATTGGCCGTAAAGATACCCTCCACATCTGTGAAAATTTTGCACCGGGCTTTTAAAACGGAAGCGATGGCAATGGCCGTCAGATCACTGCCTCCCCGGCCGAGAGTTGTTATTTCCCCGGAAAGGCTCATCCCCTGAAAACCCGCCGCCACTGCGACATACCCTTTTTTGAGCGCTTTAATCAGTCTCTCTGACGACACGGATTTGATCCTCGCGTTGCTGAAATTTCCGTCTGTGATAATTTCAAGCTGATGTCCCGTAAAGGAAACGACTTTCTGCCCGATGTTCCACAGAGCCATCGCCAGCAGCGCTATGGTTTTCTGCTCGCCCGTGGCCAGTAGCATATCCATTTCCCTTATGTGGGGGGTACGCGAAATACCGGCCGCCTCTTTGATAAGATCATCCGTTGTGTCTCCGGGCGCTGACACAACAACCACCGGCTTGTAGCCGAGGTCGGCAAAATCCTTCACCCTTTTTGCGACATATTTTATTTTTTTCGGATTCGCAACAGACGAACCGCCGAATTTCAGAACAATCACTTCATTCTTTTTTCCGCCAACGGCGGATTTCGCTTTGCTCAATTTGCTGTTTCTCACTTTGTGATTTTTACTCCCGTCTTTTTTATTTCCGCGCCTCTCCGCGCCACACGGGTTATAAAAACCCCGCTTTTTACTCCCTCTCCCGCAAAAGCTCTTTTCATGGCGCGGGCGGTTTTTCCGGCGCATTTAGCGTCTTTGGCTATAGCCCCGACAGAAGACCCCGAACCGGATATAAAAACGCCGGCTGCGCCGTTCCTGACAGCGGCGGCCTTAACGCTGTCATAAGCTTTTATAAACTTCTTTCTGTAGGGCGTGTGAATTTTATCTTCAAACATAAAGGGCTCCACACAGCCGTTATAAATTCCGTCTATCAGCGCCGATATTCGCGAAAGATTAAAAACAACATCTTTCGCCGTGTAATTCTTCGGCAGGATTTTTCTGGCCTTATCCGTGCTGACGTCAATATCAGGTACGGCTATGCACACCGGATTTTTTATAATGGCCCGCAGCCTCCGGGCGCATCCGCGGTCCGGCGCGCAGATAACTATCCCCCCGAGCAGAGAAGCGGCGGCATTGTCATAATGACCTTCCATTTTCGCGGCAATTCTAAGGAGATCCGGTTTATCCATTCCCGCGCCGGAAATTTCATTCGCAAAAAGAGCTCCCGCCACTCTCGCCGTTGCCGACGAACCCATGCCTTTCATGAGAGGAATCCTGTTGACAGCTTTTATGCTCACTCTGCCAATTTCTTTGTGGTCAAAGCCCTTTTTCCGCCACACGGCAAGAGCCGCGCGCCAAAGAGCATTTGATGAATTTTCAGCCAATTGTCCGGCACCGTAACCGCGCACCTTTATATCAAGGGAGAAAACGCCGGGAACAACCGTAAACTCAAAACGGTTACGCACGTCCAGCGCGGCGGCTAGCACATCATAACCGCAGCCGAAATTACCAGACGAAGCCGGCACATCAACAATGTATTTAACAGCTTTTTTCATAATTGGAATTATAGCAAAATAACGTTAAACTAAAAAACGGGAAACATCAGAGAAATCGCGTAAAAATTGTGATTGTCTGACGGCATCTAAAATCTGAAGCCGGCGGTCGTTATATAGGCGTAGTCAAGAGCTCCGTGCGGGAGAAAAGCAAAATCAACAAAATAGCTCCCTTCCTGCCAGCCGAAACCGAAACTCAAATTAAAATCATCCTGATAAGATGAGCCCATCCTGAGAGTAAGATGTTTCTGTTTTTTGAATTCAAGCCCCAGAAGATACTGTATTTTTTCGTATCCTGTCATCTTCACTTCGCTGACAAGATAGAATCTGCCCATCTTCTGAAGAGCCCCTACGGTCAGAGCCGTAGGCAGTTCCTCTTTTTCGTTGATCATTTTTTTCTTGCCGCCAAAATCTGACACCACCGCTCCAAAGGCGGCCGTCCGTGAGACCTGTGTCAAAAAACCTAAATCCCAAGCCGCGTGATTATAATCTTCACCGTAAATTTTTTGATTCAATTTTTTATATGTTGCTCCCGCGACGGTGTAACGTTTCAGCCGGAATCCGTATGACATGCTCAAAACACCGTATCTGTCTGTAAAATCACCGAGCTTTTCGCCGGCGGCATCCCTTGCCGTATCATCAAAATTATAATTCTGCCAGCTCAAACCGAAGTGCCCCGCGTTAAAAGAGGCGGCATTCTGTTTCGTGGACATATACCATGTGTTCTGCGAAAAAGACGCGCGGGTTTTCGGCTTCAAACCCAGCATCGCGGGATTGGACCTCCAGCAGTCCTGTCCTTCCCACACGACAGAACCGCCGTTCATCGCGGCAAACCTTGCCGACACCGGAATTTTAAGAAACGCGAAACTTCTCGTTCCGGGGTTTTCTGCAAAAGCAAAAACCGAGACAAGCAGAAGAACAGGCGCAAAAAATCTTATTTTTTTCATCTTATGATTGTCATCTTCCCTTTCGCGTTGCCCTTGAGGGCCTTATAAACAATAAAGTAATTCCCCGTAGAGACAATTCCGCCATGACTGTTCCTCCCGTCCCACTCGTTGGTACCTGTGAGTTTAACGACAAGCATTCCTCCCAGATCGTAAATTTCCACCACCGCGTTCAGCGAACCTTTGTTCTCGGGAGATATGATTTTACAGCTGTTTGAACCCGTGGGCATAAACGGGTTCGGCGCGCTATAGCAAACGCTCTCCGTTCTGAAACTGCCGTATTTTGACGATTTCGGTGTGGGAAAAGAATTTACGTAAAAATCAACAGCGTTATTGTCAGAATCGGCTCCCGCCGGATCCCTTGTGAGAGATTCGCCGCCTCCCGCGTCAAGAGCGCTTGTGCCACCCTCGCCGTAAACATCGGACGCGGCCACATCGTCATAGGCCACCCTGTCCTTTTCCAGATCCGTGCCGTCTGTCAGACATATCCCCTGCAGAGAACTGTTGCTCATCTGCAACTCATCGGAATAGATAAAATCCGGATAGCCGGCGTCCCAGCCGCAGATCGTGTGCACCTTAGACTGAGTCATAAGAAAAAAAGATTTCGGCCCTATGGCAAAACTCTTCGTCGGCGAAGAGATAGTTATAAAATCTTCAAACCCCGTCACGCTGTCAGATTTTCTTATCTTCCAGCCCGTTATGGCAATGGTGGACGATGTGTTATTATAAAGTTCTATCCACTCATACCCTTCATCCGAACCGTCGGGGTCATAAACGAATTCGTTTATCACAACGCTGCCCGCAAACAATCTGCCGCAAAGGGCAAATATCAAAAGGCCGGTAAAAATTATCAGTTTTTTCATAATCTCCAGTCCAGCGACACATTAAACATGTGCATGGATTCCTGTATCCTCGAATCATAAGTTGTTGTAAAGCGCTGCCAGCTCTCCAGATAATTACGTCTGCCGTAAGCGTACCCTAAATCCACATGCATGCTGGATGTGACATAATATCCGAAACCGGCCGTGAGATAGCCTCTCTCCACGGAAGACCTCTCGTAAGAAGGAACAAAGGCCATGCCGTAACGGATCTGCAGGGTGCTGCTCAAATCGTTTTCTATACCCAGATGATAAGACACCCTGTCTTTGTAATTTTGTTTTGCCAGCGTCACCGGATCCGTAAAACTCATGTCCGACCAAAAAGTTTTAACAATATCAAAATAGATTGACGCCGACACGGCACCGGCCCAGATGTGATTGAAACTGAGCGTGATCTTGCGGGGAATATCCAACTCTCCTTTATCCTTAATGCTGGTTGTGCCGCTTGTGCGTTTAAGATCATAATCAAGCCCCGCAGGAGCGGCATAAGCTATCCCGTAATTCCACAGGCCCCTGTCCCTGAAAAGAGACACGTTTGTGCGGCTGCCGGAAAAATCATATTCTCTTTTCACCCTGGAGGTGGTCGCCGGCGTTGTGCCGATGATATTTGTCTCAATAGAAGGATTCCCCGCTATTATTTCGTGAGCTATTCCCCATGACCAGCTCCCGGAAAGTTTTAAAGCCAACGCCAAATTATAATTTGTTATATTGCCCGAACCTTTGTAATCAAATTTTCCCGCATAGCTGCCGCCCGAATAAAAATCGTTCTCATGTTCATAGGAAAAATTCATCAGCCTGCCCATTCCCAGGCCCAGCCTCACCTTTTCGCTGAAAGCGTAGACAAAAGCCGTTTCAGGAATCCCGAAATAAGAGTTACCGTTATAATAAGCGGCGCCTTCGTCCGCCGACCAGTCGTTATCGGGAATGATCCTTTCCGACACAAAAACAAGAGGAACGGAAAAATAAAACCTGCTCCCCTCAAAAGCCGACATCGCCGCGGCGTTGCTGAAAACGCAGGAAGCGTTCTTTGCCGACGAAGCCGATGTCAGTCCCAGAGAAAGAGATTTTGCCCCTCCCGAATAAACGGGGTCTCCCATATTAAGAACTCCCAGGTCCGTAAAAGCCCATAACGGAACCGCCAATGTCAGCGCCAGCGCCGGAATTAAAATTTTTATTGTTTTTTTCATAATTCACCTCTTTTCAATTCTTCTAAAACCCGAGTGCCTTTTTTCGTTATAACATACTTTTGCTTCGGACTATTCGGTCTTTCCTGAATTGTCATTTTAATTAAGCCATTTTCTATAATTGGTTTCAATATATTTGCCCTGAAATGCCCTCTGTGTTTGAAACCCGTATATTGTTGAATTTCATCTCTGTGTTTCGGTTTTTTGCAGAAAACAATAATTTTAACCTGGACGGTACTTGGACGGTACTTGGACGCTACTTGGACAGTACTTGACCGGCGCTTGCCGGATGACACCTGTGTTTTTTTTCGCCGGCTCTTTCTTTGAAAAATTACAACAAAATTCCCCGCTATTTCTTTATATTCAGGGGAAAAAAGCCCGTAATCCCTCATCATTTTATTCATCTTATCTATGCCTGTGCCCCAGCGTTCTATGTATCCCGCTAAAAACAGCAACTCTGCAACAGCGGGGTTTCTCAACACTGATAAATGCCCTTTAGACAATTCTTTGATTTCTATGCCAAACGGTAGCGCCCCTGGCGACCAAATCTCAATTCTATTGTCAAAAATTGCTATATCAATATGACTGGGAATCCTATAATCCCTGTGCGCGACAGCATTTGCCACAGCTTCCCTGATGGCAAGATAAGGAAGCTCATATCGCTCTTCCCTGCGTCCGGTTTGCGGATTTATCCACGCAGCCTTGCGAATATTTCTAAGGATAAAGTTTTCGGCATAATCTATCTGCCTGAAAGCATTAGCGTTTATTTCTATATGGTCAAGAATCCGGCCTGTCTTATCCGCGCCTTCAAACACCGCGCATTTAAGAATAATATCAGGGAAGTGTTTCTGAATTTTTTTACCAAAAGCCAACAAGCCGGCAAAATTCAATTTATCCTGCGTCATTAATCCGAGTTTGTTTAAAATTGTATTTTTATCTTCGCTAAGATCAATGGGCAAATTCCTTGTTTCCTTCGCGTTTTTGAGAAACCATTTTAAGGTTTTCGCGGACACACCGTCCCGATAATCTTCTGCTATCATTCTGTCAAATCTGTAAGCTGGATTTGCCCGCTCATACAAAAATTTTTCAAGCTCATATCTTGACAGATACGCATCACTCGTACCGATTCTCTTATACGCTTTCCCTTTATAAAAATACGGCTTTTCCGGACTGTTTTTAATTTCAACAAGCAAAACATCTTTGTTGTTTATTTTTTTCACATAGATATTCGGATACAATCTCGGTTCTATTAAAGACAGCACGCTTGCCGAGATTCTTTTTATTGTATTATCGCTGACTTCCTGACCGGTTATTTTACCTTTATCGTCTATACCGAAATAAACTGTCCCTTCGCCGTTGTTAGCAAAGGCGCAAAGAGTTTTTAACGCCTGCTTCAATTCAGCGGTGGATTTTTTAAATTCCACCCTTTCTGATTCGTTTGTTTTCATACTTTTTTTCATATCATCAAAATTTAAAAATATATTTTATCTCAAACTTCTCGGAAACATCGTTCATAACATCCTCACTGTCATATTCATATGTGCCGTCACCGTAATCATAAGTGCCGTATTCCGGCATATAAAATTCCGGCGGATAATGGTACATTTTTCTCTCGTATTTCAAAGACACGCTTGAGCGTTTGGAAAATTTCATCTTCGGCTTCACTGATATAAGCGTGTATTTCTTCTTCCCGTCGCCGGGGTCCTTGTCATAAACAATCTTGGAAAGCACCTGAAAACTTTTTGTAAACCTGTATTTCAGCTCCGCTTTTGACGAGCTGTAAAACCATATCCACTGATTATCCTCTATCACTTTTTTCATGTCGTACTGCCACTTTATTCTCACATCGCCGGTCGGGCTCCATTTCAGCTGCAGCCTGAGCTTGTCCATTTGTTTTGGTATCTGAAAATAATCGCTCGTGTCATACATTTTTATTTTATCATCCTCGTTCTGGATGGTGTAACGGCACATCACTTTGAATTTTTTCGTCACCGGATACTGTCCCTGAAGATAGGTCTTGTAAAAATTTTTCAGCGTTATTTCCTTGAGGGGACTGAGCTCCCGCCACATCTCCCCTGCCCATTTCAATTTCAGTTTTTTCGTCTTCGTTTTCAATTCAGAAAACAGCTTTTCCCTGGGATTATCGCCTGACACATGGTAATTGTAATAATCGGAATCAAACCGGTGAAAACCCGCAAGCAGCGTCGTATAAGAAAAGCTGTAAACACTCGCGAACTGAAAAGCCTTGCCCTCTTCTCTGGTTTTTGACTGGTCTATGTTGCTTTCGTATGCGTCATGGATCGAAAGAGCGTAATCAAGAAAAAATTTGCCGTTGCCCTGAGACGTTTTAACGCCGGCGGAAAAAATGTCGTTTCGGCCCCCTGAAAACTTGTAGCGTATGTATTTGATATCGGTTTCGTCCCAGTCCTCTATGTCCTCCTCATCCATCCAGTCATCTTCTCTTTCCACCGGCATAACCTCAGGGCCGAATTTTTCATGATAACCCAAAAAATGCACTTCATAATTCGGCAGCGGCAGGGACACATAAAAACCGCAGGTTTTGTCTTCCATGTTGTTGATGAGATTGAATTTGTCCTGGTTGTTATAGGCGAAACTCACGCTTGAGGGCACGGATTTAGCGGTACCGTCCGGATTGAGTTTGGCTGTGAGCCATTTGTCCGAATAAAAAGCGGCCCAGGTCAGATAAGGCATTGTTCTTTGAACAGCAATCCCGTAGAAACCGGCATTTTTGTTTGAGGACCTGTAGGGTTCCACCCCTTTCTTTTCGCGGCTCACGGCTGATATCGTCTTTGCCAGCGAACCCAGTCCGAGACCGCGTTCAAACCTGAGCTTAAAGGCCCCGAGAACAACGGTATCAAAACCCATATACCCCTTCGCGTAAAGATAATTGCTCACGAGATAGTATCTCCGCAGATTCTCCCAGTTATAAGCCTGTCCCCAGTGATTCCTTTTCATCGCGAAAGATATCTCCATGTTGGTGCCGTAAAAAAATCTCAACCGGGAAAACTGGTACTCCGGATTATGAAAATTTTCGGGCGAATCAATCTGCTTATCGGAAAAAGGCATGGCCAGCTTCTGTTTGATTCTGAGATCGCCTCTCATCACCTCTTTTTCTTCTGCTGTATAAACTGTCAAAAACGGCCTTATTACTCTGTATATGGCGTCAGTAACCCCCGGAACGTCTTTGAGTTCTTCCACATCCCTGAATCCTCCGCGCCTGACCCGGTAACGTACTATCTCAACCACCACCCTTGGCGGCAGCATGGGAAGTTTCATGAGATCCGGCCTGTTTGCGCTGTTAAGATCAAGAGGATTCATCCTGAAATCCTCAAGTTCCCCGGTGTCAACTTCCTCATACCCCATTTGTTCGTCTTCAACATCCTCAACTATTTCGTCATATATATTCTCAAGATCCTTATCGGAAATGTCCGCGGAAACAGAACCGGATAAAAAGATAATAAAAAAACTAAACGCTGTTAAAGCAAGAATGCAGGAACGGCGCCCGACAGTGTGACAGTAATTCATTAATTCAACTTTTTCCCCGCCCGAAATTCAACCGTTCCGGCAGGCGGATTCTCTCATCCCGCATCTTGTGTCTGATATGTCACCGCCTGAGTTTCTGCTTGCATCTCTCAATAATACGCAAAGACTGAGGATGGGCGGGATCTATTTTGAGTATTTTCTCAAATTCCGTTATCGCCTGCGAATATTTTTTAGCCTGATAAAGTTTCAACCCTTTAAAATACAATTTTTTCTTCAGTTTTTCTTTTTCATCCGGAGAAAGTGTCTTTTCTGCAGCGGCTTTCTCCTCCTGAACAGGCTGAACATATTCAAGGCCTTCCGGTTTTTCCGAAGGCGCTTCAACCTTGATGTAGTCTTTCATCTTGTTAAACTGTCTCTTGGTAAAACGGGGCACCTTCAGCAGATCCTCTTTCGCGGTAAAAGGCCCGTTGTTATTCCTGTAATCAACAATTCTCACAGCCGTCACTTTTCCTATTCCGGGAAGCGCGTCAAAATCAGCGATTTCAGCAATATTGATATCGGTGAGCTCAACGGGTTTTTCGCCTTTTACCGCCGGCACTGTTCTGCGTCTCCGTTTCTTTGCTTTTTTATAGTAATCCGTCGGGGCAGCGGACTCTCTCTTCTCTCCCCACCTGAGGGACGCCGAAAAAAGATGCTGGTTATCAAGCACCTCGTGGGTCCGGAAAGCGTAATCAAAATCTATGCGGTTGAACATGAGGCCGAAACCGAAAGAAGCGCTCTGCGGTTCCGGCTGCACTCCGAACCTCACGCAAAATTCAGGTATAACATTTATCTCCGCACCGAGTTTTATGATGTCTTCTTCCCTGTCAACCGGCATGTTCCAGTCAATAACCGTTATCATGCCCCTGAAAGGACGGTAACAAACGCTTCCCGTCAGATCCCTGTACAGATTTTCCGACGCGATCTGGGGCCTGTTGAGCCCTCTTGAAAAAATCCCCAGGGAAAGTTTCGTTGACACCACACCTAGCGCCCCCGCATCAAAAGAAACGGCAGAAGCGCTGCCGCCTCCCTCTATTTTAAGAGAGAGATTCCGGATATTGTATCCGAAATAAGCGCCGGGAACAAGCATGAGACTGTGCGTAAATACCAGTTCACTCTCCTTATAGAAAGCCGCCCCGAATGATGTGTAATTAAAGGCAAATGAACCGGCGGATCTGGTGGGAATCATAAAACCGGCGTTATCATGCTTCAAATCGGACTCACCGTAAAGAGAGGTCTGCGAAAAAGACAGAGCCGCGGCGCTTAAAAGATTGAGTCCGGCGGGATTAAAAAACGGAGCGCTGTAATCATTGGCCAGTGCCGTGTAAGCCCCGCTCATGGCCGCCGGACGCGCCGCAAGCGGCTTGTCCTCAAATGCGGCGTATGCATTGCGCGGCATTAAAAATGAAAAACTAAAGAGGCTAAATAACACAGCAGCAGCAACGCTATGTGACGCACTTCTTGCGCAAATATTAAGGACATCCCTATACTTTTTCATAGTTTTCGCCCTATCGCCACCACCGTCTGTTCTTTTACCACGCCGCCGGTGTCCTGATCGGCAAGCTCCACCGAAATTATATACATGCCGCAGGGAAGGAACTGCTGATTAACATCCCTGCCGTCCCATATGTAATCATAATGCTGTGACTGGAACTCCTCTCCTTTCACAATCGCCCTGACAAGACGGCCTTTGACATCATAAACAAGCACATTAACCCTCTGCTCCGTGACCGGCGTGGCCGGAAGATTGAAAACAATTCTGCACGAGGAAGGTTTTCCCGCCGGAGTGGAGTAGGGGAAAAACACTTTCAGCGGCACATCCGAAGACGGGCCGAAAGTTTTCAGGCCTATAGCTTTTAAATAAGTGGGGAGGGGATCGTACGAAAACCGGACTGTGTCCACATAAACATCATTATTGTTATTCACGCTTTCTTTCACCGTCAGATAAATCACAGCACTCACAGCGTTGGCCGGAGCAGCCATGGAATCTGACGTTATCTGCTGCCAGCTGTCAAAAGAACTTAGTGTTTCTCCGGCAATCAGCCCCGTATCCTTCCCCAGGTCATTCCCGCCGGAATCAAACCATTTGACATAAAGCTGCATATCCGTGTCATCTATGTCGCCGGCTTCTTCAGACACATAAAACCAGGCGCTCAAGGTGAAAGCGTAATCATCCGAGGGGCTGGCACTCCCGGTGGCCGTGACAAGATTTATCAGATCGCCGGTCAATATCCTTCCGCTGAAAGCGCTGGTGGGATCCTTGAACTTACAGGAAAAAGCCCCGTCATTGCTCCTGTCGCTTGAAGCACTGATGCTTGTGGAATTAGCGCTCCAGCCGTTGAGGGTGCCGTCATTGAAATTCTGCTTGGTCAGAGCTATATCAACCGCATACGCTGAAGTCACAAGCACCGCCATCGCCACTGGCACAGCCACAAATTTAATTTTTTTATTGTTCATTTTTCAATCCTTGGCGGCAGCTTTATGCCTTTCATATCAAAAAAACCGGCCACAATAGCGCCTGCGAAATAAATAACCCACAAATACGTGCCGTAACCCGTAAGCAGCGCCGCAATCCCGGCCGCCAGCATTGAGCAGGCGAATATTATCAGCGACACCTCCAGAAAATACCATTTTTTCGTCATCATGTTGTAAATTGAATCCGCCGGATAATTGTGCCTTTTGTGCCTGACTATTCCCGCCGCAAAAAAACAGAAACCCACCGGGGATATGCCCTGAACAAGCAGATGTATGAGCACAAGTTCAATTCTCGGTGAAACGTTAACAAACCACTTCGCGTCATAAAGAGTAATAAACGAATTCTGAGCGATTATTTTAGAACCGTCCACCGCCGCTATGTTGATGAGGATAAACATCAAGCCCATAAAAGCGGCCACTATAAAAATGGCGGCCTGCACGGTCTTCGGCACCTTTTTTTCTTCCGATGTCCAGTTGAAAATTGCCACAAGCAGCGACGGCGCGAACACGGCTATCATGAGAAACTGCCTCACGCAATTAACGATGAGCGGCGCGGGATACGGCCCTATAATGTTCTGAAGGGGCCTGCTCATAAGCCACAACCCCAGCGCGACATAGGCGTAGAAAGTGCCTTTTATGGTGAGTTCCCCGAGAATGAGCGTTCTCCCGCGATTGCTTTTTTTTATCTCATAAGCCATGGCGAAATAAACGAGCCCCGCTATCACAGGGAGCGCTATGTTCAAAACTATCAGCATATTATTTTTTCTTTGTCCTCTTTATCACTTAATTATTTTCAATACTCATCATCCACGCCGGACTCTGAATCGTATCTGTCCGTTAGGGTCTTCTCTACAACACTCTTGAGCTTTTTGTCTTTTATCTCCACCTGATTTATCCAGGAACCGCCGCCGGAGGGCGCGCGCGCCGGCCATGAAACCCAGCCGCCCCATTTTCCTTCCATAATTTTACACTCTATTTCAAGCTTGTTGTTAAAAGTCATA
>JAYEJT010000126.1:0-9917 GCA_034660675.1 Elusimicrobiota bacterium
TCTCAAACATCACCTGCCCGGGTTTTACAACGGCAACCCATTCTTCAACAGCGCCCTTGCCTTTCCCCATGCGCGTTTCAGCCGGCTTTTTGGTAATGGGTTTATCCGGAAAAAGTCTTATCCATATCTTTCCGGCCTTTCTTATACTTCTGACCAAACCTATTCTGCAGGCTTCTATCTGCCTTGCCGATATTTTCTTGGCCTGCAGGGATTTGAGACCCCATTCGCCGAAAGACACAGCTACGGCTCTGGTCGCAACGCCTCTGATACGGCCCTTCTGCACCTTTCTGTGTTTAACTTTTTTCGGAGCAAGCATTATTTTTTATCCTTTTCTTCCGCGGCCCGGGGAGGCGCTGTCTCATCCCCGACAGCGACAACTTCACCCGTTTTGACACTGGGACGAATCTTGATTTCTTTTTTGTGCACCCAGGCCTTAACGCCTATGATGCCGTATTTTGTGTGAGCATTGGAAAAACCGTAACTGATATCTTTCGCAAGAGACTGAAGGGGAATGCTGCCGTCTTTAAACCATTCTTTTCTGGCTATCTCATTGCCCCCGAGCCGTCCGGACACCATTATTTTAGCCCCCTTGGCTCCCTCACTCATTATATTTTTAACCATGCGTTTGCACACACCCCTGAAAGGCATCTTCTTCTCCAGCTGAACCGCCACCATTTCGGAGACGATCTGAGCATTGAGAAAAGGCTGCTTGATCTCCGCAACATTAATTTTTACTTCCTTGCCTATCGCCGAAGCAATATCCTCGCGCAGCGCATCTATTGTAACGCCCTTCTGCCCTATAACCAGACCGGGTCGGGCTGTGTGAACTGTTATAACTATTTGGTTGGAAGCTTTCTCTATCTCCACCACTGAAACCTGCGAATGCCCCAGTTTTTTCTCCACCGTGGCCCTTATTTTCACATCTTCCATAATGGATTCCGCCGCGCCCTTTTTGACAAACCAGCGACTGACCCAGTTTTTATTAATGCCTATCCTTACGCCATAGGGATGAATCTTCTGACCCATATCAGCTCCCGTATCCCGGTAAACAATTTGTTTTTATCATATCTTCTTCTCCGTTTCCGATAAAGCCACCGTTATGTGACTTGACCTTCTTTTATACATGCGCGCGCGGCCAAAAGGGCCCGGCCTCATTCTTTTAATGGCCGGAGCAGGTGTTGCGAATATGGTTTTCACAAACATTTTCCCCGAGCCCTGCGCGGCAGCGGAATTTATAAGCTTTTTCACAACCACGGCCGCCGGCGTTTTTTTTGTTTCAAGTTTGGCAACGGCTGTTTCAACGTCGATACCCCTCACCATGTTAAGGTAGCGCTGCACTTTTTTGTGCGACAATCTCACATATTTTGCTTTTGCTTTACATTCCATGATTTTTATTTTTTAAGGCCCACGGCATCTCTCTTGCCCTGGCCGTGCCCCTTAAAGAACCTCGTCGGCGAAAATTCCCCGAGACGGTAACCAACCATCGCCTCGGTCACATACACCGGTATAAATTTTTTGCCGTTGTGCACAAGAAAAGTCAGCCCCACCCAATCGGGAATGATAACGGAAGATCTCGCCCATGTTTTTATGGGCTGTTTCTTCCCCGCCTTCTTGTGCTTGGCAATTTTCTCAAGCAAACGCTCGTCAACAAACGGGCCTTTTTTGATTGATCTACTCATTTATTTCCTCTTTTTCCTTTTGGATATTATCAAAGCTCCCGAGGATTTCTTGGGGTTTCTGGTTTTGAAACCCTTAGCCGGAATGCCCTGCGGAGATCTCGGCACGTTTCCGCCGTGACTCCGTCCCCTGCCGCCGCCATGCGGATGATCTACAGCGTTCATCGCGGTACCGCGCACATGAGGCCTGCGGCCCGTGCGGCGTTTCGCTCCCGCACAGCCGAATTTTCTTCCCGCATGTTCTATATTATCAAGCCTGCCCACAGTGGCCTGTGAAGCGACAAAAACCTTTCTTATTTCTCCCGACGGCATTTTCAGAACAGCGTATTTATCGTCTTTACTCATTATGACAGCAAAACCTGCGGCCGAACGGGCTATTTTTCCGCCCTTGCCGGGAACTATTTCAATATTGTGCACAAAGGTTCCACCCGGAATACAGCTCAGCGGCATGGCATTTCCCAGATGCAAAGACGCACGCGATCGGGAAGACACGACTGTTCTGCCGGCTTTCAAACCTTCGGGATGAAGAATATACCGTTTCTCTCCGTCGCTGTATTTTATGAGCGATATCCGGCAGCTTCTCCCGGGATCATATTCAACACTTTGCACTACTCCCGGGACATCCCATTTATCCCTTTTAAAATCAATAAGGCGTATTCTCCTTTTCTGAGCGCCACCGCGAAACCTGACAGTTATCCTTCCCGTGTTGTTCCTGCCGCCCGTGGCTTTTGCGGGAACGGTGAGCGGAAGATGCGGTTTCGTTTTTATCCTGTCCGTCGGCACGGTCCTGCCGCGCCTGGATGATGTTGTCGGTTTATAATACTTCATGCCGCCTCAAACCCCTGAATGCTCTCGCCCTTAACAAGTTTAACATAAGCCTTTTTATAACGCGGCCTGTAACCCGCATGAGCGCCCTTACGCTTTAATTTCGGTTTTGTGTTCACCGTTTTCACGCTTTCCACTTTCACCCCGAAAAGCTCTGAGACAGATTTACTGATCTGCTTTTTAACGGCTTTCGGGTTTACGAAAAACACATAAATATTTTTTTCGGCACGGAGCTTTTCGGATTTTTCCGTAAAAGCCGGCCAGAGAATAACAGCGGAATTAGCGAGCTTCATGCCCTCACCCCTTCCAGCGCTCCGGCCACGAATATCACAGCATCACAATATATGAGTTTCCTCATGTTAAGATTTGACACACATTCAAGAGAAACATTTTTGATGTTCCTGAAAGGCAGAGCGAAATTTTTATCTGCTTTTTCCGTTACGATAAGAATCTTGCTGTCTTTTTTGAAACTTTTATCAAGAAATTTTGCGGCGTCACGGGTTTTTTTAAAATCGCCGGATGCCGCAAAGTAAATTTTACCATCAGCGTTCAATCTGGAAAGAACCTGTTTAAGAGCAACAACCCTCTTCTTTTTGCCGAACTTGTTGTTTTTAACCCTCGCCCCCGGTCCGAAAGTGATACCTCCGCCGGGTTTCAAAGGCGTTCTTATACTACCCTGCCTTGCATAACCGGTACCTTTCTGACGGTAAGGTTTTTTTCCGCCGCCCCGCACCTCGCCTTTGGTCTTGGTGCTGGCGGTAAAATTCTTGCGCAAATACTCTTTGAGCGCCTCATTTATAAAGCGGTCATCGTAATCAACGCCGAAAATATCAGCATTCAAAACTTTAGTGCCCGAAAGCTTACCGGATTCTTCTATTATTCTTGCTTTGTTCAAGCGGGGCGCTTGCAATTTTTGATCCTTCTGCATTGTCATTTTATCTTTTTAATTACCAGCAGACCGCCCCTGCTGCCCGGAGCCGCGCCCGCAAGGAAAAGCTTATTTCCCTCGGTATCCACAGAAACGACCTTCATATTCTTCACAGTCACCTTCTCACTGCCCATACGGCCGGCCATTTTCATACCCGGAAAAACCCTGGAGGGATAAGATGACGAACCTATTGAACCGGGGGATCTGTACTTGTCCTTCTGCCCGTGACTTTTCGGGCCGCCCTTAAAATTCCAGCGTTTACGGGTACTGGCAAAACCTTTCCCCTTGGAAATACCGGTGACACTAACAACGAAATCTTTCTCAAACACATCGCCTATCTGAATTTTGTCGCCAACCGAGCAGGAAAACTCACCCCGTATTTCACGGGAGGCTTTTATGCTCTTCATACCAGCCTTGACCGCAATTCCGGTGAGAGGCTTGTTTGATTTCTTCCCCTCTATCGCTATCCGCACAGCCTGGTAACCGTCCTTCATGGCCGTCCTGACTCCCACGACGCTATTGAGCGGCACATCCACCGCCGTGCAGGCGATCTCGGCGGTATCCGTAAAAATACGGCACATATCACCTTTTAACCCCATCACCGCGGCAGGTGTTTTCGGAACATTATTCTCTGTCATTGACTCAGGTCCTTCACCGTTATGTCTATGCCCGCGGGAAGAGAAATATCGCGGAGGATATTCATCACTTCCTTGGTGGGATCCTTTATTTCTATCATCCTCTTGTGAATTTTGGTCTCAAACTGTTCCCTTGATTTCTTATCCGCATGAGGACTCCTCAAAACAGTGTAAAGTTTTCTCTTTGTCGGAAGTATGATCGGACCCGTTATGACGATACCCTTGTGAGAGAGCTGCGCCATTATGGTTTTCACCGATTCCTCAAGAAGCCTGTAATCGTAAGAGAAAACTTTTACCCTGATTTTTTCCATCTAAATTTCCTTTATTCTATTATTTTCGAGATCACGCCGGAAGCAACGGTGTGACCGCCTTCCCTGATGGCGAATCTTAGCCCCTCTTCCATGGCTATGGGATATATGAGCTCGGCTGTCACTTCAACATTATCGCCCGGCATCACAAGATCCCGTCCCGAAGGAAGATTAACCGTTCCCGTGACATCCGTGGTTCTTATGTAGAACTGGGGCCTGTATCCCGTCACAAAAGGCGTGTGCCTGCCGCCCTCTTCTTTCTTAAGCACATAAACCTGCGCCACAAATTTCTTGTGAGGCGTGATACTGCCGGGTTTGGCCAGAACCATACCTCTCCCTATTTTATCCTTATCCACACCCCTCAAGAGAACGCCAACGTTGTCTCCGGCCTCGGTGGAATCAAGGATCTTCCTGAACATTTCAAGAGATGTCGCTACGGTCTTTTTCACTTCCCCGAAACCTACGACCTCTACCTCTTCCCCCATCTTGAGCTGTCCTCTCTCCACACGCCCCGTGGCAACGGTGCCGCGGCCGGTTATGGAAAATACGTCTTCCACAGCCATAAGGAAAGGTTTATCCAGTTCCCTCTTGGGATCCGGGATGGCCTCATCAACATTTTTGACGAGTTCCTTGATCGGCCCGCAATGAGGGCAATCTTCTTTGCCGCAGCCGCATTCCAGGCATTTAACGGCGGAACCCTTGGATATCCTCGTGTTATCGCCATCAAAATCATATTTGCTGAGAAGCTCCCTCACCTCCAGCTCCACAAGCTCAAGCAGTTCGGGATCGTCAACCTGATCCGTTTTGTTGATAAAAACAACGATGTTCGGCACTCCTACCTGACGGGCAAGCAGAATGTGCTCTCTCGTCTGCGGCATGGGGCCGTCAGAAGCGCTGACAACAAGAATGGCTCCGTCCATCTGAGCGGCTCCCGTTATCATGTTCTTTATGTAATCAGCATGCCCCGGACAATCTATGTGAGCGTAATGTCTCGTTGCGGTCTTATATTCCGAATGATGTATGGCAATTGTAATACCACGTTCTTTTTCTTCGGGAGCATTATCTATATCCTCAAATTTCTCAAAAGAGGCTTTCCCGTCTTTTGACTGGAGCAGAGTTATCGCCGATGTTAAAGTCGTTTTACCGTGATCAACATGTCCGATGGTTCCGATGTTAACATGCGGTTTACCCCTTTCAAATTTCTCTTTAGCCATAAATTCCTCCTTGCCCGCCACAGCGGACATATCCGGCGACCTCTGCGCCGACTGCTATTCCTTTCCTATTACCGCCTCCGTCACAGGCTTCGGAACGCGTTCATAACCTTTCGGTGTCATCACATACCCCGCTCTTCCCTGTGTCAGAGACCTTATTACCGTGGCGTATCCAAACATCTCCGCCAACGGCACAAATGCCCTTATAATAGTCAAATTGCCTTCCGTTGTCAAGCCCTCCGTGTTTCCCCGACGGGAAGACAGGTCCCCGAGCACATCTCCGAGGTACTGCGTGGGCGTTCTTATTTCAATTCCCATAACCGGTTCGAGCAAAATCGGAGAAGCTTTTTTCAAAGCTTTTTTCATTGTTTCAAACGATCCTATTTTAAAAGCCAGCTCTGAAGAATCAACCTCGTGAAAACTTCCGTCTAAAAGTTCCACCGTTAAATTCCTGACGGGATAACCCGCTAAAGGTCCTGATTCAATTCCCATTTTCACACCGGTTTCGACAGCGGGAATAAATTGTGAAGGAATATTTCCCCCTTTAATGGAATTTTTAAATTCAAATTTTTCATCGCTGTTCGGCGAGAGTTTCAGAATCACATGCGCGTACTGGCCGTGACCCCCGGTCTGTTTTACGTACTTTCCGTTCTCGATAACTTCCGCGGTAATGCCTTCCTTATAGTTCACTTTCGGCGTGGACACTCTTATCGGCACGTTAAATTCTCTTTTGATTCTTTCTATGTTCACCTCAAGGTGAAGCTCCCCCATCCCGGAAACAACCGTTTCGCTGGAAGTTTCGTCTTTCCTGACAATAAAAGTCGGATCTTCATCAACAAGTTTGGAAAGCGCAACAGATAAAGCCTCGAGCTGTGCGGGTTTGGCCGGCTCAATAGCCTGGGATATAACAGGGTCGGGAAAAACCGGAGGCTCAAACACCAGATTTGTGTTTTTAGACGAAAGAGTCTCTCCCGTTCGCGTGTTTTTCAAACCCGCGACCGCCACAATATCCCCCGCGCTAATGCTTTTTATTATTTTCTTTTTATCGGCATGCATGGAAAATATTCTGTCTATCTTTTCAACCCTGTCTTTCGTCGTGTTATAGAGCCTCTTTCCCGACTCAAAAGCCCCTGAATAAACCCGCAGAAAAGCGAGTTTCCCCAAAAATTTATCTGTCACTATTTTAAAAACCAGAGCCATAAACTCACCCGCATCGGTGTTTTTGATTGTGCCATCTTCCTTTGTTTCCATGTTATAGACATCCGTGTCAGGCACGTCCAGAGGAGAGGGGAGATACTCGCACACGGCATCAAGCAGAAACTGGACACCCTTGTTTTTGAACGCCGAACCGCACACCACCGGCACAAAACGGTCATTTATAACCGCGTCCCGGAGCACTGTTTTTATGAGTTTGACCGGCACCGTTTTATTTTCAACAAGAAGCTCCAGTATTTCATCGTTCACTTCGCTGAGGCTTTCCAAAAGCTCCTCACGGGTCTTTGCGCATATCTCTTTTAGATTCTCGGGCACATCCGATTCTGTCCATTTGGCGCCGTCGGTTTCGCTTTCGTAAACCCTCATTCTTTCCTCTATTACATCCACCGTGCCGATAAAATCTTTTTCGGCTCCGGCGGGAATGGCTATCGGCACTATTTTCTGCGAAAAAATTTCCCGCATCTGACCCACCACTTTCCAGTAATCCGCGCCGGCCCTGTCAAGCTTGTTTATGAATGCGACTATCGGCACCCTGTGCCTTGTTGCCTGGTACCACACAGTTTCGGACTGAGGCTCAACCCCGCCCACGGCGCAGAAAACAACAACGCAACCGTCAAGAACCCGCAACGACCTTTCAACTTCCGCCGTAAAATCAACATGGCCGGGCGTATCAATGATGTTTATCTGATGTTTCACGCCTTTCGGGTAATCCCATGAACACGCCGTGACAGCCGATTGTATTGTTATGCCCCTTTTTCTTTCCTCTTCAAGATGATCCATAATGGTGGTACCGTCATGTACCTCACCCATCCTCCATATGCGGCCGGTATAAAAAAGAATCCTTTCCGTTGTTGTGGTTTTGCCGGCATCTATGTGCGCTATGATGCCTATGTTCCTTAATTTTGAAATTTCAACTTCCATGATTTGTGTACCGAATTATTCCGGAAACCGCGGGTCATCCGACGGTTTAAAGTGTATTTATAATCTGTGTATCCTCCGCAAAAAAACTAATATCTGTAATGAGCAAAAGCCTTGTTGGCCTCGGCCATTTTATGAACGTTTTCTCTTTTTTTCATGACGGAGCCTTCGCCTTTATAGGCATCAATAAACTCCGTCGCCAGTTTTTTATGCATCGCGGCGCCTTTTCTTTTTCTCGCCGCCTCCAGCATCCAGCGCATGGCAAGATCCCGCCCTCTCTGTTCTGTCACAGGTTGCGGGATCTGATAAGTCGCCCCGCCCACACGCCGGGATTTCACCTCGACTTTCGGCATAAGATTAGCCATTGCTTTTTCAAGCAAATCCTTTTGCGGCACCTTGAGCTGTTTGGAAGCTTCATCCAGAGCGCCGTACATTATTCTCATGGCAGCGTTCTTCTTGCCCTCTTTCATAATGTTGTTTATAAACAGCGTTATCATAAGACTGCCGTATTTTATATCGGGCAACCTTCTCCTGGATGTGTGAATTTTTATTTTTTTTCTGCTCATTCCTTCTTACCTCTTTTTGTACCGTACTTGGATCTGGATTTTTTCCTGTTTTCGGCGCCGGCCGAGTCAAGGACGCCGCGGACAAGATGATAGCGTACACCGGGAAGATCCTTTACCCTTCCGCCCCTTATCATAACAATAGAATGCTCCTGAAGATTGTGCCCTATACCGGGGATGTATGCCGTCACCTCCATGCCGTTGGTGAGCTTCACCCTGGCAACTTTCCGTAAAGCGGAATTCGGCTTCTTTGGCGTCGTTGTGTAAACCTTGACGCACACACCTCTTCTCTGCGGACAGGACTGAAGAGCCCTGTTTTTTTTGGCTTGCTTAAAGCTCTTCCTTCCGTTCTTTATTAACTGGTTAATCGTCGGCATTTAATTTAATCTCCTTAAAAATTTTTATCAAAACGTTCCTATGATAAACATTTGTCAGAAAAAAAGTCAATAACCAAAGTCAAGGGGGACGTTCATTAACTTATTAAACAAAAAGGTGCCAGGGGTTGACTTTCGTGACTTATTGACTTATTTGAATATCATCAACGAAATACTTTGCGTCAACTTCCGTTGAGAAACCCTCAACTTTGAGAAACACAACACCCTTCCCCGACGGCGTTCCGCTCACAGTCAGTTTCTCCCAGTTATCCGCCCCGCCCGTCATCTGCGCGCTGTTGTTGATTCCTTTATTATAAAGCGTAAACTTCGGCTTTGCCGCGCCGCCCCCGGCGACAACAAGAACTTCAACATTCGTAGCGATATCTATTGTGAATGTTCCGTTGGTTGTGAAAGTATGAATACGGTAACCGTCAACTTCTGTTATTGTTCCGCCTGTCGCCGTTACGGAAGAATTACTCACATACGCCGCTCTTGCTGTTGTCGATGAATTATATTCCATATAATCAAGCTCCACCGGCACCGCGCTTAGAGGGACGGTCACTATTAGCAAGTAAACAATGAAGGACAAACGGCAAACTGCAATTCCCGAAAATTCCCGCAACCGCCCGTAAATATTTTCCAAACAAAAAAAAACCGAAATCTTTTCGCCATGATGATAGCCTGCCAAACAGTCCGGCGCAGATTTTTTCAAAGAGCCAAACCTTTTTCCCGAACGGCTGAAAATCTTTATGGAAAAGAAAAAATTCGCTAACTGCGGATTTTGCTTTTTGAAATAACCTGCTAAGTTTTTGTCTTAAATGTCTATAATTGGCATAGATAGATAAGGAACGCTAATTATTCCAGTTTTAATAGTATCTCGCGACGAACCGTTTTTTCCTGCTCTCATAATCTCTCCATCTCCCGCCTGCCCTGTCCGCAGGCTCAATCCTTCTATCATCATTTGTTTTATTTTACTCATTTTTTGCCTCCCAACGCAATGCGTTAAAACATAATATCGGGACTGGAAAGTCCCTCCTACCATATTAATTATAAAACACGTTTGCGACATTTCTGCGACTTTTTTGCGACAAAGTTGCGACAAAATTTATAATAGTAATTTCTCTCTCGCCCAGTTAAAAAATCTCTGAACGAGTTTTGCCAATTTTTTCGCCTCGGCCTCGGTAAAAATTCTATCTTCATATTCTATAAGATTCTTTTTCTCAACAACTCTGTACAAAATATTTGCCATTTTATCCAAATCTTC
>JAYEJT010000127.1:0-1926 GCA_034660675.1 Elusimicrobiota bacterium
AAATTATCCTTCCGGCAGAGTGCTGAGAAGCTATAATTTTGAGACTGAGAAGAGTGTTTCAAAAGACAAGGTGAATTTTGTCTTTGATAAAGCGCTTGCCGAAATTAAGATTTATTACAGTGTTGCCTCCGGTGGTACAATACAGTCGCTTTCGGTCAATGAATCGGAAGCTGTCCGGTCGCTGGCGCTGGTGTGGTTCAACGGGGTTGAATGGGTGAAAGTCGGCGGAGAAGTGGACACTGCTGAAAACTGCGTCAGGATTCTGACGGACAAATTAGGCAGTTATCAGTTGAGAGTGTCGCCCAGAGCAACGGTGTTCAGCGTCATAGACGGGCCTATCCCCAAGATATTCACGCCTAACGGAGATAATCTCAATGACGTGTGTTCTTTCTACTACGACAATCCCAACGGCTTCGCGCCTTCAGGCGAAATCTTTGACATAAGAGGAAGGAAGATAGCGGACATGAAATTCGGCGGCACGAGTTCATCTGTTTCGGGGTCGCTCGTCTGGGAAGGTAAGACTTCTTCGGGCAAATACGCCGCGCCGGGTGTGTATATATGGCAGATAAAGGCCGAAGGCAAGGTCTATAACGGCACAGTGGTGGTGGCAAGATGATGAATAAAATAATTAAACAAAAACTACTGTCACATTGTCTTGCACCGTTCCTGATTATCTTACTATCATCGTCCCCTTCTTACGCATCGTTTGAAGATGTGGGCGCGGGCGCCAGGGCCGCGGGCATGGCGAATTCCTTTACGGCAATTGCTGACGATGTTTATTCGGTTTATTATAATCCTGCGGGTCTTGCCGGCCTTAAGAATCCGGAAGCTGCCAGCTCCATGGGTAAGATGTTTATGAACCTGTCGGATAACTCGGATATAGGCGACACAAATCTCATGTTCGCGTATCCTGCGAAATTCGCGTCACTGGGAGTGGGTGTGAAAAAGTTCGCTCTTGATGGTTATTACACTGAAAACCAATACATTTTTTCGGCGGCCCGGCGGTTCAAATATTTGGATATAGGTGTATCGTTCAAACAAATGACGGCGGAGTACGCTTCTACAATATACACGACTAACGCCATAGATAACACCACGGGGCTCGCGGGAGCGGCTGCTGATCCCGTGTTTGCTTCAGGGCTTTCAAAGAGCGGTTCCGGCGTTGACGCGGGTATAATGAAAAATGCGGGAGATGTCCGTTTTGCTGTTGCGCTGCAGAACATTGTTTCCCCGGATATGGGCATTAAGGAATCCTACAAGCTCCCGCTCCGGGTAAAGGCCGGTATGGCTTTGATTAAGAAGGACTATAAGTTGTCAATGGAATATGACAAAGAAGATGCTGCGGGGAGTTTCAGGCTGGGCGGAGAATTTGATGTTTTGAAAGTGTTCCGGCTGCGGGGCGGTTTTGAATACGGCGCCGGGATTGCTAACGTTTCGGCGGGGGCCTCCTACGACATGAACCTTTTCTCTTTTGATTACGCTTTCACACTTCCTCTGGGGGGAATCGAGGAAACATTGGGCAATCACTGGCTGGGTTTGTCGGTAAAATTCGGGGAAGTGCCGGAAACGGGGCTCGCGGCTGGAAACAAAATGAAACAGTCCGTTTTATATCGCGCGAAGAAAGATCCTGTGACGGAAAAAATAAAAAAATTGACGCTGAAAAATATGAAACGGCTTTATTTTTACGCTCTTGCCGCAGAAAAGAGGGGAGAATATGAAAAAGCGAGGAACTATCATCAGCAGGTTATAATTTATAATGTGCCGGAGGTGGTCGCTGATGATGATAGAATAAAAGCGCTTATCGTTAAGTCCGAAGTGGCTCAGCACAAACACGGCGGCAAGGTCAGTTCGGTTCCCGGCGACAGGGAACTAATGAAAAAGTATTTCGGCCGGGCGACGGAATACTACAAAAAAAAGAATTATAAA
>JAYEJT010000128.1:0-1916 GCA_034660675.1 Elusimicrobiota bacterium
AATGTTCATTTTGCCGCGGAAAGAATCGGCGATATGTTTTATTTCCGGGCCGCTGCCGTCATCCGCGATGATCAGCTCAAAATCCTTAAAAGTCTGGCCGGCCAAAGCTTCCAGACAAAGTTTAAACAGCCGGGGCCTCTTATAAGCGGCAACAATCACGGAAATTCCCGGATTCATTTTTTGATTTTATATTTCGGGTCGTTGTACATCTTGAACTGGCGGTAAAGTTTTATTTTCTTTCGGCCGGAGGCGATGGCCTCGTAAAGCTCACTGAGTTCTTCCGCGAGGTCGTCCCTCTGTTCGGTCAGAATAGCCATCTTCTCAGCGCAGCTTTTTTTGTGCTCCTCAGAAGCGTCAGCGCGCCATGTCTGTTCCTGCATGTGAAACCTCTTGAGCTCAAAAATAGATATCTTGTCGGCGAGTGTTCCCAGGGTTTCAGCCATTTTCTCCCCCCTCTTTGAGAGCCATGGCCATCTCATCTATCTGCTCAATGAGATCGTTTCTTTTCTGATTGAGCTTGTCCACAGCGTGTTTTGCCGAGGCGACCTGGGCGTCGTCTTCAACCCTCGCCTTATCTTCCTCATGCCACAAGCGCGTGTTTACCATAGCCAGCTCACTAACCAGTTCACCGAATTTCTTTTCCATTATTCCCTCCCTAACTCTTTACTCAGCATATCCGCGGCTTCATTTGCCACTTCTTCCGCTTTTAATTCTTTCATACATATCATGCTTTCGCACTCTGTCCTGCTGCAGGCGATGCACGGCACATCCGCCTGCACAGCGCGGTGTTTTTCTTCTTTGGGTGTCCAGCACTCCCTGATAGTGGGACCGGTTATAACAAGCGTCGGTGTCCCGACTGCCGCCGCAAGATGCCTGACCCCGTTATCATTACCCACAAGCAGTTTGCAATTATAAAGCAGAGACGCAAGCTCCCTGAGTTTTGTGGGCGGCGCAAGTGCTGCCTTTTCTTTCATCAAAGCCATCACGGATTTTACATAATCTTCTTCGCCCGGGCCCCAGACGAAAACAGGCGTCAAACCGTGGCGGAGCGCCAAAATATCCGCCAGTTCCGCGAAATGTTCCTTCGTCCACCGGCGGGCCGGCCTCCGGCTGGTAGGAGAAATTGCCACAAGGCCACCGCGGCTTTTGTTCCGGGCGTAATCCGCAAAAATATTTTTTTCATCCCCGCTGAGATATATTTTTATCGGCTGGGGAGAAGCGCTTATACCCAGAGGAGCCAGCAATCTGAATTTTGTGTCGCTGACATATTCCGGATCAGGGGAAGCCGGAACAGTCTTTGTGTAAAAAAGAAAACTGCCCTTTTTGGTAAAGCCGAGTTTGAGAGACGCTCTGGAAAACAGCGTCAATCCGCGGCTTCTCGGGTTTCCCAGAAAATCCATAACAATATCATATTTTTTCTTTCTTATCTTCATCAGTTCCGCAAAAGGTTTTTTGAAATCGTAGGATACAATCTCGTCAATATATGGGTTATTCTCAAAGATATCCGCAAAAGCCGACGACACGACAAAGGACGTCCGGCTGCGGGGCCATTTTTCCTTGAGAGCGCGGAAAACCGGCTCCGTCAGAATACAGTCGCCTATCTGCTTGATCTGTATCACAAGGATTTCTTTAATTTCTTTCATTTAAAACTTTTCTGTAAACAGTCAGCGTGCCTTCGGCCGTTTTTCCGGTGCTGAATTTTTCCGCCGTCTTCTTTCCCTCTGCCGCAAAAGTTTTTCTCAAACCCGCGTCAGAAGCGAGCTTTATTATTTTTCCGCTGAGAGCCGCCTCGTCGCCGGCCTTGAACAAAAACCCGTTAACAGAATCCTCTATGATTTCGGGTATACCGCCAACATTTGAAGCTATAACGGCACAGCCTGAAGCCATGGCGTCGAGAATGGATGTTCCCAGACCCT
>JAYEJT010000129.1:0-9658 GCA_034660675.1 Elusimicrobiota bacterium
TTTCTCAAAAGATTTGTTCACACGGGATATCGTGCTGTCATTTTCTATAATTATTTTCGGCAAAACAGAGTTTTCAAAAATGGTGTCGGATAACATCTTGTTGCGTTTGGCCGCTTTTTCCGATTTGTAACTCGCTTTCACTTCCGCGCCAAGCTGATAGATAAGGGCTTTTAGGTGATCTTCGGATGTCTGCAGCCGCCTCTGTGTGGTTCCCAGATGTTTTTTTACCGTTTTCAGGGCCTTGTCTTTTACACTTTCCTTTTTTTGATTGTTCATATTATTGTCCCCTTCCGGCGCAAACCGCGGAAAATAGCCTCAACTTTCGTTTTTACCTCCGGCGGCGTTTCGGGCCGGAGAGATATCTTTTTAAGCGATTTCAGAATCTCCCTGTATTCTTCGCCCTTTGCTGCTGATGCCTGTTGTTCCAGAATCTTTACCGCATCAAGACCTGTTTTGTTGCCGAGAGCCCATAGAAGATTCAGTCTCGCCGAAAGTTCTGATGCCCCCTTCAGCATCCTGACAAGAGACGAAGTGGAGAGCGGGATCTCAGTGTATTCGGGAAGAAAATTTATTCCTCCCCGCGCATGCGCAAATTTTTCTGCCGGATGCGCGGTCTCTTTATTGACGGTCTCCCGTCCGGCCGTTTGCAGATTTTGAAGATAACCCTCCATTTTTTCCAGACGGCGCTGCAGTTTTTTATTTTCTTCCTTGATAGCGTGCCCGGAATCTGTCTGTCTGTTGTAACTTAGCGCGGAAGCCTGATTTTTTTTCTTTTTCTCATCGGCAAGGCTTGTTTTGAGTTTAACGGCTGTTTCTTTAAGAGAATCCACCTCTTTCCGCAGACGTTTTTCAGCTATCTGTTTTTCTTCTAAAAGTTCCGCTTCTTTGACGCGTTCGTTCAAAAAAAGTTTCAAAAAAATAAACGCTGCCGCTATGATAGGGATCAGAACCCCGGCCGCTATGGCTGATTGTTTTTTCCAGTTCATCGCAGCCCCGGGGTTTTCTATGACCCTTTCTTTTATAATTATCGGCGAAACCCGCGCCGCCGGCGCTTTTGCTTGTGAGCGGGTTTTCGGTTTTTCCGTTATTTTTGCGCGTTTTTTAACTTTTACAGGTGCCGGCGTTCTTCTTTTTTTCGGAGTTTTCGCTTTTTTCCGCTTGCGGGTGATTGCGGCTTTTTCTTTTGATGTAATGGCTTTCAGGGATTGCTTAACGCGGGAAACTTGTGCCTGAATCACTTTTAGCTTTTCCGCTTCGTTGATGTATTTTGACGCGGAAACATAATCTCCGTCAGTCATGTCCTGGGCAGCCTTATCAAGATAAACTTCGGCCAGAAGAGCTTTTGTTTTTTTGTCGGAGGGATAGGCCAGGTGAGCCTTGTAAAGCAGGATCATGGCCTCTTCCGTATTTCCGGATATGTATGCGGCGGCGCCTCTTTTAAAATCAGAGTTATCCGCGGAAAATGAAAAAGAAACCGCAAAAATTATAACAGCCGCCGCAAAAGATGTTTTCATTTTACTGCTCCTTTTCTTCAACGATATTCATGAACTTGTCTATCCTTTTCATCAGATTGATCATCTCATGACTTCCCGGATTTATTATGATTCCCTCCGCCAGCACCGCTTTGGCCATGCCGTATTTTCCCTCGCTGATAGCCGCGTAAGCGTCAATGAGATGACTTATTTCCTCAGCTGATGAATCTCCCGGCAGAACCTGAAGAGCTTCCATTATCAGCTTTCTGGCTTCCCTGTATCGCCCCTGCTCCATATACCCTTTTGCTTTTCCGGCGAGTTTCCGGGCCCCTGATTTTGTCAGTTTCGGGCGCTGCCCTTTTAACGCTGTTTCGTAACGGGCAAAAATATTTTTTATAATATCCCCGGCCTTTGAGTAATTTTGCAGCTGTATGGCCTCATGCACCTCCGCGAGCATTTTGATCAGCCAGTCTCTTTCTTCGTCCGTCATGGCGCTGGAAGAATCTTTGAGCACGGCGATTTCTTTCATTAGTTTTTTTATCTCCGCTTTTTTTTCGGCTATAATTTTTTCCGAAATGGACGCTATGTATGAAAATTTAAAGCCGGCGGTCAGGGCCATCCGGTTGCCGCCCTCGCCGTTGACGGCGGTCACATCCAGAAAGAATCTGCCGAAGGCCATGCCTGCGCCGGCAGTGATAGAAAGATCATCTTTGCCCGCTCTCAGCACGAGTTCATCCGACATCCACAATTCAACACCAAGCGCCGTTCGCGGTTCTTTTCTGAGATCTGCGTCCATAAGACTTTTTTTCGCATAAAGGCACAAACCCCCGTTCAAAAGATTGGTGTTGGCGAATATGTGGCAGTTTACAGGGAGAGGCTCGCTTTCATCGCCGGTGTCAAGCTCCGAAGCTTTTACATTTTGCGCCGCGAAACCTATATTGAGGGGCAGATAAACCCGTTCTTTGCGTATTATTTCTTTACCGAAGGGCATCCAGCCAACGGCGGCTCCGGCGCCATAGGCGTCACCGCTGAAGCCGTATATTTTTTGTTTCATGTAATCAAACGAGAGGGTTCCTGAAAAATGCTCTGAAAATGCCGCCGCGGAAATTCGTAAAAGAGTTTCGTCCTGCCTGAAAGAACCGCCGCTGTTATTGAGTTCGTCCAAAACATCCGAAGAAGCGCTCTGGAACTGTATAATTGATATGCAGGGAGCGATTTTTCCGGGCCGCGCGTAGTCTATGCGCCGGCAGGAGGTGTTCCATTCAAGCTCGGAGTTGGTCACTGAAAGATTTTCCGAATTGAAAAAAGAATCCATCTGCGGATAGAGGGAACTCACAGCGGAACCGGCCAGCGCGGCGTCACGCGCGGTGTTTACCGAATAAAGTGTTTCGCCCGTGCTGACGGCGAACACCCTCGCGGCGGCAAACACTGACAGCGCAGCCGGATAAATTATTTTATGTATCATTGTTCCCCTGATATTTTCCTGACCTCGCTGACAAGCGCATCTATTTCAAAAGGTTTTTCAAGCCAGCTGTTCACTTTTATTTCCGACTCTATTCTTTCTCTCGTTTGCTCATCGCATGCGCTTGCGACAATCACAGGAATATCTTTTGTCATATTTTTTTTCATTGTCACTCCGTCCATCCCGTCCATAATTATGTCCAGAATAATAATGTCGGGTTTAAACGTTTTTATTTTCTCAAGGCCCTCTTTTCCGTTTAACGCCGTGGCGGTTTCAAACCCCTCGATTTCAAGTGACATCTTAATAATTTCAATAATATCTTTTTCGTCTTCAACAATCAGAATTTTTTTCATGTCTCCCCCTTTTATTACAGGCCGGCGCCTTGCGCCGCTATCTCACTATTCCCAAAAGTTTTTTCATGGTTTTTCCCGAAGCCGTTACGGACAATTCATACATGCCGTCCGGCAGCTTGAACCCGCTGTTGTCTTTGCCGTCCCAGCTGACAAAACCCGCCGCAGGGAACGGATAAGTTTTTCCGTAAACTTTTTCGCCCGTGAGAGCGAACACTTCCACAATCACCGGTGTGCCCGCGGGATTATCCGCCCATATTTCGGTTGTGCTTCTGAGCGGATTAGGCTTGTTGATCAGCGCCGGAGCCGATAATGTTCCCTTTAAAGCCGCCAGGGCATAAGGGCCCTCGCTCATAATGGGAAAACTTATTGCCCCGTCAGCAGGCGCCGGCGACGCCTTTTGCCATTGTCCCGAAATATATTTAACCGCGAAAACGTTGTTTGCGCTTATACGGCTCATGGAATTCGCGTAACCCGCATTGAAAATCAGCGCTTCCCCCGGGGTTATAGCGCTTCCGTTGACACCTGTCATTTCCACGAGCCAGCCATAATCGTTCACGAATTTCGCGCTCCGTGTCATTTCCATAACACTCCGTGCGGGAGCTCCGGCGGAGTAATCTTTTGTTATTTCCACAAAACACGGCTCCGCGAAACTCGCTGAACTGACGGTCACGCTTATATTATCGCCGGAAAATGCTGTGACAGAATAACTTGCCGCCGGCATGAAGTTCTTAAACAGGAAGTCTGTTTCTCCGCATGCGTTGTTACCGTCGTTATCCTTCACCCCCGCGACAGAAACGCGTATTTTTTCAGGATAGGCAAAATTGCCCTTCAGCACGAGAACATTGTCCCGGGGGCCTTTTATATCATATGAAACCGCCACTTCGCTTCCGGCTTCTTTAACGGAGATGTCCGACACAGAGAGAGGGTCAACCGGATTATTGAAATAAAGCGTCACAGAAGTCATCCCAACGCCGTAGGAGCCGTTTTCAGGAAACGTTCCCACGGCCGTCATGCTGCCGCGGTAAACGCTGAAAAGGAAAGTTTCTGAACTTTCCGTTTCCATTTCCCTGAAATCCGCGGCCCTGACTTTCCAGTAATAATCGTTCCTGTTTGCCACAGATGAACTGTGGCTTGTAAACGGTGTTTCGATACTTTCGCAATAAGAAAAATCCGGATGAGTGGAATATATCAGCGTGTATGTAACGGCGTCACCATCGGTATCGGAACTCTCATCCCATGCAAACGAAACATATTCGCTGTTGAGTATAATACCATTCGCCGGCGAGACCAGATTGAAAGCACCGGGGGGCGTGTTGCCGTTGGCAATGAATATCCGCAATACAGCTTCAGCAGATGCGGCGGGTATTTGCGAGTCCTCCACCGTTACTTTTAAATAATAAGTTCCGTCTTTTAAAAGTTTGCTGTTGAATGAAGCGGAAGTGCCGGAAATATCTTCGGCGATACTGCTCCAATTCAGCGAATCTCCTGAAATTTCCAAAGAACTCAGGTGGGTGTCTGTGGGATTGCCGTCCTCAATTTGCCAGTACGCCCACACCTCGCTGCCGGCAACCCCGCTTTCCGGCGCCGGAGATGTGAATTCCGCAAAAGGCGGATAATTGGGGTTCTGTATAAGGAACACTTCGGATATTTTTTCTCCGGACAGCCCTGAACCGTCGGTTATTGTCAGCCGGATATTACAGAAACCGGAGTTCTGAAAATCCAGTGTGTTAAAAAAGAAAAATGTTGTGCCGTCGCTCAGATCTGTCGCGAGTGTGTGCCATGACGCCATGGAATCGGTGCTCAAATAAACGCAAACGGCTGTTTCGTCATCCGGTCTGTCAATATCCAACGGTGAAAAAGATATTAACGCTGTCCCCGATATAATATCGTACTGCGCGGGCGAATCCACGGATAATATTCCGGGAGCGGAATCTGTCCATCCCAAAGCGTTGTTTGACATGGCCGCAAGATTTTTTCCGGGATTTATTACCTCATCCTTTAACGCAACAACAAAATAATACGATGTGCCGTTTTCCAGGCCGTCTATAACTGTGGACACACATCTGCCCGCGCCCACAGAAGTGGATATGATTTTTTCGGTGTAGCCTTGCGCGCCCCACACGGTGAGAGGATCGTGTTTTTTCCACTGTATCCGCGTCTGGCCTTCTTCAATATCCCCCGTCAATCCGTTATCTCCCGTGCACGTCCATGAAAGGCGCACACTACCCGGGCTGTCAAGAATTTTTTCCGCCGTTAAATCCGTGACCGCCGAAGGCGCTGTTGTGTCAACATAAAAACACCATGCTTCGGAAAATCCGCTGGAACCGTAATCATCCGCCGCCCGCATTTTCCAGTAATATTTTCCTTCAGTGTAAAATCCCGCCGGATGATAATATGAATAATTTTCGCCCTGTTCGGCAATCCCCGACGAAGAAACATAGACACTGAAATCGGCGGCCGTTGAAATAAGGTGTTCATAAGAATGGCTGTCATCATCGGGGTCGCCGGCGTTGAACCAGTAGAACCACGCCCTAAGATCTGCTGACTGAAAAACAGAATCTCCGTTCTGTGTTATTTTTCCGTACAGAACAGGTTCTTCAGGAAGATGATTATACTTTAAATTCAGCTCTGATATATAAAAATCCGGTACATTTTCCGGAAGACATGAAAGAAAAATTTTTACGCTGAAATAACGGTCTCCGTCTCTGGACGCTTCCAAATCCAGATCCTGCGGGCTGTTGGTGTAATAAGATTCCGCGCCTGCGGGCCCCGTGTAAATCAGGAGCCCGGCACCGGTGGATGTGGCCAGCTGATATTTAATATCGCCCGTGCCGCTAAAATATCTCCAGAAACTTTTGTATTCAACAGGTTTCTCCGAAACGCCGGTATCGTAAATCTTTGTTGTGTAGGTGCCCGACGAAAACATCACATATTTTTTGAGATCCGAAAAAATATGTTTCTCCGTAAAAGTTGTGTCAGCCGTGCCCCCGCCGAAAAGAATATTCCCGTATCCCGGGCTGTGGCGGAATATGTGATGCTTGCGGCCGTCAGGCTTTTCTCCGTCAGAATTCAGAACACTTATCTGTGTCCAGCTCTCCGAGGCGGGATTAAACATCCAGAGAGCCTTGTTGTAACTGTATTCTCCCAGAAATTCTGTTTCTCCGCCAAAAAGCCAAACTCTTTCTATCCCGTTATCATAAGTCATCGCCAAACCGCTTCTTTTCCCGGGATTTGAAGCGCTGACGTCTATTTCTGTCCATGCCGAGGATGCCGAATCGTAAATCCAGCAATCGTCAAGATAACTCCCCCCCTCTCCGCCGTAAAGCATGACCTTGCCTTCTCCGCAGTGAGCCATGGCGTGATTAGCCCTCGCACCCGGAGAAAGAGGCAGAGCCATGAGTGTCCATGAGGAAGCGGCGGTGTCAAAAATCCATGTGTCAGAATAATTAGCGGGACCGTTTTTGCCTCCGAAGAGAATAATCTTGTCTGCCGAAAGACGGGCCATTGCTGTTCCCATACGCGCTGAGGGGTGAGTGGAGCACTCCACAAGAGACCAGTCACCTCCGGAAAAAAGCCATGTGTCGTCAAAGATTCCCGAGCCGTTGTAACCTCCGAAAAGGGCTATTGTGTTGTTCCCGCCGCCGGCCATGCCGAAACCCATGCGTTCAGACGGCGCTGTGGAAACAGAAATGGCGTCCCATGAACCCGAAACAGGGTTGAAAGAATAAGTTGTATTGTGAAGGACCATGGCAGACGTGGAAGATCGGCCGCCGAAGAGAATGAGACTGCCGTTGTAAGCCGCGCGGCAATTCGTCAAAGCGCCCGTGTTTCCGTTTAAAGCGTCCCATCTGTTTCCGCAATAAATTCTTTCATCATGGTTCAGGGTTCCGTCAAATTCACCCTGAGAAAAATCCGCGGAGCTGTTTTCCCTGATGGTTTTTGAAGCGGCCGCCATGGCGGGAAAAAACGCCAGAGAAAGAAGAAATATCAGGCAATGCCGTTTCAAACCGCCCTCTCCCCGGTCTTCGCGTTTTTCTCCGGCAGCGGCAGCAACACCGTGAATTCCGCGCCGTGCTTCTTTCCGCCGGTATGAGATTTTGCCGAAATTGTGCCTCCGTGCAGTTCCACAAGCTGTTTGACTATTGAAAGACCGAGCCCGAAACCCTTTGACTTGTGAGCAAGGGTTGTGCCTGACTGATAGAATCTGTCAAACACTTTTGACAGATCTTCAGGGATAACGCCCGGACCTGAATCCAAAACGGAGATCTTCGCTTTTCCCTTGCCGGAGGTCACCTGAATTTCAACGGCGCTGCCTTCGGGAGAAAACTTTATAGCGTTATCCAGAAGATTAATAACAACCTGCTCTATTCGGACTCCATCGCAAAAAACGAAAACAGGAGGCCCTTTTTTGAGGCTGACCTTTATATTTTTTACATCTGCTTTGGTTTTAACAACTGTCACGGCGTGGGCCGCACAAACACAAATATCCTCTCTGTTTTTTTCCAGTTTTATCTGTTTTGTTTCCGTTTCCGCGGCTCTGAGAAGATCTTCCACGAGAACAAGCATCCGGGCAGTGTTGTTTTTAACGATTTGCATCAGTTTTTTTCTGTCGGAGCCGTTTTTCTCTATTTTAAGGTACAGATCTGACGCGCCTTTTATGGCGGTGAGGGGGTTTCTGAGTTCATGCGACACATTTGAGAGAAATTGCGTTTTGAGCGCTGAAATCTCTTTCAGTCTTATCACCTGTTTCTTCAGCCGCCGCGTCTCAAAAAAATTCTCCGCCGCGCGGAGAAGATCGTTCATTTCAAAGGGTTTGGGCACATAATCCGACGCGCCGAGCCGCAGGCAGTTAACGACGCTGTTCATGTCCGCGTAAGCCGTCATAACGATTACGCCTGTTTGGGGAAAATTTTTATGTACTTTTTTTATCAGATTTTCCCCGCTGTTCCCCGCAAGATGCAGATCTGTCATTATGAGATCATATTCTTTTTTTCTTATTTCCGAAAGCGCTCCGGAAACCGAAGACACAGCATCCACATCATAATTTTTCAGCTTGAAAATCTGAACGCAAACATCCCGTATGCTTTTTTCATCGTCAACGATAAGTATTTTTTCGTTCATTTCATATCCCCCTTCCGGCTGTCGCCCGCGGGTATGATTATCCTGAACTCGGTGTATTTCCCCCGTTGGCTTTCCGCCTCAAGTTTTCCGCCCATGGCACTGATTGTGCCGTAAGCTGAAGCGAGGCCCATACCCGTGTTCCCGGCCGCCTGTTTTGTCGTGAAAAAAGGCTCAAATATTTTCGGCAGCATGTTCTCTTCTATGCCGGAACCGTTATCTCTGATTGAGATCAGAGTTTCTGATGTTCCGGGTAAAAACATTGTTTTTATTTTTACGAGGCCCTTAAAACCTCCTCCTTTTTTTTCTTTCAAAGCGTCTATGCTGTTTTCAAAGATGACATCGAGCGAACGGAAAAGTCCGGCTTTTGCCACATATACCGGCGGGAGTTTTCCCTGGAGAAAAGATACTTCTGTTTTGTTTTTTTTAAATCTTTCGCTGAAACCGTTTATGGCATTTCTGATCAGTTTGTTGATATCTGTCTTTTCCATTTTTTCTGTGGAATCGGCTGTCTCACTGAAATTCAAAAGCGCGGATATTATTTTTTTTATATGCAGAGATGAATCCTTCACGGTTTTGATCGTCTTTCTTATTTCTGCCGGGGTTTTATGTTTATCCGCCAGAAGCAGATCCGAAAAGGCCATGATCCCCGTTAAAGGATTATTTATTTCATGCGCCGCTCCCGCGGCTATTCTGCCTAACGCGGCCAAGCGCTCTTGTCTGATGATATCAGCCGCGAGTTTTCTTCTGTCCTGTTCCGCGCGGCGTAAGGCCGTCACATCACGCCCCGAACTGACGCTATTCTTTATCCCGCCGTTTTTTCCGCGGATGAGAGCGTTATGCCATAGAATTCTTTTTTTTTCGCCCGAGGGCGTCACAATATCATTTTCGTAAACTTCTCTGCTTTCCAGTTTTCCCGACATAATATCCCCGAATACTTTATCAACGGCTTTTTTCTGATTCCCGGGAATAAAATCCAGCCATTTGCTCCCCACAATGTTTTTGTACGGAATCCCGAGCGTTTCGCGGGCAGCCTTGTTTACGAAAACGATTCTGCCCCGTTTGTTGAGCACGATAAACATTGATGAAACGACATCCATGTATTTGTCCAAAATGTCTGTTTTGGAATTTTTCATAACATCTTTTTTATTGTCATAAGGAGCATGGCCGTGTCAAAGGGTTTGCCCAGATAAGCGTCCGCGCCGGCTTCCATTATTTCATTTTTTACCTCGGGCGTATTGTGGCCGGTTATG
>JAYEJT010000130.1:0-1867 GCA_034660675.1 Elusimicrobiota bacterium
ACAAGACAGAAATGGAAGTCAGTTTTCTTGGAAGTACAGTTAAGCCCGAAAAAAATCAGAACCGCATACTCGCCGGCATAGAGCTGCGGCTAATACCGTTTACATATTTCAACATAGCGGCTTCAAGGAGCGGTTCCGAAACCGGTTTTCAGCTTGGCATAGGAATAAAGAACTGACAAGATAGTACCCTAAATTACAATAGACAGGACACCGCCGACGGTGTTCATACTGTGTTGGTTTATTGTTTGACTTCAGAAACCTTGGGACAGATTTGCGGTGGTAAAAGAGATCAGAAGGAAAACAGCGAGAAGGTATAGCGCGGAGGAAAAAATCAGAATAGTCCTGGAAGGATAGGGCGGAACTATTTTATGAATTCTTTTTTAACCTTGCCGTCTTTCCATATTGCGACAGGCCGGCCGTTTTTTTTATGCTCGGCCATCACTTTTTTAACAGCTGCTTTCATCGCGGCTTCGGCCTTGTCAAGTATGGTCATGCGTTTTTTCATAAATTAACCCCCGCTTTTTCCGTTATTGTAGCAAATAAAATGTGATTGCGAATATCAATATGTGAATTATCTTTTTTGGCGATCAGCTTGGATTGTTTTTGCGAATTATCAAATAACATCCATTTATCAGCAAGCGGACGGTACAGCTTAAAAAAATTGCTAATACTGCGGGTGAATCTCCGCTCAATGTCTTTCACAGGCACATCGTGGCCGCCCTGGGACACCCTGTCTTTTATACGGGCTATGGCCAGCGGAGTACCGGGTATCCACAAATAGAAAATATGGAGCGTGTAGCATTTTTCTTTCAATTCTTTGAAGAGGTTCAGATAACTCTTCCCTGAAAGGGTTGTCTCAAATCCAAAATTCACGCCCTTAGCCGACATTTCGCGGATCTGCTGAAGGACAAGTTTGCCGGCTTTTAAAGACATCTGACTGGGATAAAAGGGGGAAAGCCCCTTAGCGATAAGATCGGCATTTATAAAATTAGGACATTTGGCATAGGCCGGCAAAAACTCTGCGGCAAAGGTGGTTTTTCCAGAGCCGTTTGGCCCCGCGATTATATAGACATTCTTTTTTTTCATCCTCACATTATACCTAAAAAAGCAAAAAAATAATATCGCTGTTGAGAAGCTGCTGAAGTTTGAAATGAACATCAAGCGGTTCCAAAAATGCTCACAAATTTTTGTGACGCGCCTTTCAAAGGCGGTTAATGGGTGAATGAATGTTTGACAATGAACCAGTAAATTATGAATAATTTCAGCTTAAAAGGATTGTGGTGCCATAAGGGCTGATTAAAAACAGGAAATTAAAAAAAAGTATATGATTCTCATTATTTGTCAAAATAGGCGCGTAAAGTATTAAGGATGCCCGGCATAGGAATAGACATAGCCGAGGTCAAGCGTTTCCGGCGTCTCAGCCCCCGTTTTCTGAAACGGGTTTACACCGACGAGGAAGTCGCTTATTGCCGCAAAAGCGCTGATCCCGCCATGCATTATGCCGCGCGTTTCGCGGCTAAAGAGGCGGTGATAAAGGCGACGACCAAGACCGACATTGCTCTCAAAGACATCTATGTGAAAAACAGAGCCTCCGGCGCTCCCGAGGTGTTTATAAAAGGCCGTAAAAAGAAGTTTCACATATCCATATCCCACACGAAAGACATAGCCGTGGCCGTTGTCATTTCGCTTTGAAAATATGACCCGTAAAAAATGCGTTGAATTCGCGCTTACGATTGCCGGTGGTGTTCTTGGTTTCAAGTTTCTAACGCAACACCAGCCAACTTTTTAAACGCATCGTAAGGTGTCTCCCAATCCAGTACTTTTTGCGCCGCAGTTCAGAGATAGCGAATTCCGGTTCTTGACAAAC
>JAYEJT010000131.1:0-9474 GCA_034660675.1 Elusimicrobiota bacterium
CCGCGGGCCCTTCAAACATTATTTTTTTGAGATCCATGCTGAGAATTTTACACGCGTGATCCAGAGTGTGAGCGGCCTGTGGGCGGCGGTCGTAGGTGTCTTTTGACATGCCTATCCCCTGAACGCCCTGTCCGGGAAAAACAACAGCATAATTTTTAATCATTTAAATTTCTCCGCATGCGTCATAAATTCAAAACATCGTCATATTTGTTTATTTCGGTGCCGATTTTTTTGTTTATTCCCGCATCTGCCTCAGCTTCGGCGGCTATGATCGCGTTCATTATGGCTTTCGCGTTTGCCCGCCCGTGAGTGACTAAAACGCTTTTTTTAAGACCCAGCAGATGTGTCGCGCCGTATTCGCTGTAATCAAATTTTGCGAAAATTTTTTTCATGACCCTTTTGGCTATTTTTCCGAAAAGTTTTAAACGCGAACCCGAACTCACGCTGTGCTTCAGAGCGGAACCGAAGCCCTCAGCGAATTTCAGCACGATGTTCCCCACAAAACCGTCGCAGACTATACAGTCACAAACGCCATCAAGAATGTCATTCCCCTCTACATTCCCTATAAAATTAAGATCGGTCTCGGAAAGAGCTTTGTTGGCGGCTACAACCGCATCCGTTCCTTTCCCCGGCTCGCTGCCGTTTGATAAGAGTCCTATTTTGGGATTCTTTTTTTTCATTATAAGTTCCGCGCAGATGCTGCCCATAAGAGCAAACTGGCAAAGCTGCTGCCATGAACAATTGATGTTGGCCCCCAGGTCAAGCAGAACAAAGGGGTGTTTTATCCCCGGCGTCACAACGGCTATGGCCGGCCTTAAAATTCCGGGTATTCTTTCAAGAACCATGACCGCCGCCGTCATGACGGCGCCTGAATTCCCCGCGCTTACAAAGACAGAATTCTCTTTCTCTTTCGCGAATCGCATACCCACCATCAGACTTGAATCAGGCTGTTTGCGGCAGGCCACAACAGGCTTGGCGGCCATGTGTATCACATCCGGCGCATGCAGAATGTGAAGTCTGGGATGTGTAAAACCGTCAAGCTCTTTCTCTATTTGTTCTTTTTTCCCTGAAAGATATATATCGGATTTTACTTTATCAAGAGCCGCGACAGCCCCGGCCACTTGAGCGGCAGGCGCGTTGTCACCGCCCATGGCGTCAAGAATTATATCAGCCATTTTCCTTCACTCTTTTTGCTTCTCTTATTTCCTCTTTGGTTGTAATAATCTTCTTGTCTTTATAAAATCCGCAGTACTGACACACCGTGTGGGGCTTTATCAGCTTCCGGCACTGGGGACATCTCACAAGAGACACATCGCCGCTGCCCATCCAGCTCGACCGCCGGCGGCGCTGTTTTGCCTTTGAAGTTTTCCTTTTAGGATTTGCCATTTTATTTCCTCCCGACTTGTTAATATCAAGTCATTTTATCCGCAAGCCTGCTTATCATCAGCTCTTCATCCGTGGCTATGACAAAGACTTTGACCGGTGAAGAGGGCGCGTTTATTTCGCCTTCTTGTCCCGCAACCATCCCCTTATTCAAAACGGGGTCGATTATTATTCCAATATTTTGCATATTTTTCAAGACCTCCGCCCGCGTGGGATAGGAATTTTCTCCCAGGCCGGCGGTAAAAACAACGGCATCCACACCGTTCAACAGCGTTATATAAGCGCCTATGTATTTTTTGATCCTGTGACAATACATTTTAAAAGCCAGCGCCGCTCTTTTGTTCCCCGCCGCCGAGGCTTTTATTATATCCCTCATATCATTTGATATTCCGCTCACGCCCATTAGACCGCTCTGTTTGTTCAGAATTGTGTCCATGTCATGCAGTGACAACTCCTCCTCCATCATCAGGTGAAGCACAGCGGCCGGATCAATATCTCCCGAACGTGTGCCCATCATAACGCCTTCCAGCGGCGTATAGCCCATGGAGGTGTCCACACATTTTCCGGATTTTACGGCGGCCAGAGACGCGCCGTTACCCAGATGACAGGTGACAAGTTTTGTTTTTGAGAGCGGTTTTTTGAGCATTTTGGCGGCCAGTATGGAAACATACTGATGCGACGTGCCGTGAAAGCCGTATTTTCTCACGAGATATTTTGTGTAATATCTGTAGGGCAGAGCGTACATATACGCAAAATCCGGGATTGTCTGGTGAAAGGCGGTGTCAAAAACCGCCACGTTGGTCACGCCCGGAAGACTTTTCTCGGCGGCGATAATGCCTTCGTAATTAAAGGGGTTGTGGAGAGGAGCAAGCTCGAATGTCACTGCTTTAAGGTATTTTTTTACATTTTTGTTCACAACAACAGGCGCGGAATATTTCCCGCCGTGAACAACCCTGTGCCCGACAGCTTTCAGCTGTTTTTTGTTAAAACCGCCCTTCCCGCGGATTCTGTCAAGAACAGTGCTGATGGCATCGCTGTGATTTTTTACTTCACCCGTGATTTTCTCCATGGCTTTCCCGTTGCAGACTTTGTGAGTTATCACGGCGTCCGGCGCGCCTATTCTCTCAATGAGACCGCTCGTGAGACAAAGCTTCGTTCCTGATTTGAACACCTTGTATTTCAATGACGACGAGCCGCAGTTAAGAATTAAATTGATTCGCAAAACGGGGACGGTTCTGGTTTTCACTGTTTTTTTCTCCTTTTGGGAAAACGGGGACGGTTCTGGTTTTTGCTCACCTATTTGATTACCGGATAATCAATATATTTTCGGGCTTTTATTTCCGACGGCTTAAACAACAGCGCAATTTCCCTTTTCGCCGAAGAGAGAGAATCGCTGGCGTGCACGGCGTTGTGCCTGCCGTCGCGCGCGTATTTTTTTCTTATGGTGCCACGCGCGGCATCCGCGGGATTTGTTTTTCCCACAAGAGCGCGCAATTCCTTTACAGCGTTGTCTCTTTCAAGAACCATGACTATAACCGGATTGGATTTCATGAATTTAACAAGAGGCCCGTAAAAATGTTTGCCTTTGTGTTCGGCATAAAACTTTGAAGCGAGCGTAGAGTTGAAACGCGTCATTTTCATCGCGCGGATTATGAAACCCTTTTGAAGGACAATGTCTATTATTTTTCCCGCCTGATTTTCGCACACAGCATCCGGCTTGATTATAAAAAGTGTTTTTTCCATAAGGTCTTACCTGCTGTTTTTAGCAAATTTGATTACATTATTCAAACGCAAAACGGAAACGAAAACGAACGAAAACGGGGACGGTTCTGGTTTTCACTAATTCTTGCCACCTTTGGGTCGTCCACCGTGGGACCAGATTGCCTTCAAGCCTTTCTTTTCCATCTCTTTCATAAATGCTTCTGAGCCATAAACTCCTGACTTAAAAAATCGTTCCTCGTTTCTTCTCTCCTGCCCCCTAACCGCCATATACTCTCTGTATATCCTTATCCTTTCTGATTCATCCTCATGCAATCCCAGATATTCCGGATCCAAATTAACCACGTCACTTTTTTCACCTGTCACATAAACCCTATAACTGTTCCACTTATAATCTTCCGGCTTCTCTACCATCCCCGCTCTCACCGGGTTTAACTCCACATATATTCCGCATTCCAGCAAATATCTGCCTTTTTGTATTAGAAAACTTTTGAATCTACCTTGGAATAAATGTCCTATCCCCCCATATTTCCTGCGATAATATCTTGTATAAGTAACATTGAGTCTTTTCATCGCTTCACTTAGATTCTTTCCTTCAGGAGACTGGATTATCATATGAAGATGATTGTTCAGCAACGCATAGTGAAAAATCTTCAAATTGTATTTTTCCTTATTGTCTATCATCTGTTCCAGATAAAAACCGAAATCCTTATCATCGTGAAATATGTCAGCTCTATTATTTCCTCGCACCATTACATGGTAAGTACCATCAGAAACTATAAATCTCGCTCTTCTCGGCATTTATCCCTCCTTCTTCGTTATCATAAAACCAGAACCGTCCCCGTTTTCTATTCTCGTTTTCTTAAAATATCTCAACAGGTGTGCCTTCAGAAACCATTTCAAAAAGTTCAATAATATCGGCATTTTTCATTCTGACGCAGCCGTGTGAAGCCGGTCTGCCTATGAGGCCTTCCTCAGGCGTGCCGTGTATGTAAATACGGCGGCTTAGAGAATCTATACCGGGGCCCTTGTTCAAACCTTTTTCCATACCCTCAAGAACCATAACTCTCGTCGTCACAAAATCTTCAGGCGCGTCAAAGACGTTTTTGTGAATAGGGGCTTTTCTGCCCGTGTTTATCAGAGATTTGAATATTGTCCCCTCATCCGCTCCGGCTCCCGTTTTTTTGTTTATTTTGTGCGTACCCGTGGGGGTCTTGTTGCTGCCGCGCACAGATCCCACGCCGTATTTGGATGTGGAAACGGAAAAACTTTTGGCGGCGATTCCGTCTTTAATCAAATAAAGTTTCTGTTCTGATACACTCACCGCGATTCCCGAAACAAGGGTTTTGCCTAACACTTTTTTCCATTTATCAAGGCATTTTCGCGCCAAAAAATTTCCGTCTGTTTCTGAAGAACCCGCGACCTTGCCGGCTATGCCCGTCATGGGTACAAAACGCACCGCAATAATATCCCTGACGGAAAATTTGCCGTTGAGTTTTTCTCCGAGCTTGAGTTTCTGAAAACTTTCTCCGACAGGTATAACGAGTCTTCCGCCTTCTTTGAGCTGGTCAATAAGGGGCGCCGGTATCTCATCCGGCGCGCAGGTAACGATTATACCGTCATACTGGGCGTGTTCCTTCCAGCCGAGAAAACCGTCGCCCGTCTTTATTCTGACATTTTTATATTCCAGTTTACCCAGGAGCTTTTTAGCTTTTTCCGCGAGATCCGGTATTATCTCCACAGAATAAACTTCCTTCGCTATTTCGCCCAGAACCGCCGCCTGATAACCGGAACCCGTGCCTATCTCAAGGATTCTGTCCCCCGCGGAAACCGAGAGGAGTTCTGTCATGAGAGCGACAATGTAAGGCTGAGAAATCGTCTGGCTGTTTCCAATCGGTAAAGGATGATCGTCATATGAAGCGGAAGCGTATCGGGCATCAACAAAAAGATGGCGCGGCACCTTTTCCATGGCCTTCAGAACAGCCGGGTCCTGTACCCCCCTGGCGGCAATTTGTTCGGTGACCATTTTTTTTCTCATAGCCGAAAAATCCCCCTCCCCCCGGCAACCTGACCCGCAAAAGGCAAACGCCAAAACAAAGAGACCGGAGGTTAAAACAGAAATCACATCCGGCTTTTGCGCGGGCATTTTTCTATTTTCCAGCTTCCTTTTCTTTTAACAATTTTTACTGCGTCTAACTTGACCCCGCTATGATTTCTGCAAGGCGCTCACCGACATCGGATGTGCTTGAGACACCGCCAAAATCATAAGTGAGAGTGTCCCCTTCTTTTATGAGCTGTCTGACGGCGCTTTCTATTTTTTCGCAGGCTGTGGTTTCGCCTATGTAATTGAGCATCAGGGCGCCTGAAAGAATCATGGATATGGGATTTATGCGGTTTTTCCCGGCGTGCTTCGGCGCGGAACCGTGAGTCGGTTCAAAAACAGCTATGTTGTCCCCTATGTTCGCTCCCGGGGCTATGCCCAGACCTCCGACAAGACCCGCGCAGAGGTCTGATATTATGTCCCCGTAAAGATTGGGCAGCACCATCACATCATAAAGCTGCGGTTTTTTAACGAGCTGCATGGTCATGTTATCCACGATTCTGTCTTCAGACTCTATCGCGGAGTATTTTTCGGCAACTTTTCGGAAAACGTCAAGGAAAATGCCGTCACTGTGCTTCATTATGTTGGCTTTGTGCACACCGGTGACTTTTTTTCTGTTGTTTTTCACAGCGTAATCAAAAGCGAATTTTATTATGCGCTCCGACGCCTCTTCGGAAATCGGTTTTATGGAAATACCCGTTGTTTCGGAAAATTTTCTTCCGGCGAGTTCCGCCAGCTTCTGTATTTTAGGGTCGCCCTTTTCAAACTCTATCCCGGCATAAAGATCCTCTGTGTTTTCTCTGACGACAACCAGATCAAGATCCGGAAAAGGCAAATCCTTTATGCCGTAACTTTTGCAGGGCCTCAAACACACGTAAAGGTCAAGAGCCTTTCTTATATAAACGTTCACGCTCCTGAAACCTCCGCCGACGGGCGTTGTTATCGGCCCCTTCAGCGCAACCTTGTTTTTTCTTATGCTTTCAAGCGTTTCCCCGGGAATGGGAGTGCCGTATTTTTCCATCACATTTTCGCCGGCCGGCATTTCCTCCCATTCTATTTCAACGCCTGTGGCGGCAATCACTCTTTTGGCCGCTTCTGTTATTTCCGGGCCGATGCCGTCGCCCGGAAGAAGTGTTATCACATGTTTCATAATCCGCCGTTCTCCTTGATATAATTCACAAGCCCGCCGGCATTTAAGATGGCTATCATCTTTTCCGGCAACTCGGGAAATTTTCTCTCTATCTTTTTCGTTTGATTTTTTACCACGCCCGAGTTGAGATCAACCTCAACATCATCTCCTGCTTCAAACCCGGATGTGTCTATCTCTATGGCCGGAAGACCTATGTTTATGCAGTTCCTGAAAAATATTCTCGCGAATTTTTTCGCTATCACGCATGAAGCTCCCGCGAGCTTTATCACTATCGCCGCGTGTTCTCTGGATGATCCGCAGCCGAAATTTTCGCCGGCAGCGACAATGTCGCCTTTTTTCATGTTTTTGACAAAATCTTTGTCCGCGTCTTCAAGCGCGTGTTTTGCCAGCTCCGGCAGATTGCCCCTGAGATGATAATATCTTCCCGGGCAGATCAGATCCGTTGAAACGCCGTCGCCAAATAAATGTATTTTACCCTTTATCATAAAAACTCCCTCGGGTCCGTTATTTTTCCCGCCACGGCCGTTGCGGCGGCTGTTAAAGGCGAGCCCAGATAAACAAAGGATTCGGGATTGCCCATTCTTCCCTTAAAATTTCTGTTGGCCGTTGAAAAAGCCGTCGCTCCGTCGGCCAGAATCCCCGCGTGCACACCACAGCAGGGCCCGCAGCCGGGCGGAATTATGCTGGCGCCTAAATCCAGGAATTTTTTAAACATCGGACTTGCCGAGATTTTTTCTAACACCCTGTTTGAAGCCGGTGCTATTATGAGATTTGTTTTTATACTATCAGCTTTTTCAAAAATTTTATAAGCCGCCTCAAAATCCGAAAAACGTCCGTTTGTACAGGTGCCTATCATAACAACATCCACTTTCACGTTTCCAAGTCCGGAGGCTTTGGAAACATTATCCACCTGATGAGGGCAGGACACCATTGGAACAATCCCGCTCATATCTTCAATAATCCTTTTTTCATAATCACCGGCGGCGGATACGGGAAGCTCTCTGTAATCATCCTCTCTTTCCCGGGATTTCAGATATTCTCTGACGACATCATCAGCAGGAAAGATGCCTGTTTTTGCGCCGGCTTCTATTGTCATGTTGGATATGGTGAAACGCCCGTCCATTGAAAGATTTTTGAGCCCCTCACCAAAGAATTCCATCACCTTGTATGTTGCGCCGTCGGCGCCTATTTTCCCGATGATATCAATTATGACGTCTTTTGCCATTACCCCTTTACCCGGCTTACCTTTTAATTCAATGCCCATGCTTTCCGGCACTTTCAGCCAAACCGAACCCGTTGCCATGGCCGCAGCCACATCTGTTGAACCGAAGCCCGCCGCAAAAGTTCCCAGCGCTCCCGAGGTGGGGGTGTGAGAATCCGCTCCCACTATCACGTCAAAAGGAGAAGAAAATTCCTCAACCATCATCTGATGGCACACGCCCCTCATTATGCAGTTGGCCTTGTGTTTGGCGGCGAAATCCCTGATTTTTTTGTGGGCATTGGCCAATTCCACTCTCGGCGGCGGTACAGCGTGATCTATGAAGAAATAGTTCTTTGACGGATTTTTAAGACCTATCCCCAGACTGTTTATTCCGTCTATGGCAAGCGGCCCCGTTCCATCCTGGCAAAAAGCCCTGTCAACAGGCATGATCACTATTTCTCCCGTCTGCACTTCTCTTCCGATCTTTGATGAGATAATCTGTTTAACTAATGTTTCAGCCATTTTTTCAGCACCTTTACCGGAACCTCTTTCACAACGGGTTTGCCGGCCCCTTTTAATAATACAAAAACAGGCTCTCTGTCAATCACTTTCTTGTCGGAGAGGATCAGTTTTAAAAGTTTTTTGCCGTCGATATTTATTTTTTCGAAACCTGCGCGTTTGATCAAAGAAAGAGTTTCTGCGCGTTCGGCGGCTCCGCACAAACCGAGAAAGAAACTCAGATCAACAGCGTCTATCATACCTGACGCGACGGCTTCGCCGTGCTTGACATTGCGGTAACCCGATGCCGTTTCCGCGGCATGGCCGATGGTGTGACCCAGATTGAGCACACGGCGCGCGTTACCCTCACGGTAGTCTTTTCTCACTATGTCCTCTTTTATCTTCACGGCTTTTTTTATCACATCCGTCAGGAACTTTTTTGACGGAGATTTTATTCCGGTTGCGCGCGGCGACAGGAATTTGTTGAACTTTTCATCCAGCAGAGCGTATTTTACAATTTCACCAAAACCGTTTTTCATTTCTTCTTCAGGAAGAGTACGCAGAAAATCCGTGTCAATTATAACGGCCAGCGGCATTTTGAAAGCCCCCGCGAGGTTTTTCCCCTCTTTTAAATCCACACCTGTCTTGCCTCCTATTGAAGCGTCAACCATGGCCAGAAGAGATGTGGGAATCTGTATAAAATCTATTCCCCTCAGAAAAGTGGCGGCGAAAAAACCCGTTATGTCTCCCACAACCCCGCCGCCGAGTGCCACGGCAAAACATTTTCTCGTTATGCCGTTTTTAACGGCCGCGGAATAAAGTTTTTCAAGTGATTTGAGATTTTTATAACGTTCCCCGTCGGGAAGAATGGCGATATGCGTTTCTATCCCTCTTTTTTCCAGCGATCCCGCGACGCTCTTCGCGTAAAGTTTCCCCACCTTCGTGTTTGTCACAAGCAGGCATCTCTTCACATGGCCGCTCACAAGAGGCGCGATAATTTTCCCCGCGTCAAGTTTTCTTCCTATTACAGTTTTATGCATTTTTACCGCCTTTTTGATAGAAAATCACCGCAGATTGTATCCGGAGCGGGCCATATGAGCGAGGGGTTTTGCATGGTTCCCGAAGCAAATAGGCAGCGAACCTCATACGTGAGCGTCCGTCTACGGATATCATCTGTGGTGATTACATTATGACAAGACTTCAATTTAATTTTTTTATTATTTGCCCGCATATTTCCTCCGGGTTCTTTTTTGCCGTGTCAACACAAAGATCGCAGTCGGAATAAAGTTTTTTCCTTTTGCCGTATATTCTTCTCAATTCCACGAGAGGGTCTTCCACATTGAGAAGAGGCCTGTGCTTTTCTTTTTTTATCCTCTTAAAAAGCTCTTCCGGTTTTGCTTTTAGATACACGATTTTCCCGTT
>JAYEJT010000132.1:0-9321 GCA_034660675.1 Elusimicrobiota bacterium
GACGCTCACGTATGCGGTTCGCTGCCTATTCGCTTCGGGAACGAGGCAAAACCCCTCACTCATATGGCCCGCTCTGGATACTTCTGCCGTGCCTGCTTTATAAATGCTCTTATGGCAAAACTTCAGTAGAACATGTTGATTTCACGGCTCAAATTTGAGACCATTGAGATATCATAAGGGGGAATAATATGTATAAAATTTTAACGCTCAACATTATCGCAAAAAAGGGACTGTCCGTTTTTCCGTCAGACACATACGAGACCGGGCCAAAGCTAAAAAATCCCGACGCAGTCATCCTCCGCAGTTTCAAAATGCACGATATGACTCTACCCGACTCTCTGATGGCCATAGGGCGCGCAGGTTCCGGTGTCAACAACATTCCCGTAGCCGACTGTTCGGAAAAAGGCATTGTCGTCTTCAACGCGCCCGGAGCAAACGCCAATGCGGTAAAAGAACTAACACTGGCCGGTCTTCTTTTAGCCTCCCGTGATATTACAGGAGGCATTGCTTTCGCGCAGAGCCTCAGGGGAAAAGGAGACGAAGTGCCGGGGCTCATTGAAAAAAACAAAAAACAATTCGCGGGCTCGGAAATTTCGGGAAAAACGCTGGGCGTGGTTGGGCTTGGAAAAATAGGCGTTACAGTAGCCAACAGCGCCTATAATATGGGGATGAAAGTCATAGGTTGCGATCCTTTTATTTCCGTGGAGTCGGCATGGGAACTGTCACGCAATGTGCGGCGCGCGAAACAACTGGACAAGATGTTCGCCGAATCAGACTACATTTCCCTGCACATGCCTCTCAACAACTCAACGCGGGGCCTCATAAACGCCGAAAAATTAGGCATGATGAAAAAAAGCGTGAAACTTCTTAATTTTTCGCGCGGCGGAATCGTCAACACGGACGATCTGGCGGCGGCGCTGAAAAACAAACAGATAGAACGCTACATCACGGATTTCCCCGACGACAAAGTGCTGGCTATGGAAAACGTTATAGCCATCCCCCATCTGGGCGCGTCCACTCGCGAGGCAGAAACCAACTGCGCGCTTATGGCCGCTTCCGAACTCCGGGACTTCATAGAACACGGCAATATCAAAAACTCGGTTAATTATCCCGATTGTGAGCTTGAACCTAACACGGATTTCAGAATACTTGTGATGAACAAAAACATTCCCGGCATGGTCGGCCAGATTTCCTCAGTCCTATCGCAAAACGGCATCAACATCATCGAGATGCTGAACAAAAGCAGAGGGGATTACGCCTGCTGCATTATTGATCTGGATGAAAAACCCGGCGAAAAAATTGTTGAAAATATTCGCAACATCAACGGCATCATAAAAACCAGAATTATTCAGATAAACAAATAAAAAGGTGTCAGCCGACAGTTCCTCTGCGTTTGACCGGTTGCGGTGTGACAAAAAAATAAATTTTTCTTTATTTCAAAACTAAATCAGAACGTTTCTTGAAACTGGCTGCGGGGGAAGGAGTCGAACCTTCAACGAGGGCTTCAAAGACCCTTGTGTTACCGCTACACCACCCCGCAAACTTGTTATGTTATAAACAGCGCTTTGACAAGCGCCGAATCAGCCCAAACTACTTTTGGTCTTCCGGCGGGGGCTGAGCACCTTCGGCAGAAAGAACTTCCGCGGAACTTTCAATATCCGGAGAGGCCTGATTTTCGGGACCATCCGCTTCCATGGCAGGCGAACCCGGCCCGGAAGATGCGGAAACATTTTCCGGTAAGACATCCCCCGCGGACGGCGAAGCCGCCGCTTTTTCAGCGGCAACCTCCTTATATCTTTCCACAATAGCCCTGTCAAGGAGGCGCCTGAAATCCGTTGTAATGGGGTGAGCCACATCCTTATACTTGCCATCCTTTCTTTTCTTAGACGGCATGGACACGAAAAGTCCGTTCCTTCCCGCTATCACCCTGATGTTATGCACAACAAAGACTGAATCAAAAGTGACGGCGGCATAAGCCTTAAGCCTTTCTTCTTCACGGAGAAAAATTCTGACACCGGTAATTTCCATGCTGCCTCCTGTTGTATCTATCTTCCTGGCGGAAAAACCCGCCGGGAATTCCTCCGTAAGACGCTAAACACTCACTGTTTTATTTTACAAAAAACGCGCAATTTTACAAGAACGCCTTCGTTTAACAAATTTTTCCGCGTCAGCCGCATTCTTAAACACGCCGAACACCGCGGAACCGCTTCCCGTCATGAGCGCCTCCGACGCTCCGGCAGCCAAAAGCATCTTTACTTTTTTAGCTATGACCGGACGGAGCTTAAAAGCGGCTTCATCCAAAACATTAAAAAACACTGTCTTTCCCGCGGGGCCAGAGATCCCCTCTCCCATATCATAGGAATTTCCGCAAAATTTCCCGCAGGGCATTTTGTCAAAACATTCATAGACTTTCCTTGTGGAAAGAGGCCTTCCAAACCAGACAACAACAACGCCCCTTATTTTACGGCGTGAAATCTCTGTTTTTTCGCCGCGGCCCCGTATCCACACAAACGATGACGGCATAAGAAATAACGCCACGTCCGAACCGGTTGCAGCCGCTGCGCTCATTTTGGCCTTCTCTGAAAGACGAAGATCCCACAATTTATTAATGGCTTTTATGACAGCGGCTCCGTCGGAACTACCTCCTCCCATACCTTGTCCGGGAGGAATTCTCTTTATCAGTTTTATGCGCGCTCCGGGAAAATGAACTTTTTTTCTCAATATTCCGGCCGCGGCAAAACAGATATTTTTTTTGCCCGCTGAAATTTTCCACGGAGAACTTATGTCAAGCGTTATTTTATCCGCCTTTTCAACGCTGACAGTGTCAAAAAGACTGATTTTACCCGTGAGGCTCACGAGCTCATGAAAACCGTCTGCCCGCACAGGTCTTTTCACATCCAGAAAGACATTCAGTTTCGCCGGAGCGTCAATTTCAATTTTTCTCATAAACAATATCCCTGACTTCTATCTCGGCAAATCCTTTTCTGAAATATAATTTTATCTTCTTGAGCGCCCCATCTTCTGTAAAGGCAGTCATTTTTTTTATGTGGTACGGGTTCCGTAAAAACCTGAAACGGATCTCATCTTTGCGCCGCTTAACAGATCTAACGAATTGCGATTTTCGTTTAAGGGCATCAACGGCAAAAGCAGCCATTTCCCCCGCGGACCCGGCTTCCACAGAAGCGCCCATAAAATCCGTCAGCAAAAAATCCATTCCGTCTGGTGACGATTTCAGAACATACAGATAATAACCGGACGCGGCGATGCCCGAGTAGTGCACATCCCCCATCATTGAAAATTCCTCCGCGGCAAAAACAGATTGAGACAAAGAATAACCAAAGTCCCCTCCGGCGCGGCGCGGTCCGGCGCAGGAAAGCGCTAAAAAAACAAACGCCCAAAAAAAACGCATATCACCGGGTATCATGAATTTTCTTCTCAATAACAGTTTGGTCTCCCCCGAAAGACAGTGCTTTTTTGTAGCTTTTCAAAGCGGCTGATTTTCGGCCGAGTTTCACATAAGCATCGCCCAGATGCTCCCAAATAACGGGATCCGCTTCCAGGGCAGCGGCTTTTTTGAGAGATTTCACCGCCGTCCGGTATTGACCGGATTTGTAATGAACCCAGCCGGAAGTGTCTAAATACGCGCTGTTTTTAGGTGACAACTTCAATGCCCTGTCTATATACGATCTGGCTTTTTTCAGCTTTATCCCCATCTCCGCCCAGCTGTAACTGAGATAATTCAAAGCCCTGTGGTTATCAGGATCCTTTGTGAGCGCTTTCTCAAAAGCCTCGTGTGAAATGGTTTTATTACCGAGTGAATCGAGACAGACTCCTTTCAGAAAATAAATCTCGGTGTTCTCCCCGCCGAATTGTTCACAGCTATCCAGTGCGCCCAAAGCTTCGGTATAATTTCCCGCGTCCATGTATATCAGCGAAAGAGAATAATACACTGGCGCGTTTTCCGGGTTTATATCAACTGCTCTTTTGAAAAACTCTTGGGCTTTTTTTCTATCTTTGAGATTGAGATACGCCAAACCAAGATACATTTCCACCTCGGGATAATCATCTTTTACAATGTGTATTTTCAGCAGCACATCCCTGAGCTTTTGCCACTCTTTCTGCTTCTCGTATATTCCCGCAAGAGCCGCAATGGCAGTAAAATTATCGGGTTCTTTTTCCAGCGCTTCGTTAAAAACAGCTTCGGCTTCGGCATATTTCCCGGTTCTGCTGTGTATCTCTCCTATTTTTATGAGCGCGTTTACAGAACCGGGATCAAGTTCCGCTATCGCTTTGTACTGCCTGACGGCTTCATCCCATTTTTTTTCGGCCTCGTAAAAAACCGCGAGAGTGAGCCTCATGACAGGATTGGCGGAATTATTTTTAACCGCCCGCACAAAATGAATCTCAGCCTTGTCATACAATTCCCTTTTCATATATATTCTGCCTAATGAAAAATCAACATCGGCGCTGTCCGGCTTTAACTTCGCCGCTTTCAGATAAAAAAGCACCGCTTTATCTAAATTGTTTCTTATCTCATAAACACTCGCCATGTAAAAAAACGCCGAAAAATTCTTGCTGGTTTTATCTATCAGCTCGCCGGCTACATCCATAACCTTATCGTAATTGCCCATATCAAAATAAACAGGCATTATTTCTTCCATTAAAAATACGGAATCAGCGTCTATATCCCTTGCCTTTTCAAGCTCGCCGAGGCCCTCAAGATATTTACCCTCTTTAAAATACCTCGCGTAAAGAAGATAATGAAACATTGAATTATTATCTGTTTCAACTGCCGTTTCCGCGGCTGATAACGACACCGGGAATAAAAAAAATGTCTGAAAAACAGCAAACGCAAAAACCGGGAAAAAACGCCGGAAAAATTGTCTTTTCAGCAGCTTTGTGTCAACTTTCATCTTTGAGTTCCTTTACCGGGTGCATCAGCAAACCGGATGGCAGTTTCGGCCAGAAAAATGTGCTCTTCTGCTTCATCAGTTTCCCTGTTTTCAGCACCTCTCTGAGCAGGCTTTTGTCAAATGGGCTTTTTCTATCGGTGTGAGAGAGGACAACGCATCCCTCATCCGAGAAATCACAAATATAAACCATAAGAAATTTAGAGGAATTGTCTTTATCAAAATTTTCAGCCGACACTCTGAAACGATGATGCCCGTCAGCAATAACAAACTTCTGTTTTCCCAAAAACGAGAGCAGCCCGGATGAGGCGGAAGGAAGCGCTCTGAAAAGAACGCCCTTTTCCCCGGGGACGTTGTAAACAGCTTCTTTGACCGCTCCTAAAACGGCTTTTTTGATGCGGGATGACACGCCTTCTGTTATCAAAAAAACCGGCGAAAAATTCAGAGGCAGTTTTTTGAGAAGGCGGTTTCTGCCAACACGGTGTTTTCTGTATGTCTTTTCATGGGGGATGATACCGCCCCGTCCGCATGCGCTCCAGTCAAGGCGGACTATCACCCCCGTGCGGCTGTATCTTTTCCCGGCAAGGGTAAAATCCTGTTTCAACACAAAAACCCCTTTACCCCCGCGAATAATATTCTTTTCGGCTGTCCATTTGTTAAAAAAATCAGCCGCTCTCGTACAGCTGTTCCGCCGCGCGGAATCAGCGGGATATTTGTTTCCGAGTATCAGCCGTATAACATTCAGCGGATCTTTGCGGTAAAGTTTTTTTTGCAGAACCCCGTTAATGATGTCATACGGCGGCGCAATAAAATTGCTCTTATCCCTGCCTCCGGCGTACACAACAGGGCTGAATGACCTAAACTTTATACTCATAGCGTAATTTTAATAAATTGAAATCAGCCGCGCAAACACAACACGCGCAAAGCATATTCAGGGAAAGTGTTTTTAGAGCGATATAGGAAAATTTAGGAGAAAAAATCGTTAATAAATTATGCTTGTTTAAGCCCGCTGAAGAGCGGGGGAGTTGCGTAATTTTAAATTTTTTCACCGTTAAGAATTTTTCCGTCTAGCGAAAAAACACTTTTCCGGAATATGATAGTACTACTGGCCAGCAACTATTTTTTGAATTGAAGATTCATTTCGCGCCCGTCACCGAGTTTTAATTTGAGTTTTTTCTCTTTTGCTTCAGAAAAATTCACGGCGGTTATCAGCGTTTTTATATCATCATTGTCTATGGTCAACACCCCCGGCCCGGGATGTTTTTTCACACAGTAAAATACGAGAGATCCGGCTTTCATTTTAAACCGGGCCGAAGCGCGCCATTTTTTTCCATCAGAGGACACCTCAAAATCTTCGGCAGAGGTTCTCACCTTAATCTTACCGTCATATTGCGTGGCGGATTTTAACCTCACCTCTACGGGCAGGCCGGCTATAAAGCCTTTTTCGCTTTCAAGCTCCAAATCTATCTTTAACTCTTCACGTTTTTGCTCCGTCCACGATGATTCCTCTTCCAGCGCCTTTGTTTTCAGTTTTTCAGGAGAATCGGGAGACTTTCCCGAACCGATAGTTGTTTTTTCGCCCTCTTTGCAGCGAATCTTACCGTAGCTGTTAAACACGTCAACCAGCCCTTCAAAAACATAGACCTCCGTAATATTACCGGTCGCGCGAACACCGAATTTTGTACCCCTCACAGCCGTAACGGCCTGAGGCGTGCGCACCCTGTAATCAGCGCCTTTACGCACCTTTGAAAGTATTTCACCGAGAATCATATCCATCTCTTCTCTTTTTCCGCCTTTGCGTTCACTGACCTTAATTGTGAATTCCGTATTCTCGTTCACTTCTATTTCTATCCCGCTTATAAAATTTATAACAGCTCTAGATTTCCGGCTTGTTTTTATCCGGTCGCCTTCAAAAAGAAAATCACCTGTCCTCACTTTTTTCCATTTTCCTCCAGCCGGCGCCATCACGACAACTTTTCCATCCGCTTTGCTTATCACCGCCAGGGGCGATGCCTCCGCAGCGGTTACCGGTGCCTGCTGAAATATGAATAATATTGATGCTGCCAGACCAAAACATTTTAACAACTTAAAATTACCGCACTCAATTATTTTCATCTGATTATCTCCACTTCAGCGCTTTTTATTTTCAGTTCACCCTCTTTGATCGCGCCCACCGTTTCTTTGACAGAACCGCTGTTTACGCTTATGTCTGAAACCTTGTATCCTTCCAGGGTGCCAAGAACGTCTTTGTCTTTTATCTTCTCCCTGATTATTTGCCACGCTTCAACCGGCGTGTAATCGGATTCTTTAGAAGAAACCGGAACGGCCGCTGCTTTAAGAGCGCAGTCTCTTATAACAATCACGCCCTTTTCCACTTCAATCTCTTTTATTTCGGTCTCGAAACCCTCTTTTTCAAATATGATGTTGTAGACCCCGCCCCTGATATTCATCAGCTTATAAAAACCCTTTGCGGAAGTCTTAACATTACCCTCCTCGCGGTATTCCCCGCCGGAAGTTTTTCTCATCAGCTTCACAAGAACTTTAGCCAAATCCCCCTTATCCGCGTCTGTCACCCGGCCCTTAACAACCGAGTTCGCCTGTTCTTCCCTTTCAGGGAGTTCGCCGGAGACAGCGGTCACAGATATTTTATTCCCGGGATATGCTTTTTCTTCCGTCACATTAACGCTGACAGCATCGCCCTTGATCCCTTCGCTCAAAACCGATATTTTGTATTGGCCTTTTATCAAATTTGCAAATTTGTACTGACCGCCGGCGCCCGTGATAATTTCTCTTGACGCAGGGCCTTCCAGTTTCAGCCTTATTCCGGGAATTCCGTTTTCCGTACCCGCCTCAAGAACGCGCCCGAGAATTTTGGGAACATTCCTCCACTCTTCCGGCAGATTGACGCTGAAACTTTTTGTCAGCACATTATCTTTGGCGTTTTCGTCAGCTCCCGGAATCATAATGGTGACTATTATATTTTCCTCCCGCACGGAAGCTATTTCAAAATCAACAACAGTTTTTTCAGCCGGCATTAAAGAATTTATCTGGGTAAAACCGGAGAGAATCCCGCCCACAAAAAGATTCAGTTTTACAGCCGTCTCACTCTGATTACCCATATTGCTTATCCCGGCTTTTATTATAACTTTCTCCGGAGGCGTACTCATGGGATCATACTCCAGTGAGCTAACGACAAGATTCCTGTACGAAACCGATAACGCCTCTTTTTTCAGCGTAAAAGAGTAAATATCAGAAGAGGCCACTTTGCTGCCGTCGGAAGACACCCCTTCCGCTTTCCAGTAATACTCAGTGCCGCCGGAAAGACGCTGTCTGTCCTCATCCGGATTGAGCGGATACTGCGCATATGAGGCCGGCGTTTCAAGCGTCCAAAGCGGATTATAAAACGACCTTTCATCCGCCACACTCACCCTGTATTTACTGGCACCGCTGGCCACCCAGCGGAAAGTGACCGGCTTATCCATCAAATCCGTCACACGGTCCGGCGGATATGTGAGTGTGATAACAGGGGAAAACACCGTAAAACTTTTTGACTCATCCGTGGCCCGAACAACTCCGCCCACCACAAGTTCCGCCTTAAATCTGTAAAGGCCCGGACCGCTGTAAAATGACATGGGGATATTCCTCAGCGCCGCGGCGCCGGAACCGGCATTTCCTTCGGTGGAATTACTGTCGTGATAAAACACCTGGGCTCCCGCGGGATTTTTAATATAAAACCTATAGTATATTCTGTCGGGGGAAAACGCCGCAGTGCAATAACTCTCTATTCTGAGATTTATTCTCTCGCTTGACGAGAAAAAGGTTCTTGAAGCGCCGGCGCTGTCCGTCACCGCCGTTTTGGTTATTAAAACTGTTCCCGCAAAAGCATGGTTCGTCAGAAAAAGAGACTGGACGGTTAAGCCCACAATCAGCGCACGCAAAATTTTATTTTTGGGAATCATTTTTATCTACATCCTCTTGGGTACTGTTTTTTTCAGCTTGATTTTTCAGCGCGTCTTTCAGCATATCGCACACTGCGGCGCATTTTTTGTCTTCGGCAAACATGAGCGCCGTGTAACCGAGTTTATCGCTAACAGTTGCATCCGCGCCTCTTTCTATCAACAGTTTTACTGATGACGAGGAGCATTCAACAGAAGCCCACATGAGAGCCGTCCAGCCGTTTTTGTCTCTTGTGTTTATTTCGGCTCCGTTTTCTATAAGCAAAACAGCGGACTCGACAGCATTAAAGCGGGCGGCTTTCATAAGAGGCGTTCTTCCGAACCAGTCCCGGGAATTAACATCCGCGTTTTTCTTTATTGCCCTCCCCAACCTCTTAACATCATTTTTTTTCAGCACAGACGAACTTATTCCCGCGGCTGAAATTTCCGCCGCGAAAAAGAAAAACTGCGCAATA
>JAYEJT010000133.1:0-1820 GCA_034660675.1 Elusimicrobiota bacterium
CAGTCGCCGCAGCTTTTTAAGCAGGTTCTCATGGCCTCCGGCGTTGAGCGTTATTATCAGATAATAAGATGTTTCAGGGATGAGGATCTGAGAGCCGACAGGCAGCCGGAATTTACCCAGATAGACATGGAAATGTCTTTCGCGTCTTCCATGGAAATTATGGAAACCGTTTGGGGACTTGTCAGTAAGATATTCGCGGCGTTTAATTGTAAACTTCCGGAAGCTGTTTTTATGGAATTTGAAGAGGCCGTAATGTTATACGGTTCCGACAAGCCGGACATGAGTCTGGACATAGGCCTGCTTGCGGATATAACTGAGATTTTCAGAAAAAGCGAATTTAAGGTTTTCAGAAACTCCGTCGAAAATGGCAACAAAATAGCCGCTTTTTTGTGCGAATCGGATTTTTCAAGAAAAGAGCTTGATGACGCTGTGGAAGACGCCAAAAAGCTTGGCGCCGGCGGGCTTGTGTGGATCAAGAAAAACGGCGATGAGCTGAAAAGCCCTGTTGTCAAACTTTTTAGTGATGAAGAAAAAAACGCTCTGCGCAAACAATTCCCGGGCGATGGTGTGATATTTGCCGGAAGCACCGAAGATTCTTTTGCTCTGACGGGCGAGTTGAGAAAAATACTGGCAATAAGAAGAGGATTGAAAAAGGAGGGGTTTTTCCCTGTGTGGGTCGTGCATGCTCCTCTTTTTGAGAAAAACCCGGAGGGCCGGCTTCAGGCTGTGCATCACCCTTTTACTGCGCCGATAGGCGATATTTTTTCGGATGATCCGCTTTCACTCAGATCACATTCCTATGATCTTGTTATAAACGGCGAGGAAATAGGCGGCGGGTCGGTGAGAATCCACAAAAGTAAAGAGCAGATAAAAGTTTTTGAAATCATGGGCATCAGTGAAGAGGATTATACCGAGAAATTCGGTTTTCTGCTTGATGCTCTTTCTTACGGATGTCCCCCCCACGGCGGCTTTGCTTTTGGAATGGAAAGACTTGCGGTGAAACTCCTCGGACTGGATTCAATAAGAGATGTGATAGCTTTTCCCAAAACGCAGAACGCTTTTTGTCCGCTGACGCGGGCGCCCGATATTGTTTCGGCTCGTCAGCTCAAAGAGCTCGGTCTGAAGCTGACGGAGGAATGAGCGCGCTAAAATCCGCGCGGCGCTAAGGCGTATAAAATGAAATTCGGCAAATTTGAAAAAGATCGGATTGAGTATAAAAAGGCTGCTGGAGGAGTTTCAAAAACGATATATAAAACGATTTCAGCATTTGCCAATACAAACGGCGGGCTAATAATTTTGGGAATAAAACAGGGTAAAGGAAAAATTATAAAACAGGGCGTAGGAAATCCCCAGCAGTTAATTGATGATATTGTTTCTACCGTTGCGCAGATTTATAATTTTTGTCCGGTGTTTAAGCCTGAAATCGTCGGGGAAAACAAAAAGTTTTTTATTAAAATAAAAGTCGCTGAAGCTTCAAGACTGGAAAAACCTATTTATATACTGGAGAAAGGCGCGGTTAAAGGCGGATTTAAAAGGATAGGCTCGTCGGATATCCATTTAACGGATATGGAAGTACAAAGATTTTATCAGGGCAGAATGCGTGCGCCGGATGCTCAGATATTGGATGAAACCTCAATAAAAGATATAGACAAATCAGCCTTAAACGCGTTCCGTAATTTAAGAAAACTTGAAAAAGAAAATGCGGGAGAATCAAAATTAAATAACAAAGATTTACTGAAAGCTTATAAACTTTTATCCAAAGACGGAAAGAATCTCAATATTGCGGGTTTACTGCTTTTTGGAAAAGAGGAGGAGATTAA
>JAYEJT010000134.1:0-1818 GCA_034660675.1 Elusimicrobiota bacterium
GCGCTTATCAGCCCGGTGTTGACTATACACAAACGGCTCAATGAAATAACAGCTGTTCGGCCAGAAGATCTTTTTATGGTCCCTGCTTCTGTAAAAAAGCGTTTCAGCATATCGCAGGTATACTCAAACATGCTGTTGTCTTTCGCGCGTCCGGCATTAAAGGTAAATTCGTAATATTTCGCGCAGGCATCAGCAATTCCGGAAAAAAGGAGCCGTTTCGGAGCCGACTCAAGAATCTCATCGGCAAGAATCAGCGTATCCGGACATTTAAAATGCCTATCCTCTTCCAGAAAATTGCCTTTCTCTCCGTAAATAACGCTGTGAGAAGTGAAAGAGGCGCAAGTGGCTGCAGAAGTGGGGAGAGCAACGAGCCTGCGGCCGGTCTGCGCCGCAACGCTTTTGGCCGTATCCATGGCTTTTCCACCGCCGAAAACGAAGATAAAATCACTTTTGTGATTTCTCACTCTACTGACTAACCTCGCGATCTCCGTTTTACAGCACTCCCCATTAAAACCCGCGTATATTTTCGCTCTTTTACCGAGCGCGGCGTCTATTTGTTCTCCGTAAATATCATGAACTTTCGGCGGGCCTATCATAAGACATCTTTTTCCTTCATCTTTGAGAGCTCCGGCAATGCCTGCCGTTGTGCACTGGATAACTTTTGCCGGTAAATTTGAAATTTTCATTTACTGCGTCTTAAACTGGATATTATAAAGACGGCTGTAATGACCGTTCTTTTTCAGGAGCTCCTCATGCCGGCCGGATTCTACCACCTTACCATCGGAGATAACAGCTATGTTATCCGCGCGCCGCACCGTTGAGAGCCTGTGGGCTATGACAAGAGTGGTGCGTCCCGCCTGAATGGTATCAAGAGCTTTCTGTATATGCATTTCAGCTTCCGTATCCAGAGCGGATGTCGCTTCATCCAGGATAAGAACAGGAGGATTCATTATAACGGCCCTGGCTATGCATATGCGCTGAGCCTGGCCTCCGGAAAGAGTCGCGCCTCTTTCCCCTATCAGCGTATCAAAAGCACCGGGCATTTCCATAATGAAATCATAGGCATTCGCCATCTTCGCGGCGCGTATTATATCTTCATCCGAAGCGTTCACGGCTCCGTAAGCTATGTTGTTCCTGATGCTGTCCCTGAACAGCATTATGTCCTGCGAAACAATGCCTATGCTGCGGCGGAGTTTCTCCAGCTTATAATCCTTTAAATCCCCGCCGTCTATCGTTATGCGTCCTTCCATCGGATCAAAAAAACGCGGGACAAGATTCGCTATCGTTGTTTTCCCTCCCCCTGATGGACCCACCAGAGCAAAAATAGCGCCTTTTTTTATCCTTAAATTTATTTTTTCCAACGCCCTTGCTCCGCCTTTGTCGCCTGAATACGAAAAAGATACGTTTTCAAAAACAATGCTGTCTTTTAATCCGGGGAATTGCTTCGCGTCAGGTTTTTCTTTCACGGTTATTTCGGCATCAAGAACGCGGAATATCCTCTCCGATGCCGATAAAGACGATTGAAGAAGTTTGTTTAAATCGGCAAGGTTTTTAACAGGTCCGTAAAAATTGATTAGAGCGGCCAGATAGGCAACAGCCGTACCGACGCTGACAGTTTCCCTGAATATAGAATTGATGACATACGCCCCTATGACAATAGATATTGTGTAGGTTATGATTTCCAGTATGGGGCGCTGTAGAGTTTCCGCGCGTAAAAGCCGCATTATGACATTAAAATACGCCCGGTTACTTTCCGCCATTTTCTTCATTTCTCTCTTTTCGCGGGCAAAAGCCTTCGTCACCTTAACGCCGCTTATT
>JAYEJT010000135.1:0-1811 GCA_034660675.1 Elusimicrobiota bacterium
TTTTTTCTCAGCGTCTCTATTCATTTTTATGCCTTATCGCCATTATAACTCATAAACCCCGCTCTTTCAACAATTACGATTATCAATCCTAAAAACTTGTTACTCTTTCTTTACTTTACTCGGAAATAGTCAAGTAAATTCCGAGTACGGTCGGAAATAGTCGCGGCGCTTTCCCGGGCATTATGCGCGCCGAAACAGTATAATCAGACAAAACAGGGACAGACTGTTTTTCCCCGCAAACAAACTGCCTGTTCCCCTTTTTTTACACTCTGCCGAAATCGTCCTCTAAGCGTATTATATCGTCTTCCTCAATGTATGAGCCGTGCGCGATTTCAAGAATCTTTGCTGTCTTACGGCAGTTGTTTGTGAGACGGTGAGACGCACCTTTTGGAATTTTTATTCTGCCGTTTTCTTTTAATTTGTGGATCTTTCCGTTGAGTTCGACCTCAACATTTCCCGTGAGAACAAGCCACTCCTCGCTTCTTCTCCTGTGTTTCTGCAGACTCAGCGAACGCCCGGGAAGCATCTCTATGACTTTTATTTTGTAATTATCCGCCCTCTCCAGCGTCTTAAAACTTCCCCAGGGCCTCCGCACCCTAATATGATTGACCAGCTCCTCTCTCCCCTTAAGCTTTTCGACAACGCGCTTCACTTCCTGCGAGCGGCCTTCAGCCATTATCAAAAGAGCGTCGTCCGTCTGGGCTATTCTCAAATCCTTAACGCCAATGAGTGACACAGCTTTCCCCGTTGTTGAATAAACAAGATTATTTTCAGAATCCAGAGAAATGACATCACCGCCCAAAGCGTTTCCGTTTTTGTCTTTTTTCGTCACCTCATAAACAGAATCCCAGCCGCCCAGATCGTTCCATCTCCCGTCATAAACGACAACAGCGGCCTTCTTCGTTTTTTCCATAACGGCACAATCAAATGAAACGGAAGGAAGTTTTTTGTAAAATCCCCCCAGCTTTTTAAAATCTTTTCCGTCCCATTTCTGAAAACTGCGCCACAAAGCCGGAGAGTTTTTTTCAAATTCCGCTCTAAAAACCGAAGCCGAAGCGACGAAAATCCCGGCGTTCCAGAAATAATTCCCCGATTTCAGGAATTTTTCCGCCTTCGCCTCCGACGGTTTCTCCACGAACTTCTCCACCATGGTTTCCACCTTGGTGCCAGGGGTTGACTTTCGTGACTTATTGCATCGCAACTTCCCGCCCGCCTTAATATAACCGTAGCCCGTTTCCGCCCTGTACGGCTTTATACCTAAAGCTGTTATGTATTCTTCCCCCGCAGCGGCTTCCGCTTTTTTCAGAGCCGCGATAAACTTCGCCTCGTCCTTTATCAGGTGATCCGCCGGAAAAACAAAAATTGAGGCGTCATCGTTGTCCGCCCCGGCGGCGCCCTGTGCTAAAACCTCTCGTCCACCGTTGAGAGATATTCCCTCCGCCGTAACGGCCGCCTTTGGTCTTCCCTTTTTTGCAGACGCTATGCCCTCTCCCTGCGTCGCGGCCACCTCTTTTTTTTCATCACGCGCTTCCAACGCCCGCACGCCCAGCGCAATAGCCGCCAAAGTGTTTTTCCCCACGGGCTCCGCAAGAATATTTTCCAGAGGAAAATCCATGCCTCCCTCTTTAAGATGATCCCTCAGCAGAAAACGGTATTCCTCATTTGACACAATAAAGACATTTTCCGCTCCCGCCAGCTTCACGCCTCTCACGACCGCCGCCTGAAGCAGACTCTTCCCCGGCGCCGAAACCGGGAACCTTCCTGCGCGGGGCTTTTTGTCTCCCACTATGTCTCCGCCGCGCGCGCCTATT
>JAYEJT010000136.1:0-9241 GCA_034660675.1 Elusimicrobiota bacterium
TTACGACTTTTAACAAAATATGTAAAAATAGCCAACACTTTTTTTACATATTAGGCAATGTAAGGACGCCCATTTCCTGACCGGCAAAACTGCCGTTTAAAATATGATATAATAAAATTTTAGATTACAGCGCGATGTTAAAAATGATAACTGCTTAAAGAGAGGAAAAAATATGACGGAAATAGGAAAACACAACAGGTTGAAAGTTGTCAAGCACGTTGATTTCGGCGTTTATCTCGACGGAGGGGAGCTTGGCGAAATACTGATGCCCGTAAGATATGTGCCCGAAGGATGCAAAGACGGCGACATCGTGGACGTTTTTGTTTACAGGGATTCGGAGGACCGCGTCATCGCCACAACGGAGGAACCTTACGCCGTGGTGGAAGATTTCGCTTTTCTCGAAGCCGTGTCGGTAAACAACATAGGCGCCTTCCTCGACTGGGGCCTGATGAAGGATTTGTTTGTTCCCTTCCGCGAACAGGAAAAAAAGATGGAAGAAGGCGAATCTTATGTCGTGAAAATATACCTGGACAAAAAAAGCGACAGAATAGCGGCATCATCAAGACTGACCCGCTTCCTCGACAAAGAGCCCGCCGATTATAAAGAGGGGCAACGGGTTGAGCTGCTCGTGTGCGATATGACCGAGCTGGGTTACAAAGCCGTCATAAACAATTCTCACATGGGGATTATTTATAAAAACGAAATTTTTCAACCCTTAAACACCGGGGATAAAATATCCGGCTTCATCAAAAAAATGAGAGAAGACGGAAAAATTGATTTGAGTTTGCAGGAAGCCGGCCACGAAAGGATTGGCGAGGCCGGTGAAATCATACTCTCCAAAATAAAAGAATCAGGAGGATTCATTCCCGTAACGGACAAAAGCGCCCCCGGTATCATTTACGAGATGTTCGGCATGAGCAAAAAAGTTTTCAAAAAAGCCTGCGGTTCACTTTACAGAAAGCGGCTGATTATAATTGAGAAAAAAGGCCTGAAAGCAACAGACAGACACTGACCGCGCGGGCCGGTTTTCAGGATTCTATTTTCCAGCAGCCTTCGCCGAATTTATTCTCCAGCGCATCAAGAAACTTGGAATCCACGGTGACATGTATTTCCGTCGCCCAGCGCCACTTACCGCGTTTCTTTGTGTTCAGCACAAACAACACCTGCGTGTTGCCGGGATATTTTTTGAGTTCTTTCACTATTTTGTTTATGTATTGCTCGTCAAGGCCTGATGTGTTCATATAAATTTTGAGCTTTTTGGGTATCTTCCTGAAAGCCTCTTTTGCCGAATAAAATTTCTCGCCGGAAAATCGTTTTCCCCCGGCGGATTCGGTGAGGGTTCCCTTAACGGCTATTATCATATCCTCTTTGATCTCCGGCATGTCCGGCGGGAGCTTGTCCTTGAATCCCACGAGTTCAAGAACGCCGGTGAGATCCTCAAGCTTAATGACAAACATATCTTTGCCCCTCCTTGTCTTCAGATTTTTTATTTCTTTGACAATACCGGTCAGAAGATGACTGGCCATACCGCTGTTGCTCAAACCTTCCAGCGTCGCTGTTCTGAAATAACGGAAATATTTTTCGTAACGCGTGAGAGGATGTCCCGTAAGATAAAATCCCAGCGCTTCCTTTTCATATTTCAGCTTCCGGGTCTCCGTCACCTCCCCCTTGAGTTCCATCGCGGGGGGAGGTTCCGAAAAAAGGCTGGCCTGACCGGATATTTTGTCTCTGTGCGCACTCTCAGCCGCGGCCATCATTCTGTCCAGACCTTCTATGATGTTCACGCTGTCGCGCGAAAGCCCGTAACATGCCCCCGATTTAACAAGGAACTCGGCCATTCTCTTGTTAAAAGAGGTCAACCCCGCAGATCGCTGCAGAAAATCATTAAAATCTTCAAATTCCCCGTTCTTTTGTCTGTCGGCAACAACTTCTTCGCAGGCTTTTTCTCCGGTGTTCTTCACGGCGAGCAAACCGAAAACAATCGTCTTGCTGCCTTTTGATTTAAAATGAACATCGCTGCTGTTTACATCCGGCGGCTTTATTTCAATACCCAGCCTGCGTGCCTCGGCCAGATATGGCGAAAGTTTTTTTTCATCGCCGATAACGGAATTCAGAAGCGCCGTCATGAATTCCAGCGGAAAATTCGCCTTCAGATAAGCCGTCTGATAGGAAATAAGCGCATAAGCCGTTGAATGGCTTTTGTTAAATCCGTACTCGGCAAAATGAACCAGCGTTTCAAAAATATCGCCCGACAGTTTTTCGGGTATCTTATTGGCGGCACAGCCTTTCATAAAGTCTTCTTTCTGTTCCTCAAGCACGGACATGATTTTTTTGCCCATGGCTTTTCTGAGCACATCCGCTTTGGCGAGAGAAAAACCCGCCAGAGCGCGGGCTATGAGCATCACCTGCTCCTGATAGAGTATCACCCCGTAAGTCTCCTCAAGAATATCCTTGAGCAGGGGGTGGGGGTATTCATAACTGCGCTGTCCGTTTTTCCTCTCAATAAATTCATCCACCATGCCGGATCGCATGGGGCCTGGCCTGTAAAGAGCCAGAACCGCGCTCAAATCGGTGAAAAGGGACGGTTTCATCTTGCGTAGCACATCTCTCATACCTTCGCTCTCCACCTGGAATATCCCCACCGTCTTCGCCTGAGACAACATCCGAAAAGTTTTTTTGTCATCACGCGGAAGATTTTTCAGATCTATTTTTATTTTTTTGTTTTTATACACCTCGGCCACCGAGTCCTGTATGACCGTGAGAGTTTTAAGGCCCAGAAAATCAACTTTGAGCAGCCCCATCTTCGTGAGATAATCACCGTCATACTGCGTTATGAGACCGTTTTTGGAACGGGCCAGCGGCACAAAATCACTGATCTCCCCCGGCGTTATAACAACCCCCGCGGCGTGAACGCCGAAATGCCTCTTTCTCCCCTCTATGCGGCTGGCGTTCTCAAGAAGCTCTTTGAGCTTCGGCTTGGCGGCTATCATTTTTTTTATGTCCGCGGAACTGTCCATAGCGGTCTTGATGTCTTCCCCCGCGGGTATAAATTTAGCCAGCTTGTCGCAATCGCTCAGGTCCACCCCCATAACGCGCCCGACGTCGCGCACGGCACCCTTGGCCAGCATCTTGCTGTAGGTTATTATCTGACCAACAGAATTTTCGCCGTATTTTTCCTTGACATACTGCACAACTTCCAGCCTCCGGGCTTCCTCAAAATCTATGTCAAGATCGGGCATGCTGATCCTTCCGGGGTTCAGAAATCTCTCAAAAAGAAGATCGTATTTAAGCGGGTCTATGTCGGTTATGTTGAGAAGATAGGCCACGATACTCCCCGCTCCGGAACCCCGTCCCGGACCGACAGCAATCCCCTGCTGGCGGGAATGATTTATAAAATCCCACACAATGAGAAAATACGATGAAAAACCCATATTTTTTATAACCTCAAGCTCCATGGCCATTCTGTCCGACACGGCTTTGCTCTTTTTGCCGTAACGCCCCCTGATACCCTTTTCACAGAGACTTTTCAAATACGTAAAAGAGTCAAAACCTTCCGGAGGCGCGTAGGCAGGGAGCCTCAGCTGATCAAAATCTATCCGCACATTGCATTTTTCGGCAATCTCCAGCGTCGTGTTCAGCGCCTCAGGCACCTCTCTGAAAATCTCAAACATCTCGTCACCACTTTTTAGATAAAATTCTTCCGTCGGAAGCTTGAGCCTTTTAGGGTCATCAAGAGTGCTGCGTATCCCTATTGCCATAGCTATATCCTGAATCGCGGCATCCTGTTTTGAAGAATAGTGCACGTCATTTGTGGCGACGGTTTTCAAATCCAGCCTCCTGGCTATCTCGATGAGGTCCTTCAGTATTGCCCGCTGTTCGGGCATACCGTTGTCCATGAGCTCTATATAAAAATCGCTGTCAAAAATTTCCTTCATTTTTTTTGCCGCGGCAAGAGCCTTATCAAACTTTCCGTTTTTAAGAAAAAAAGCGACCTCGCCCTGCAGACAGCCGCTCATGACGACAAGACCTTCCCTGTATTTTTCAAGAACCGTTTTGTCTATGCGCCCCCGGTAATAAAAACCCTTGCTGTAAGAATAGGAGCTGAGCTTTGTGAGATTTCTGAAACCCGTCTCGTTTTTGGCCAGAACGGTGAGGTGATAATTTTGTCTCGCGTAAGGAGCCTTTGTGTCAGAGGCATCAGCGCCGGAGGCGAGATAAAACTCGCTTCCCAAAATCGGCTTCAGCTTGGCTTTCAGGCAGGTCTGATAAAATTCCGGCACACCGAACATGTTTCCGTGATCCGTTATGGCCAGAGCTTTCATGCCGTTGGCCTGCGCGGCGAGGATTAGATCCCCCCTGCCTCCATCACGGGCAACTATCTGAGAAACACCGTCAAGAAGACTGTATTCCGTGTGCACATGCAAATGAACAAAATCTCTCATAAATACAAAAACGATTTCTTATAATATGGGGAAATAACTGTCGATCTCAAATTGTGTAACCTGCTGTCTGTAATTATTCCATTCTATTTTTTTGTTCTCTATGAGTTTATCAAAAACATGGTCGCCCAAAGCGTTTCTGACCAAATCTGATTTTTCCGTAACCTCAATGGCCTCTATAAGACTTCCCGGCAGAATTTCTATACCCATTTTTTCCCTCTCATCATCCGTCAAATGGAAAACATCCAATTCAACAGGCTCGGGCATTTCCAGTTTGTTCCTGATTCCGTCAAGGCCGGCCGCCAGCATCACACTGAAAACAAGATAAGGATTGCAGGCCGGATCCGGAAAACGGATTTCCACGCGCGTGGCATTTTCCTGACCGGGTTTATACATTGGCACCCGCACAAGGGCCGACCGGTTGCGCCTTCCCCACACGATATACACAGGAGCTTCGTAACCCGGCACAAGACGCTTGTAGGAGTTCGTCCACTGATTGGTAACAAGACAGATCTCCCTGGCGTGCTTCATGATTCCGGCAATATAATGCTTTGCGTCAGATGAAAGATTGTATTCGTCAGTTTTGTCAAAAAAGGAATTCTTCCCTTTTAAAAAAAGAGACTGATGCACATGCATGCCCGAACCGTTCTCGCCAAAAATCGGCTTTGGCATAAAAGACGCGTAAACGCCATTTTGAAACGCAACCGATTTGACCGCAACTTTGTAGGTGATAACATTATCCGCCATTTCAAGAGCGGAATCATAACGCAAATCTATTTCATGCTGTGAAGGCGCCACCTCGTGGTGAGAATATTCAACGACAACGCCCATGTCTTCCAGCGCCATTATGGTTTCCCTTCTCAGGTCATGCGCGGTGTCAAGCGGCAGATAATCAAAATAACCGCCCTTATCCATTATTTCGGGTTTCTTATCATTCTTAAAATAAAAATATTCAAGTTCCGGGCCCACATTGAACAAATCGTATCCCATCCTGGCCATTTCCGCGAGATTTTTCTTGAGTATATACCTTGTATCACCCTCGTATGGCTTATCATCAGGCGTGTATAAATCGCAGAACATACGGGCAACGGCATCCTCTTTCGGCCTCCATGGCAGCAGTTGGAAAGTTGAGGGATCGGGTTTTGCAATGAGATCACTTTCATAAATCCTGGCAAAACCCTCTATGGAAGAACCATCAAAACCCATGCCGTCTTTAAACGCTTTCGCTAATTCATTTTTTGTTAAAGTGAAGGATTTTACCGCGCCCAGAACATCCACAAACCATATTTTTATGAATCTCACATTATTCTTTTCTACAAGTTTTAAAACATCCTCCGCCGACCGTCGCTTTTTCATATTTAAAACTCCCTGTTTTTTTTCAGCACACGCCCTGCTCCAGCATGGCATTGGCCACTTTCATGAAACCGGCTATGTTCGCGCCCTTAACGTAATCCACATATTTCCCCTCACGTCCATATTTCACACATTGAGTGTGTATTGATTTCATTATCTCTCTCAGCTTCGCGTCCACCTCTTCTCTCGTCCAGTTGAATCTCATGCTGTTTTGCGTCATCTCAAGACCCGAGGTCGCCACGCCTCCGGCATTGGCGGCTTTGCCGGGGCCATAGAGGATTTTATTTTTTCTCAAAAGGGCAACAGCATCGCCTGTGAGAGGCATGTTAGCACCGGCCGCAACGCAAAAACAACCGTTTTTAATTAAAGCTTCGGCAGTTTGGGCGTTGAGCTCATTCTGCGTGGCGCAGGGAAGAGCAATATCCACTTTCATATTTTTATCCCTGATGACTTCCCACACATTTTTTCCTGTCACGCACACGGCCGGATACTTATCGGCGTATTCTTTTATCCTTCCTCTCTTAACATTTTTGATGTATTTGACATGCTCTATCTTATCAGTGTCCAGGCCGCTTTCATCAATAACCGTTGAATCGGAATCACAGAGCATTATCACTTTACCGCCGAGCTGCACAACTTTTTCGGCGGCATACTGAGCCACATTTCCCGCACCGCTTATGGCCACAATTCTCCCTTTCAAATCTTTGCCGTCGAGCTCAAGCATATCCTGTAAAAAGTAAACAAGACCGTAACCCGTGGCTTCCGGCCGTATCTGACTTCCTCCCCACGCATGCCCCTTACCCGTGAGCACGCCGGTGAACTCATTCTTTATTCTCTTGTACTTTCCGAACATATAACCGATTTCTCTCGCGCCCACGCCGATATCCCCGGCGGGAACATCCGTGTCGGGACCTATGTGCCTGTATAATTCCGACATAAAAGCGTGACAGAAACGCATAACCTCGTTATCCGATTTTCCTTTAGGATCAAAGTCTGTGCCGCCTTTGGCTCCGCCCATCGGCAGCGTTGTAAGGCTGTTTTTTAAAATCTGCTCAAACGCGAGAAATTTAAGCAAACCGAGATTAACGCTGGGATGAAAACGCAGTCCGCCTTTATACGGTCCTATGGCGCTGTTGAACTGCACCCTGTAGCCGCGGTTCACATGCACGTCCCCCGCGTCGTCCTGCCAGGACACCTTGAACATTATTATTCTTTCGGGTTCCACCAGACGATCCAGAATTCTTGCGGCTCTAAATTTCTCCGAGCTGTCATAGACATCCCACACCGAGTCAACTATTTCCCTGACGCACTGGATAAACTCCGGCTGGGTGGCGTTTTTCTTTTCCACCGCTTCAATAAATTTTTCCTTTTCCGACATCCTTATCTCCCCGAAAGAATCCCTCTTTCGCGCTTTCCCGCATAACACACAAATTTAAGTATTCTACAAACCCTCGGTTATCTTGTAAACAAGCCGACGAAACGCCTGACAGAAACTTTCGTCACTTATTTTTCAGCAGTTCTTCCAGCGCCTCGCGCGTCCACGCTCCGGTCGTTTCGTATTTCAGTCTCTGATATGATTTGAGTTTATTTTTTCTTTTTTCCATTTTTCCAAGCATGCTTTTAATTTCCTTTTCGCTGAAACCGGAACCGTACTTATCCATCAGACTCTTTCTATACTCACGGGGGCCCCGCAGAAGAACAAGGTCTTTCATATAAGCCCTTCTGCTCTTTTTACAGTAATCCAGCAGCGGCGGCAGGCCCCACTCCTCAAGAGATATTCCCTCCAGCAGTCTGTGTACTTTATAAGCACGCAAAAGTTTCGGGCGCTTATCCGCATCACGCCCGCCGGAATTCTTCTCAAAAAAATAATCTTTCCGCTCAGGCGGGATCTTAACCAGCAGACGCTTTTTCATATCCCACGAAAACATATCATATTCGCCGCCGGCTTTGCTGATATAATTTTTTGTTTTATAGGCCGTGTAGAGCACATCTTTTTTCAATCTGAATTTCGCATCCAGGCACACCACACCCCCCTGTATACCACCGGGCAGGCGTTTATCGCCGAGTTCCGATAGAATATCCAGCTTATTTTTCAAAAAATCAAAGCTGCAGAAATATGTCCGCGCGAAAACAGTTTTCGAAATCCCCCCGTCGGGAAAACGGGCTATACCTTTGGGTCGATGCTTAATGGTGTAATTGGCGATAAAATAAGTTTTATCGCCAATCTTATATCCCGGACTGAAACCCCATAACGCATACGGCTCTTTTGCATAAAAAAATCCCGCCGACACAACCGAGGCCGCGGAAATCAGCGTCAGCAAAACAGCTAAAAGTTTTACCGTCTTGTTTTTCAAAGAAGCTCTTTTCTGAGTTCTTCCGGAGTTTTCGGACTGAGGTCTGCCGCGGCTATATCAAAAACCGTGCGGGCGCCGGCCTGACCTCTTTTTTTCAGACGATAAGCCGCTCTCGCGTAAGAAACAAGAACGCTGGCCGTGAATTCGGGGTTGCTGTCAAGTTGAAGTGAAAATTCAATCAGATGGCTGTTGATGTCATCTGTCTTTCCGCTCCTCAGAACAAAACCCCCGTGAGGCATTTTTGAATGTTTTGCTTCCATCTCATCCCGGTTTATAAAGCTGACAGTTGTGTCATAATCGGCAAAATAATTGGGCATCTCTTTTATTGTTTTTTCTATTGCCGCCTTATCCGCCCCTTCTTCGGCGACAACGTAACAGTCCCGGGTGTGCTTTTCTCTGGTTGTCAATTCAGGATTTTTACCGGCACGCACCTTTTCAAGAGCTTCCGCCACTGGTAAGGTGTACTGTCTGGCATCCAAAACTCCGGGAATCCTCCTGACGGCATCGGAGTGCCCCTGGCTCACGCCCCTGCCCCAGAAAGTGTAAGATCCGCCGTCGGGAATAACGGATTCCGCAATAAGCCTCTGAAGTGAGAAAAGACCGGGATCCCAGCCTGTTGATATAACAGAAATCTTTTCCGACGCCTTCGCAGTCTTGTCCATGACAGAAAAATATTCCGGAATTTTCGCATGCGTGTCAAAACTGTCAACCGTGTTGAACAGTCCGGCGAAAAGCGGGCCCTGTTTTTCAAGATCCGTGGCCGAACCCCCGCAGAGAATCGCGACATCTATGTCATTGACATATTTTCCGGCATCGGTAACGGCTGCCGCCGGCGCGCCCGACGCTATTTTAATGTCTGGCCGTCGCGAAAAAACGGCTTTGAGTTCCATATCCGGATTTTTGGCGCAGGCTTTCTCAACGCCTCTTCCCACATTCCCGTAACCGACAACAGCTATTCTTATTTTATCACTCATCTCAATCTCCTCAAAACTTCAATTATTTTTCGATGAAAGCCTTGAGTTTGGTCAGGCCCTCTTCCATTTCGGGGATGCTTATACCGGAGTAGGCGAATCTCACATATTTATTTGTCTCGCC
>JAYEJT010000137.1:0-9006 GCA_034660675.1 Elusimicrobiota bacterium
GGCGGCGGTATGTTCGGTCTGTGCATTTTTTAGTATAATAAAATTATGGGGCAAATTACAAATACAAGAGTTAAACGCGCGGAAGCGCTGCGCTCCAAAAAAAACAAGCTGAATATCCTTGTTTGCCCCGACAGTTTTAAGGGGAGTCTTTCCGCAGAGAAAGCCGCATGCTGCATAAAGGAAGGTCTTGAGAGATCAATGCTGCTGGCTGACATAAAGATCCTGCCTCTTGCGGACGGCGGCGCGGGTACCTCCCGTATTTTGGCGGGCGCTTGCGGTGCGAAAGAAATAAGTAAAATCGTCACAGGCCCCGGCGGAAAAAAAGTGCGCGCCGGATATTTTATTTCAGGGGAAACAGCTTTTATAGATCTGGCTGCCGCGAGCGGTCTGGCCGGCCTTGATAAAAAAGACATGAACCCTCTGAAAACAAGCACAGGGGGAACAGGGGAACTTATAAAAGATGCCCTCCGCCGGGGTTGTGCGGAAGTTTTTGCGGGACTGGGTGATTCCGCCACCGTTGACGGCGGCGCAGGGTTGCTTTCGGCTTTGGGCGTGGAATTTCTGGACAGACACGGCAATGATGTGGGAGACGGCGGCGGCGCTTTAAAAAAGCTTAAAAAAATTGATGTTTCCCGTTTGTCAAAAAATATAAGAGATGTGAAATTCACCGTTCTCGCGGATGTGACAAACCCTCTTCTCGGGCCCCGGGGAGCGGCGGCGGTGTTTGCCCCCCAGAAAGGCGCTTCGGCGCACGGTGTGCTTGTTTTGGAAGAAGCCCTCTCCAATTACGCGGCTGTGATAAAACAGGACACGGGGAAAGACATAACCCGTCTTTCCGGCGGCGGCGCCGCGGGAGGAGCAGCGGCGGGAATGGCCGCATTTCTTAAAGCTGAAATAAAGCCGGGGATAGAAGCTGTGTCCGAATATGTCAAACTGGAAGAATATATATCTTCCTCGGATGTTGTTATAACCGGGGAAGGCAGGGTTGACAAACAGACTTTTTCCGGTAAAACCGTGGGTTATGTCGCCCGAACGGCCGCAAAATACGGGAAAACAGTCGTGGTGTTCACCGGTAAAATACAAGAAGGTATAACGGATTCAAAAAACATGTGTTTTATAAAAATCACGCCTTTCCACATGGAAAAAGAAAAGGCGATCAAAGAAGCTGGTTCTTTTCTAACCCGTTCCGCAAGGAAACTCGGCGACCTTCTCAGCGAAAAATTTTAAAATTTGCTTTTTGTTTTAGAAAATGATAAATTAACGCTATGCGTGCCAAAGCTTTATATTACGATGATGCTCTCAAGCCGTGCTGTCTTCAAAATATCCGTCTGATAAAAAGGTACAAAAACTCCTGCTATTTCAGGAACTCCGCGGATGAATTCATCACTTTTCTTAAAGCCCCGAATCAGCTTGTGCCGGGAGGCATAGGTTTTCCGGAATCCGAATACGCGCGCGTTTCCGTTGAAGATCGATTTTCTCTTGAATTAATATCCGGTAAAGCCCGGTCTCTCCAACTGCCTGAATCATATGGTATCTCATTTGAAGCCGCGGCCATTGTGCAGGACAGATGGCACAGCGCGAAAGATGATTTTAAAAATATTTTGGATTTGCTTATTGCCAGAAGGAACTGGAAAAAGCTTCTCGGCCTCGGAAGCGGGTTGACCCCGTCGGGAGATGATTTTCTGGTGGGTTACATAGCGGCCAAAAAAATGGAAGGGATGGAGATACCGTTTAAATTAAAAGTGTCCGGCACGACGTCCCTTAGTGCTCATTTTCTGAAAAACGCGCTTCAGGGGAGATTTTCGGATAAAATAACAGGATTTATAAAAGAGGGGGATCTTTCCATCCTTTTTTTCGGCGGCAGTTCCGGAGCCGCCACGGCTTTTGGAATTATCAAGGGCATGGAGGAAAACGAATGTTTGCGCTTGGGAGCGGGCTTCGGCTCTTCGCGAAATACGCACAAAATAAATGGTACGGAGGTTGCGCTATGAAGCTTAAAAATTTTATTATAAAAGACAATTATAATGATTCTGTCGTGCTTATGGACGCGGCAAACAGCGTGAGGAACACATTCTCAAACAAAAACGTGTCTGCTGTGATGGGTACGCCCCAGAACATGGATTTGCTGGAAAGCCTCGGTCTTCTGACCGATGAAGGGAAAAAGGCTGTCAGCGCGGATCTGATATTTGCGGTTAAAACCGAAAACGGTGACGAGGGCGCAAAAATGTTTGAGGAGTTCCGGAAAGTGATAGCCGAAAAATCTGTTGAAGAGAACGCCTCTGATGAAGAAGAGGGAAGTTTTGATAAATCTCTTGCCGGTGATGATGCGCTGGTGCTGATATCCATTCCCGGAAGATATGTTGCCAGAGAAACGGAAAGGGCTCTTGAGTCGGGAAAAAATGTGATGGTATTCAGTGATAATGTGCCGATAAAAGATGAGATCAGACTCAAAAAGCTTGCCGTTGAAAAAAAACTCCTGTTCATGGGACCCGACTGCGGGACATGTATAATCAACGGAAAAGGGCTGGGTTTTGCCAACGTTATCAGACCCGGGCGCATAGGTGTTGCAGGCGCTTCCGGTTCGGGGATACAGGAAGTGACATGCGCCATAGACAAAATGGGACAGGGTGTGTCGCAGGCCATAGGCGTCGGAGGCAGGGATATTAAGACGCCTGTCGGAGGTTTGAGTCTGCTTGCGGCAATGGATTTTCTTGAAGAAGATAAGGACACCGATGTTATAGCTATAATATCCAAACCGCCGGATGCCGATGTGGCGGATAAGATAATTTCGCGGGCCAAATCCGGGAAAAAGAAATATGTTATTAATTTTCTCACAATGGAGCTCAAAGATTTCGGCAATATAAAATTTGCGTCAAGCCTTGAATCGGCTGCCGTGGAATCGTGCCGGATACTTGATGAAAAAGCTGCGCTGCCGGAAGCTGATTTGCCGCTTCCCAAACTTACCGGCAAATACCTTCGCGGTTTGTACGCAGGGGGCACGCTCTGTTACGAAGCTCTTTACCTGCTCGCAGACATTGAGGTTTTTTCTAATACGCCCATAAACAAAAAATTCGCGCTTCAGGATGTTTTCAAAAGCCGGAAACATTCTCTCGTGGATATGGGAGAAGATGATTTTACCAGGGGATACCCTCATCCCATGATGGATTTTACCTTGAGAAAGCAGAGGATTCTTGAGGAAGCCGCGGATCCCGAAACAGGCGTTATCCTGCTGGACTGCACGCTCGGATGGGGTTGTCACGATGACCCCGCCGGAGAGCTTGCCGAGGCCATCGCCGGGGCGCAAAAAATAAATCCCGCTGTTGTTTTTGTGCTGGCTATGACAGGGTCTTACGCTGATCCGCAGGATTATAAAGCGCAGCAGAAAAAGCTGAAAGATGCGGGGGCTCTTGTGTATCACACAAACAGACAGGCTGTTGAGGCTGCCCGTAAAATTCTTATTTCCGAATGAAAGATTATCTGAAAAAAATATCCGGTCAGAAAAGCACGGCTTTGTATGAAATATGTCCTGCGGGCAGGGTGAAGAGGTATATAATTTCAACGCCGCCCACGAGAAAAATCCTCAACATGCCGGAAATTCACGGTTTTGAATACACGCATCTTTTAAGGAAGGGCATTGAAAGTTTTCTTAAAACACCTTTTGCCGGAAAATTTTTTCAGGATGCCGACGGTTCAAAATATTCGGTGCTGCATTTTTTAAGGGGCGGCCTGAATTTTAATTTCATAGAGCAGTTTTTTAAATGCTACGGTTTTACAAAAGTTAACGCCTCTTTTATGACTTCGCAGCGCGTTCAGAATGGGAAACACTGGAAGATAAAGCATGACCAGTACAGAAAATTTGCCCTTGAAGGCGTTAGCTCTCTCATCGCCGGGGATGTCATAGCCACAGGTACGACGCTCAAAAACGGTTTTGACTGTATTCTGGATACGGATGCCCGGCTTGACAGTTTTATATTCTTTACCATAGGCACGCCGTACACGGAAAAAATAATTAACGAATATGAGAAAAAATTCAGGAAAAAGAACAGGAATTTCAAAGCGTATATTTTTTACATTGAAGGGCGTTTTGAGCTCATTGAGAAAAAAGGGGAGCTGCCTTTTGCCATAGACGGCACGGACCTGGTCAGAAAAAACGCTCTTTTGAGTCCCGAATTTGAATATTCGCAGACAATCGCTTCCCGTATAGAAAGATGCGCCGTTTATGATGTCGGCGCCAGGGCTTTTAACTGGAGAAAACATTTCAGAGATATTGTCGAATACTGGGGCCTGCTCAGCAAAAGCAAATTCAGCGTGCCGGAGATCTATAATTTGAGACAGCAATTCTCTTACGCGAATTATGCGGAGTATGAGGAAGCCAGGAAAATCGTCTGGCCTGATATTTCAACAACCGTTTTGAAAAAAATGTATGAAAAAGAAATAGTAATGCTGCTTAACGCTATAAAACTGGATTCGTGGAAATTTTTCAGCCAGCGTTTAAAATTTCTCAAAAATTCAGCTCAAACGATGAGCCATCACCGGTGACAGCGGGTGTGACCCGGCAGCAAAAGGGGACAGGATGTTTAAAAATGAAAAAATAATCAATTTGGGAGTGGGGCTTTTCTATGACGCGCTTAAAAAGCAGGGAGCTGATGTGCAAAACGCGAAATTTACGCCGTTTGCCGGAGGCGACACCGAAATGACCTCTTTGCTGGATTCTCTTGAAAAAATGAAAGACAGTATAGATTCCGCCAATGCGGAGGGGGTCAGGCGCATCAATGATTCCACCCCTGTTCTCATAGGTACGGCCCGGGCCATCGACGTTATCCCGGGAATGAAAAAAAATCTTATTCTTCACGCGGGCCCTCCCGTAACAAAAGAAAGGATGTGCGGGCCCGTTATGGGGGCTGTTCTGGGCGCTCTTGTTTATGAAGGGCTGGCAGGGGATCTGAAAGAAGCGAAGAGTCTTGTTGACCGCGGCGAGATAGAGTTTGCACCGTGTCATCATCATTCTGCCGTCGGGCCGATGGCAGGAGTGGTGTCGGCGTCTATGTGGGTTTATGTTGTTGAAAACAAAAAGTTCGGCAACAAGGCGTTTTGTACGCTTAACGAGGGTCTGGGGAAAGTGCTGAGATTCGGGGCGAATTCCCCGGATGTTTTAAAGCATCTCAAATGGATGGAGGAAGTGCTTGCGCCGTCAATCAACGAGGCTCTGCAGCAGTCCGAAAACGGCATAGACATCAAATCAATAACGTCTCAGGCGCTGATGATGGGAGACGAGTGTCACAACAGAAATGTTGCCGCGACGGATATTTTTATCAAAGAGCTCGTCCCTCTTTTCCTTAAAACGGGAATAGCCAAAGGCGTTATAAAGGAAATAATTGATTTTATCGCATCAAATCCGCACAGTTATCTTAATGTGTCCATGGCCGCCTGCAAAGCAACGGCCGACACGATTGCGGGTCTTAAAAATTCAACTCTTGTCTCAATAATGGCCAGAAACGGCACGGAGCTCGGTATCCGCGTTGCGGGAATAGGGGACGAGTGGTTCGCCGCGCCGGCAGGAATACCCAAGGGCCTTTATTTTGCGGGTTTTGACGAAAGTGATTCCAATCCCGATCTGGGGGATTCCACTATTTCAGAATCCGCCGGCATAGGCGCCAACGCCATGGCCGCCTCCCCCGCAATAGTCAAGTTTGTCGGGGGGACACCCGACGACGCAATGAAATTCACGAAACAGACTTATGACATATGCGCCGGGGAATCGGCGAATTTTCAGATTCCCTATCTCAATTTCAGGGGTTCTCCCGTCGGGTTTGATATAAGAAAAATCGTGGAAAGACAGCAGCCCCCTTTTATCAACACGGGCATAGCCCACAAGGATGCCGGTATAGGCCAGATAGGAGCGGGGCTTCTTTATGCGCCCATGGACTGTTTTAAGGCTGCTCTCAAGCGTTTCGCCGAAAAATCCCTATAGGGTGCCAGGGGTTGACTTTCGTGACTTATTGAGTTAAATTGTAATATGGGAAGGTCGCCAAGAATAGATTTGGAAGGGCATTGGTATCATGTGGTAGCCCGAGGACAGCGTCAGGAACCATTATTTCACGAAGAATCGGATTACCGCAGATATCTAAAAGAATTAGACAGGGCGTTGACGAAAGGGGAAGGAAAACTGGGGGCATACAGTTTAATGACAAATCATGTGCATTTGTTGGTTAAACGCGGTCTATACCCGTTAGCAAGAGTGCTTCTGATAGCGCATTCACGCTACAGCAAATATTATAACAGGAAATACGGGAAAACCGGCCATGTGTTTCAAGGACGGTATAAATCGAAAATTGTCTTAAAAGACCGCTATCTGGAACGATTGATCATTTACATACACAGGAATGCCGTGCGTGCCGGGATAGTTGAGTTAAGCAGTCAATACCGTTGGAGTTCCGACTGGTTTTACAGGGGTATTGCGTTGAAGGATGATGTGAAGTTGACGCGGGCGCCGAGATTTGAAGGGAAAACGGGGGAGAATAAATACAAGGAGCTGATAGATACTGAGCCGGCAGAAATACATGAGTTTAAAAAATATATAGGGTACGAGGGAGAAGAAACAGCGATAAACCGCAGGAAATCAGGGAGAGAAGGCCGGTGTTTTTATGATCGACGTATTCCAGCAGAAATCAAGAGAAGGTTAATAGCGTTATGTGAAATTGAGGGGGTGAAATTGGCGGAGTTAAAAAGCCAAAGCCGCGTAAGGAGTATAACGAAGGTCAGAAGTAAAATTATGAAAACGCTTTATGAAGAGAATTATCCGGCAGTAAATATTGCGAGAGAACTGAATAGAACACCGTCAAGTATATTTAGGGCATTAGGGAAGCATGGCAAATAAGTCACGAAAGTCAACCCCTGGCACCCTTACTGGCACTTTTACTTCTTTACTTCGGGGGCATTTATTGTTAGAATACCAATGTAAAAATGAGTAAACTTAATTTTGTCGGAAAATCGGTCGTGAGAAAAGACGCATTTTCAAAAGTGACGGGGCAGTCTCTTTTCATCAATGACGTAAAAGTGCCGGACATGCTTTATGCCGCGACGGTGAGATCTCCCGCGCCGCACATACAAATAACCGGCATAGATGATTCTGCCGCCCGCAGGCTTCCCGGAGTAAAGGGCGTTTTCTACGCCAAAGACGTGCCGGGCGACAACAGGGTGCCGCTGGTTTTTCAGGATTATCCTTTCCTGGCGGATAAGGTCGCAAAATTTCAGGGTCAGGCCGTGGCGCTCGTCGCCGCGGAGGATCGCGACACGGCGCGGCTCGCCGCGAAGCTGGTGAAAATCAAATATAAAGAACTACCCGCGGTTTTTGACCCGCTGGAGGCGATGAAGAAAAAAAGCCCCAGGATCTACGGAACAGACAATGTTTTTAAAAAATTCACCGTTAAAAAAGGTGACATAAAAAAAACTAAACCCGATGTTGAGATAGAAGACACTTTTACGGTGAATTATCAGGTGCACGCATATCTTGAGACGATGGGTGCCCTCGCGGTGCCCCGGGATGACGGCGGAATGAATGTTTACGGCACGATGCAGTGCCCGTTCTACGTGCAGGACGCTGTGGCGAAAGTGCTGGGGGAGCCTTACAACAAGGTAACCGTAATTCAGCAGACGACGGGAGGCGCTTTCGGCGGAAAAGAAGATGTGCCCTCAATCGTGTCCGGTCACGCGGCAATGCTCGCGCGTCGGACCGGCAGGCCGGTTAAGCTCATATACACAAGGGAAGAGGATTTTCAGGCCATGTCAAAAAGACATCCCGGCTGGGCAAAAATAAAATACGGAGCCATGAAAAACGGCAGGATCGTTTCCTGCAAAGTGAAATATATCCTTGACGGAGGGGCTTTTTCAACACTCAGCCCCATTGTTTTGTGGAGAGGTACCGTCCACGCTTCGGGGCCTTACGAGATAGACAATGTGTTTATTGAAACTTACGCTGCGGCGACAAACAAGGTGCCGAGCGGAGCTTACCGCGGTTTCGGTCAGCCGCAGGTGACCTTTGCGAACGAATCGCTGATAGACATGCTTGCCGAAAAATTAAACATGAACCCGGCGCGACTGCGCGAAATCAATGCCATAAAAAAAGGCGGTACAACGGCGACAAACCAGAAAATAACCGAAAGCATAGGGCTGATGAAAACAATTTCTCTTTCAAAAAAGTCGGCGGGCTGGTCAAGAAAATGGAAAAAACCGTCTGCCCGTAAGGGCGTAAAAAAATACGGAATAGGCATGGCTGCCTCGATTTACGGGGTGGGGCTAGGAGCAGGAGGCCAGTATCTGGCAAAAAGCGGTTCGTTTGTGCAGATCGAACCCGACGGAAGTGTTCTCATCGCTGTGGGCAACACCGAGATGGGGCAGGGCGCCCGCACCGTTCTTTCTCAGATTGCTTCCGAAAGTCTCGGCGCGCCCTATGACCTTGTGGACATGATACCCACCGATACATCCCGTGTTCCGGATTCGGGGCCGACCGTGGCCTCACGTACAACCGTTATGAGCGGCACATCGGTGATGAACGCGTGTAAAGTCATACGCAAACGAATAGACAAAATAGTCAGAAAAAAACTTAAAGCGAAGGGTAAGGTTTTAGCCGAAAATGGTTTTTATAAAATAGGAAAGAAGCGTGTTTCGTACACAAAAATTATAGAGGAATGCTGGGCGGAAAGGGTGCATTTGAGCCATTCCGGCTGGTTCCGCGTTGAGGGAACGACTTTCGGCGAAAAAGACGGGCAGGGCAATCCTTATTTTGTTTATACCTGGTCAACAATGATCGCGGAAGTTGAGGTTGACACAGAAACAGGCCATGTGGAAGTGCTGAATTTTATAAGTGCCCACGATATAGGCAAAGCCGTGAATCCGCAGCAGGCCGAAGGCCAGATACAGGGAGGAGGCCTTCAGGGGATAGGATACGCTCTTTCCGAAAATCTTGTGATAGATAAAGGCCGGATGATGAATCCGAATTTTACGGGA